>CAKZML010000195.1 GCA_937128475.1 uncultured Chromatiales bacterium
ATTAGGTTTGCAGGTCCGGGGCTTCTGCGTCCCGGACCCTGTATCCTCACCGGCTCTTTCCAGGCGCCAGGGCCGCCAGGCCAGTCCGCCCCATGACCGCCGACATAATCATATCCTGCAGGCACAATCCCCAACTGCCGGTTACTTCGCCCTGTCCGGGGCTCTCTGAGGCTGTTGAGGGGCCATAATTGCCTCCGATGCCCGGGTTTTCGTGAGCAGCACCCTTCGGAAAACCTCGAGGGCATCCTGACGATTCGCGATGTACAATTCCTCATCGTGTCCGAACACCCTGCTACAAGGACTGCAATATCATGACGGTCATACGCGAAGAAGATTTCATCCAGAGCATTGCTGAAGGCTTTCAGTTCATCTCCTACTATCACCCGATCGACTACATCCAGGCGCTCTCCGAGGCTTACGAAAGAGAGAAGTCGCCGGCCGCCAAGGATGCCATGGCCCAGATACTGGTGAACTCCCGTATGTCTGCCGAGGGCCACAGGCCCATTTGCCAGGACACCGGTATTTGCGTGGTCTTTCTCAAGGTCGGTCAGAAGGTGACCTTTGATACCAAGCGCAGTGTCCAGGAATTGGTGGACGAAGGGGTACGTCGGGCGTACACAGATAAGGACAACACCCTGCGGGCCTCGGTGCTCTCGGATCCGGCTGGCAAACGCCAGAATACCCGGGACAACACCCCCGCTATCGTGCATGTGGAACTGGTTCCAGGCGATACCGTGGACGTGCGAATTGCGGCCAAGGGTGGCGGTTCCGAAAACAAGTCGAAATTCGTCATGCTCAATCCCAGTGACAGCGTGGTTGATTGGGTGCTGGAAACGGTTCCCAAGATGGGGGCCGGCTGGTGCCCGCCGGGAATGCTGGGGATTGGCATCGGCGGCACGGCTGAGAAAGCCATGTTGCTGGCCAAAGAGTCCCTGATGGACCACGTGGATATCCATGAACTGGCTGAGCGAGGCCCCTCCAATCGTGCTGAGGAACTGCGTCTCGAGTTGTATGAAAAGGTGAATGCGCTGGGCATCGGTGCCCAGGGTCTTGGTGGTCTGACCACGGTCCTGGACGTAAAGGTCAAGGACTACCCAACACATGCAGCCTCTTTGCCGGTGGCCATGATTCCGAACTGCGCGGCGACCCGGCATGCCCACTTCATGCTCAATGGTCACGGACCGGCTCAGCTTGAAGCGCCCAGTCTTGAAGACTGGCCCAAGATTACCTGGTCGGTGAGTGCCGATACCCGCCGTGTGAACCTGGATGAGGTGACTCCCGAAGATGTCGCCAGCTGGAAACCCGGCGAGCGCATTTTGCTCTCCGGCAAGCTCCTGACCGGCCGGGATGCCGCTCACAAGCGCATTGCAGATATGTTTGCCCGTGGCGAGCCACTGCCTGAGGGCGTGGATTTCACCAACCGCTTTATCTATTACGTCGGCCCGGTGGATCCGGTGCGCGACGAGGTCGTTGGCCCGGCAGGTCCCACCACCTCGACCCGCATGGATAAGTTCACCGAGATGATGCTGGATAAGACCGGCTTGATTGGCATGGTGGGTAAGGCAGAACGCGGTCCGGTTGCTATCGAGGCAATCAAGAAGCACAAGGCCGTCTACCTGATGGCTGTGGGTGGCGCTGCCTTCTTAGTGTCCAAGGCGATTCGTTCATCACGTGTTGTTGCCTTCAAGGAACTCGGGATGGAAGCGATTCACGAGTTTGAAGTGCGTGATATGCCGGTCACCGTGGCGGTGGATTCAACAGGTAGTTCGGTTCACGAGACCGGCCCTGCCGAGTGGCGGATGAAGATTGGCAAGATTCCTGTGAGAGAGGCCTGAAAAGTCTCGTAGTTAATGAAGAGGCGATAATGTCCCAGAGTTCTTCCACCGTCATGATGGTGCGGCCGCGTAATTTTCTGTCCAACCCGGAGACGGCCGTTTCCAATGCCTTCCAGGTCAAGCATGGGGAAGATGCGGCGGACAATCGTCGTGCGGTTGCCGAGTTCAACGGGCTGGTGTCCGCCCTGGAAGGGGCCGGAGTGGAAGTGCTGGTTATCGAGGACACGGATTCCCCGGTAAAGCCTGATGCGATCTTCCCCAATAACTGGGTGAGTTTTCACGCGGATGGACGGGTTGTCCTGTATCCCATGCTTGCTCCAAACCGACGCCTGGAAAGGCGGCCTGATGTGCTGGAGTATCTGCACGAGGACCTGGGTTTTGATATCCGGGAAATTTCTGACCTGAGTGATCACGAGGCCCGGGAGCAGTACCTGGAGGGGACCGGGAGCATGGTGTTCGACCGGGTGAATCGCCTGGCCTACGCGTGCTTGTCACCGCGCACGCATTTGCAGGCGGCGGCAGACTTTGCCCAGCGGATGGGCTACGAGATGGTCTTGTTCGAAGCCGTGGATGCCCAGGGCAGCGCGATTTATCACACCAATGTGATGCTCTGCATCGGCTCGGGTCTTGCGGTAATTTGCGCCGATTCCATCCGGGATGAGGCGGTGCGTGCAGCGGTGCTGCAACGCCTCGAGGAAACTGGCCACGAGTTGGTACTGATTAGCCTCGAACAAATGGAAGCCTTCGCCGGTAATATGCTCGAGGTCATCGGGCGAGGTGGGAAGGGCAGGCTGGTGATGTCCGGGCGGGCCCATGCCAGCTTGCGAGCCGACCAGCTTGAGATTATTAAAAAATACCTTGAGCCTCTTGCAGTGTCGGTCCCATATATTGAAGACTGTGCCGGCGGCAGCGTTCGCTGCATGTTGGCGGAAGTGTTCTTACCCCGTAGCGAGTGAGCCAGGGGGTCGGCATAGCTCCGGCAACCAGATTACGTTTTTAGCCAGGCCGGCCCCGGAGGGGGTCCGGCTATCGATTGGGAATAAAGTATGACTATCCACTACAGCATCTGCCCGGTGCAGCCTGAAAATCATTTGTTTGAGGTGCAAATCCGGATTCCGAACCCGGACCCCAAGGGGCAGGGCCTGTGGTTGCCTGACTGGATTCCGGGCAGCTATCTTATTCGCGATTTTGCCCGGCAGGTGATCAAGGTGAATGCCAGCTGCGGGGGGCGCCAGATTGGTTGCGAGAAGATTGCCAAGGCAGAGTGGTTGTGTGATCCCTGCCAGGGAGAGTTGTTGCTGGAATACCAGGTGTATGCCTATGACCTGTCGGTAAGGGGCGCCTACCTGGATAACCAGCGTGGCTTCTTTAATGCCACCAGCGTATTCCTGGCGGTGAAGTCCCAGGAGCAGCATGCTTGCGAAGTGGATATCCAGCCACCGCGTGATGAGCGCTATAGCGACTGGAAGGTGGCCACGGCCTTGCTGCCAAACGGCGCAGGGGAGCTGGAATTTGGTTCCTATCGTGCTTCGGATTACGACGAATTAATTGATCACCCGGTGGAGCTGGGTGATTTCGACGTGATGAGTTTTGAGGCGGCAGGTGTCCCCCACCATTTTGTACTCTCGGGAAGGCATAACGCGGACCTGCCAAGAATCTGTAAAGACCTGAAGCGGATCTGCGAGACCCACGCGGATCTGTTTGGCGGCAGCCTGCCCATGGATCGGTACTGGTTTCTCACCCTGGCCCTGGGTGATGCCTACGGAGGGCTTGAGCATAGAGCCTCTACCGCCCTGGTATGCAAGCGCGAAGACCTGCCCCGGAAAGGCGTTGAAGGCATGGACAAGGGATATCGCCGCTTCCTGGGATTGTGCAGCCATGAGTATTTTCATTCCTGGAATGTGAAACGCATTAAGCCCCTTGCGTTCACACCCTATGTCCTGGACAGGGAAAATTACACCCGCCTGCTTTGGGTGTTTGAAGGCATAACCTCGTATTACGACGACCTGGGCCTGGTGCGTAGCGGACTGATCAAGCCGGAAGGCTATCTGGAATTGCTTGCCAATTCGATCACCCGCGTGTGGCAGACGCCGGGACGTTTTCGTCAGACCCTGGCTGAATCCAGTTTTGATGCCTGGACCAAGTTCTATAAACAGGACGAGAATTCCCCTAACACGATTGTCAGCTATTACGTGAAAGGCGCGCTGGCAGCGCTGGCCCTGGACTTGACCATACGACGGGAAACGGCGGGCAAGCAGTCGCTGGATGACGTCATGGGTGTGGTCTGGGAACGCTTCGGAAAGACTGGCGTCGGGATGCCAGAGGACGGATTTGAGGCCCTGGTTCACGAGGTCACAGGCCTGGAGTTGAAGGGCTTCTTTGATGCGGCAATCCGGGGTGTGGAGGATATACCGCTGCAGGAATTGCTCCAGGATGTCGGCGTGGACTTTACCTTGCGCCCTGCTGAGAACGCCCTGGACCAGGGTGGCCATGGTGCGCGCACTGCAACCCCGGTAAGTCGTGTCAGTCTCGGTATGAAGACCCGTGACGAGAATGGACGTTGCAAGGTGGCAACGGTGATGGCGGACAGCCCGGCCCAGCTTGCTGGCATATCCCCGGGTGATGAACTGGTTGCAGTGAATGAGCTCAAGGTGACCCATGCCTCGTTGGAAGCGTTGCGGACCCGCCTGGTCATCGATCAGCCGGTGACCGTGCACCTGTTCAGGCGTGATGAACTGATAGTCACCCGGTGCACCCCGAGGGCGGCGCCGGCGGACGTATGTCAGCTGTCTGTAGACATGGCTGCCGCCCCGGAGGCGGCAAGGGCCCGGGGTTTGTGGCTAGGCAGTCCTTCGGCCTGAGTCGTTTCTATGCAATAAAAAAACCGGCGTCATTGACGCCGGTTTTTGTTTGCCAATGTAAATGACTTGGCTAGAGGACCTTCTGGAACCGCAATCCAGGGCAACTGCACTGCCATCTGGATCCGGCGACAAGCCAGTAAATGGCGAGCGCTGGTTTATTTTTTCTTTCTTTTATTGCGTAGGCGGACTGCTAGGTTCCAGACGTACTAACTTCCCGTAAAGGTTGAACTCCCTCGGGAAAAATATAGTGCATGGAACTTTCGGAAACAATTTTCGCAGCAGAAAATTGTTCATAAGTTCTTGTATTCATTCTTTGTTTTATAACGCTTTTTATTAAATCGCACCATTTCCAGACTCGGAGAAAGTGGTCTTTGTGCTTTTATACTAGTTCTAAGGCTAGTTTGGATTAAATATTGCGCTGCACAAATTTGTTGCACCGGAGGCGTACACGGGCGACCTGACCGTGTATTCCAAGTGCTTGTGGAATTCCGCAAAATTCCAGCCATATGCGCTCCCGTCGCGACATGATTACTCGGTCTGGTATGCAGCCTGGGCGTCAATCGGTGTGCCCTGTGCCGATTGCCAGAAGCAAGTGCCGGGGCCGGGCTTGACCCGGGGCATCCTGCCGACCTATCTTCCTGTGTCCTGATGAGACAGACACAAGGTATGCATGAATGAATATCGATACTCCCCTGCGTGAACTAGGCAAGGTAGATATCCAGGCCTTGCAAGAGGCGATACTGGCGCAGGAAGAGGAGGCGTGGCTTGAGCAAACCCATCGCCAGCAAGCCTATGACGTTCACTACAATACCCAGTCAATAGTGCTGGTGTTTTGTGACGGTTGGCCTGATGTGACGGTGAGCAAGGAGCCGGGTTGGGATCGACTGGCGGATGTGGCAGTGCCAGTCATGCACGACATTATCGGCAGGCTATATCCCAAGGGAGGCACGATTATTCGGGCCATGGCCGCCAAGCTGGTGGCCGGCGGACGAATTACTCCTCACCTGGATGCGCATCAGTCATTTCGTAGCAGCCACCGGATCCATATTCCCATCACCACCAACAGCGGTGTTCGATTCATGATTGATGGCCGGCCCTACCAGTTCCAGGTGGGAGAGGCGTACGAGATCAATAACCAGAAGCGCCATAGTGTGATGAATCGAGGCAAGCAAGACCGCATCACCTTCATCTTTGATTACATACCCCCGGATAGCGCTGACTAGGGCGGCCATCACGGCCTGTTCAATGCAGCGCTTTGGTACACCGAGATCCAGGACTGGGTAAACACGAATTACAAGTTTTACGACACTCTTGCCCCTGACCTGCATGATCTTGGTATTCTGTGCGACCGGATTGCCGGGAGCCATGGTTTATCTGCGAAGCTCATGCTGACGGATGCCTGGATGAGGCTTTGGAAAAATTTGAGCAAGCGGTTGATGTGATGCTTTCCGAGCATCCCACACTTCTTGGTTCCTGAGAACACTAGACTAGCAAGCGGAAATTGCACGATGAAATACGACGCGATAGTTATAGGCGCCGGACATAACGGACTCGCCAATGCTGCCTTCTTGGCCAAGGCGGGAATGAAAGTCCTGGTGCTGGAGCGCAACCCGTACATTGGGGGCGCGGCAGTAAGCAGGGAATTGCACAAGGGGTGGATCTATTCGAATTGCTCCTACGTATGCAGTTTGTTGCGACCTGAGATTTATCGAAACCTGAACCTGGCCAAGCATGGTCTGCAGGTCGTGCCCTATGGTGGCGGCGCAACATTCCTGAGCGACGGCGACATCCTGGGAAACTACGTTGATCACGATGTGCAGCGGCGAGAAATTGCCCGGCACAACAAGCGTGATGCAGATGCTTATCATCGTTTCTCACGAGACGTGACCAGGCAGTGCAGATTCATCCGTGATTTCCTCCTGCGTACCCCGCCGGATCCCACCTCGTTCAGACCCCGGGATATTTCCGAACTCATGTTCATGATGAAGAAGTTCCTGAACCTGGGCGAGAAGACCATGTACGAGACCATTCGCTTCTACAGCATGAGCGTGGCCGAGTACCTGGACGAATATTTTGAGTCCGACACGATCAAGGCTCATTTCTCCGGTAGCGGAATCATTGGCACTGCCCTGGGTGTGTATTCACCCGGTACGGCTTACGTGCTGTTGCACCATTACATGGGTGATATTGATGGCAGCGCCGGCGCATGGGGCTTTGCCCGTGGCGGTATGGGTGCTGTCAGCAAGGCCCTGGCGGGCGCCTTCCAGGAGCATGGCGGCGAGATCAGGACCAGTGCCGGAGTCGAGCAGATTATCGTTAGAAACGGCAAGGCCACAGGCGTGGCCTTGGAAAATGGTGACGAGATTTACGCCGACGTGGTGGTCTCGAACCTGGATCCCAAGCGTACCTTCCTGAAGTTGTTTGATGAGAAGGACCTGGACCCGCGAGTGGCGGAGAAGGCCAGGAACTTCAAGATCCGTGGCTCTTCAGGCAAGTTGAACATCGCCCTGGACGGGGTGCCGGAATGGCCCGCCCTGGGCGACAACAATCCGCTGCGTTTTGGCGACATGCATTTTGTGGATTCGCTGGAGCGCCTTGAGCGTGCCTACGATGACTGGAAGAACGGCATGTGGTCACGTGACCCCTATGTGGATCTCCTGATTCCCACCTTGACCGATCCCACCATGGCGCCTCCGGGAAAACACTTCATGTCGGTGTTTGTTCAGTATGTGCCGCCCAAGGTCAAGGGCAAGGACTGGACGGACGAGGACCGGGATGCCTTTGGCAAAGTGGTGATCGACCAGATTTCCAAGCACAGCCCCAACTTCAAGGACTTGATCCTGCATGCGGAGGTTCGCACGCCACGGGAACTGGAAGCAGAAGTCGGCTTGACCGAAGGAAATATTTTCCAGGGTGAACTGACTATGGATCAGCTGATGTTTAATCGTCCTTTCCCCGGTTACGCCCAGTACCGCGGCCCGGTGAAAGGCATGTATATGTGTGGTTCCGGTACCCATCCTGGCGGTGGCGTAATGGCTGCCCCTGGCGCCAATGCCGCAAGAGAAATCCTGGCGGATATGAAACGAACCAACGTAGTGCCGGAGACCGAACTCGATGACTGACAATAGCGTAATTATCGTTGGGGGAGGCCATAACGGCCTGGTGTGTGCAGCCTACCTGGCAAAGGCAGGGCGCAAGGTCACCGTGCTGGAAGCGGCAGACCAGGTGGGCGGCGCGGCCGTTACCCGGGAGTTCGCGCCCGGCTACCAGGTTTCAGCCTGTGCCCATTTGCTGTTCATGCTGGATAAGGATATTTCATCCGGCCTGGGCCTTAAAAAACATGGTTTGAAACTGGCTGCTGCGGACATGGAAACCGTGTCGCTGTCAGATACCGGTGAGCACCTGTTCCTGTCCGGTCCCGAGGCTCGGGGTGGTGACTTGTCTGCAGACGATGCTGCCAAGCTCAAGCAATTCAATGCGCGCATGAACAAGTTCGCGGACGTGCTGAGAAAGGTCTACAAGGGCCGTCCTCCTCGTCTGGTGGGTGAGTGGCAGGAACTCAAAGGGTTGGCCAAGCTGGGCCTGGCTGTTCGTGGCATGGGTCGTGAGGACATGCGTGAATTCCTGCGTATTGCCGGGATTAATATTTACGATGTTCTGCAAGAGCAGTTCGACAGCGAAATGCTCAAGGGCGCCGTGGCCTGGGATGCGGTCCTGGGTGGACACCTGGGGCCTCGCTCTAATAACAGCATCCTTAATTACCTGCACAAGCTGACTGGTGATGTGAATGGAAAGCGCGGAGCTATGGCTTCTGTTCGCGGTGGCATGGGCGGCGTAACTGCTGCATTGGCCAAAGCCGCTGAAGCTGCAGGCGCTGAGATTCGAACCTCGACTGTTGTTTCGCGAATCATCGTGGAAAACGGCACTGTGACCGGTGTTGAGCTTGAGAATGGCGAGAAGCTCAGCGCATCCAAAGTGGTGTCCAATGCTGATCCTCGTACCACCTTCATGGACCTGGTTGGACTGAAGCACCTGGAAGCAGGTGTTGCACTGCAAGTGCGGAATATTCGCTCTCGGGGCAGCGTTGCGAAGTTGCACCTGGCGCTGGATTCTCTGCCCCGGTTTACCGGCCTGGATGAGAAGGCCCTCGGTGGTCGCTTGCTGATTTCCCCCAGCGTGGTGGAGCTTGAGCAGGCCTTTGATTTCTCCAAGTACGGCGAGATATCCGAGTCACCGATGATGGAAATTACCCTGCCCACGGTGCATGACGACAGCCTGGCCCCCGGCGGCAAGCATGTTCTGTCTGCACTGGTGCAGTACGCCCCCTATAACCTGAAACAGGGTTGGGAAAGCGGTCGTGGCGAATTGCTTAAGCGCTGCATGGCGGTCCTGGAGCGTTACGCACCTGGCATCGGCGCCACGGTATTGCACAGCGAAGTCTTGTCTCCGGCCGACATTGAACGGGAGTTCAGGATCGCCGGTGGTCACTGGCATCACGGTGAGTTTGCCCTGGACCAGTTCATGATGACTCGACCCATGCATGGTAGTGCCCAGTACGCGACGCCCCTGCCCGGATTGTTCTTGTGCGGTGCGGGTGCGCATCCCGGTGGTGGTGTCATGGGAGCGGCCGGGCGTAATGCTGCGAATGAAATTATTGCCAGGGGAGATGCGGCATGAACAAAAAAGAACATTACAAAACCTTTGTTTATCCGACGGCGTTCCATTCCCGTACCTCCAAGCTCAACCAGATGCAGGAAAGCCATCGCTGGAAGGACTACCTTGTAGCGGACGTGTATGAGGACGTGGCGCTGGAATATTTTGCGATGCGTAACTCAACCGGTGTATTTGATCTGTGCCCAATGACCAAGCACAAGATCACCGGCCCCGATGCCCTGGAGTTTCTCAATCGCATGCTTACCCGTGATGTGAGCAAGCTCAAGCCGGGACGCGTTTCCTATTGCGTGTGGTGTGACGACGAAGGCCAGGTGATCGATGACGGCACGGTATTTCATATGCGCCCCGGCGAGTACCTGCTGTGCTCCCAGGAGCGCCAGCTGGACTGGCTGAGTATTTCCTCACTGGGCTTTGAGGTGACCATTACAGAGCCTACCCATGAGCTTGCGGCACTGGCGGTGCAGGGGCCGACTTCGTGCGCCGTACTGCGTAAAATGGGACTCAACGACATTCAGAACCTGAAGCCGTTTGGCATCGCCTGGTTTGATTTCCAGGGTTCGGAATTGATGGTTTCCCGTACTGGTTTTACCGGCGACCTGGGCTACGAGGTCTGGATCGAGGCACCCAGGGCTGAGGCCTTGTGGGATGCCTTGTTTGCCGCCGGCAAGGAACACGGGATTCGTCCCATCGGTACTCATGCCCTGGAGATGACCCGTATCGAGGCTGGATTCATCCAGGCAGGTGTGGATTTTCTGCCGGCGGACGAGGCAGTACGCCCCGGCCGAACTCGCTCACCTTTTGAGTTGGGCCTGTCGTGGCTGGTGGATTTCAAGAAGCCCAATTTCACTGGCAGGAATGCATTGCTGGAGGAGAAGGAAAAGGGCTCCAGGTATAACTTCGCCCGACTGGACATCGCAGGTAATAAGCCCGCCAAGGATGCCTTTATATACAACAGCAAGAAGCAGGTTGTCGGCACGGTCACCTCGGCCATGTGGTCGCCCACGGCGAAGGCCAACATTGCCCTGGCGTCGTTACATGCGCCCTGGGGCAAGCCCGGGGATGAACTGTATGCCGAGATTTACTATCAGCGCGAGTTGAAGTGGAGTCGGGTGATGGCCCGTGCCACGGTGGTGGAAGGCGCCTTCTTTGATCCTGAAAGGAAGAAGGTCACACCTGCACTGGATTTTTGATTTGAGGTAAACACCGAGCCGGCCCCGTTAGAGAAGTTGAGACTAACCCGCTGATCGTGATCGAGTCGGGTTAGGTCGCAGTGGACCCGTTGATGAGCCGGGATTCCGGTTACCGCACTAACTTGAGGATTGGATTATGAGCATCGAAGCACTGGCTGACTACACGACCGAGCAATGGAATGCAGTGGCCGCTTCCGTGATGGCGAATATTCCGCCGGGCTTGTTTATTAACGGCAAGCACGTTGATGCCCTCGAAGGTGGGCGAATCGCCAGTATCAATCCAGCGAACGGCCAGGTCGTGGCCGAGGTGGCTGCGGGCAGCGCCCGGGACGTGGATCTGGCCGTGGCCTCGGCGCTGAAAGCATTTCGCGCCGGTGACTGGTCCCGCATGGCCCCCAGGGATCGCATGGCGGTGCTGTATCGCTGGTGTGAGCTCATTGATGCCAACGCCGCGGAACTGGCGATGATGGATACCCTGGATATGGGTAAGCCCATCGCTGACATGGCGGGTGTGGATCTGCCGTCAGTGGTCCAGACCATCCAGTTCATGGCTGAGTGCGTCGACAAGATCGAAGGCTCGGTCACCAATACCGAATGGGATGTCATGCATTGCGTGTTGCGTGAACCCCTGGGTGTGGTGGGTGCCATTTCCCCCTGGAATTACCCCTTGCTCATGGCGACATGGAAAGTGGCGCCTGCACTGGCTGCAGGCAATACCGTGGTGCTCAAGCCGGCGGAACAGTCGCCCCTGAGTGTGCTGAAACTGGCGGAACTGTTCGTCGAGGCCGGGGGTCCGCCGGGGGTGTTTAACGTGGTGAACGGCCTGGGTGAGGTTGCCGGCCAGGCGCTGGCGTTGCATGAGGACGTGGCCAAGATAACTTTCACCGGATCTACCGCGGTCGGCAAGTTGATGCTCCAGTACGCCGGCCAGTCCAACATGAAAAAAGTCTCCCTGGAATGTGGCGGCAAGTCACCGCAAATATTCATGGCTGACCTGGAAGACATGGACCGTGCCGTCGCGGCGGCCTACAACGGCATCTACGCTAACATGGGCGAAGTCTGCAATGCCGGTTCCCGGTTACTTGTGCACGAGTCCATCCACGATGATTTCGTCGAACGGTTTGTCGCGGCTGGTCGGGATGCCTATGTGCCCGGCGATCCCATGAACCCGGAAACCAATATGGGTCCCCTGGTAACCCGGGAAGACCAGCAACGGGTGCTGTCGATGATCGATGCCGGCGCCAAAGAAGGCGCGCGCCTGGCATTCGGAGGCTGTGTTCCCGAAGGCCTGGACTCCGGAGCTTATGTATCGCCCACCTTGTTTACCGGTGTGAACAACGACATGAGTATCGCCCGCCAGGAAATCTTCGGCCCGGTGGCCTCGGTGATGAGTTTCAAGACCGTGGAGGAGGCGATCGGTATAGCCAATGACACGATCTACGGCCTGGCTGCCGGTATCTGGACCCGGGATCTCAATCTTGCCATGCGACTGGTTCGGGAAGTGCAGGCGGGTACGATCTGGATTAACAGTTTCGATGAAGGTGATATGACCCAGCCGTTTGGCGGTTACAAGCAGTCCGGCCACGCCCGGGACAAGTGCATGGAGAGCCTGCTCAGCTACACCCAGTCCAAGTCGGCGTGGTTCCGGCTGTCGGGGCAGCGGTAGCCCTGGGTGTTCCGCCGGCCGACATGCGTCACCGTATCGCCAATTGGGTAGAAGCCGGGGGTATGATCGAACAGGGTACACTGGTGGAGGAAACCGTTACCTGGCCTGCAGGGTCTTTGCGGCGGCGCGTTGCGACGAATCCCAGGGCTGCCATTTCCAGCTGTCACTGAAGGATTTTCGGTGGTAACTGACGGCGATCTGATCAAGGTCGCCTGATAATCAGAAGGAGAAAAGCATGAGTGATTCATTCCGGGCACTGCTAGTGAACAAGGACGATGAGGGTTATCACGCCGGTGTGGAGAACTGGTCAACGGATCAACTCATGGAGGGCGACGTGCTGGTGCGGGTCGCTCACTCCACGATTAATTACAAGGACGGTCTGGCGGTCACCGGCAAGGGACCGATCATCCGACAGTTTCCCATGATCCCCGGCATTGACCTGGCGGGTACCGTGGAGGAGTCGGGCAACCCGGATATTGCGGTGGGCTCGAAAGTGATTCTCAACGGTTTCGGCGTGGGAGAGCGCCACCATGGCGGTTTTTCTCAATACGCCAGGTTGAAAGGTGAGTGGCTGGTGCCGCTGCCCGGGTCACTGAGCACCCTGCAGGCCATGGCGATAGGCACCGCCGGTTATACCGCCATGCTGTGTGTGATGGCGCTGGAGCATAACGGCGTGACCCCGGACAAGGGGCCGGTACTTGTGACCGGCGCCAACGGAGGCGTGGGCAGTGTGGCGATAGCCCTGCTATCCCACCTGGGTTACCAGGTGACGGCCTCCACCGGCCGCGTGCAAGAGAGCGACTACCTGAAGTCCCTGGGAGCCACAGACATCGTGGACAGGGCGGAATTCAGCGAACCGGGCAGACCCCTGGGTAAAGAGCGCTGGGCGGCGGCGGTAGACAGTGTGGGCAGCCATACCCTTGCCAATGTCCTGGCGCAGACTTCCTACGGGGGTACGGTAGCGGCCTGTGGCCTGGCCCAGGGCATGGACCTGCCCGCATCCGTGGCGCCATTTATTCTTCGTGGTATCACCCTGGCTGGTATTGATTCGGTCATGGCGCCCAGGGAAAAACGATTGGTTGCCTGGGAGCGGCTGGCCCGGGAACTGGATTTGTCCAAGCTTGAGGCGATCAGCAACGTGATTGGTCTTGAGGATGTGCCGGAGGCGGCCGCATCCATCCTGGCCGGCAAGGTCCGCGGTCGGCTTGTTGTGGACGTTAACGCCTGAGGTCGTATCAAGGCTCCGGCACTCGGCAATTCAGCCTGGCTAACCCGTGCCCGATGCGCGGTGACGTCTCCGGGCGTGCCAGGTCGGCGCCCGGATTATCGTAGCCTGAGCCAAAGCGGCTCGAGTCTTTATTGGTAAGCAAAACCCTGGTCACTCATTATTGTTGAAACGCCGGATTTGGCGTTTTAAGGTAAGTAAGCGCAGGCTTGAACCGTGATATCCCGGCTATTGAGTTGGGACTTCGATGTAACAGATAGGGTGACCATGCAGATTAGACAAGCAAAACTGGGAGATCTTGAGACCCTGGCGGAGCTGTTCGATCTGTACCGTCAGTTTTACGAGTATCCCCAGGACATCGGTCTGGCCAGGCGTTTTCTTGCCGATCGCATCAGTAAGCAGGAATCGGTTATCTACCTGGCTCAGCACGATGATGGCATGGCCTTGGGGTTCGTCCAGCTTTACCCCAGTTTTTCCTCCACTTTGGCGGGAAAGGTCTGGATTCTCTATGACCTGTTTGTTCGCAAGGAAGGACGCAGGCAAGGTGTTGCCAAGGCGTTGATGAAGCGGGCGGCCCACCTGGCCAGAGAGACCGGAGCGGTAGAGATTAACCTGGCGACGGCAACCAGTAATAGCCAGGCCCAGGCCTTGTACGAATCTCTGGGATACAAGCGAGACGATGAGTTCTATGTCTATGCGCTGGACTCTGCCGGAATAGCCCCAGAGTAAACCGCCCCGCTGAGATGCCGGATCAAGGGCTGAAAACCCCCGTTGGTAGTTTCACTATGTGAACGATCGCATCCAGTGATTGCATCGCCCAAGGCCATTGAGCTAGCCTCGACCGATTACTGTTGACCAGGACTTGGGTGTTGACGATGGAATATGACGCGATTGTGATAGGCGGTGGCCACAACGGTTTGACCACGGCGGCCTATCTGGCAAAGGCTGGATTGAAGACCCTTGTCCTGGAACGGCGATCAGTCATTGGCGGATGCTGCGTCACCGAAGAAGTTGATCCGATTGCGGCGCCAGGTTGCCGGGTCTCCACCACCTCTTATATGGCCAGCATGTTGCGGCCCGAAGTGATCCGCGACCTGGAACTTGGCAGACATGGATTACGAATGGTCGCCTCGGATCCGATAGTCCAGGTGGCCTTGCCGGGCGGGCGGGTGATTCCATGGTGGTCGGACGAGAAACGCATGCACGCAATGCTGCAACGTATTGCCCCCTCGGACGCCGATGCATTTATTGACCTGGACAGGCGACTGAAAAAACTGGCTTCGTATTTGCAGCCGTATTTCATGGAGCCGCCGCCGGATATCCATGCCAGGGGAATCCAGGGTTTCGTGGAATTGTTCCGGGCAGGCAAGCGTATGCGCGGCATCAGTGGTGACGAAATTGCCGAGATGCTGATGTTCCTGACCGGAAGTCTCGCCGACCTGGTTGATCGTTATTTTGATAGTGAAGAGGTCAAGGCCCTGATCCTGGCAAACAACCTCTATGGCAAGCACGGCGGGCCTTACCGTCCGGGTACCGCCATGGGTTTGTTGTTCCATTTGCTCAGCGGCGGCGAGGATGAAAAGCAGGGGTTCTCGGGGCATGTCATGGGCGGTATGGGTTCCATTACCCGCGCTATGTCCGCGGCCTGTGCTGAGCTTGGCGTCGAGATTCGTATCGATTCGCCGGTGGCCAGGATTTTGGTTTCCAACGCCAGGGCGACAGGCGTGGAGCTCGAGGACGGCACCCGGATCGATGCGAAAGTCGTGGTGTCCAACGCCGATCCAAAGCGCACCTTCCTTGGGATGCTGGAAGAGGACGAATTGCCTGAAGACTTCGTGCGCTCAGTTAAGAGCATTCGCATGAATGGTCCCAGCGCCAAGGTGAATTTTGTCCTCAGCGAGGAGCCTCGCGTGTTGGGCATGCCCCAAGACGCGGATGCCGCCCAGCGTGCTTTGTTCACCCTGGTGCCGACCTATGCCCAGGCAGAGAAGTGTTATAACCAGAGTCAGGAAGGATTGCTGCCCGACGATTTGTGGGTGGACTGCGTGGTGGCCTCCAACGTGGATGATTCACTGGCACCCGAGGGTCGTCACATGATGACCTGTTTTATCCAGTATCTTCCATACCAGTTAGCCCAGGGGAATTGGGCGGACAGGCGTGAGGAACTTGGTGACAAGGTGACGGCCAAGATAGCTGAATACGCGCCCAATGTTCCCGGCTCCGTGATTGCCAGGAAGGTTTTCACGCCCTGGGATCTTGAACAAACCTTCGGGATTACCGAGGGAAATATTTTTCATGGTGATGTGTGTATGGAACAGTTGTTGTTCATGCGCCCCTTGCCGGGCTGGTCGCACTACCGCACACCGGTGTCTTCGCTGTATCTATGCGGTGCCGGGACACACCCCGGAGGCGGCGTAACCGGTGCGCCCGGATTTAACGCCGCACGCCAGGTCTTGCGAGATCGGAAAGCGCTGGGGATCTAACAAGCAGGAATGGAGAAAGGAATATGATGAAGAAAATTCTGGTTGGACTGACGGCGACAGGAGTATTGGGATCGGCGTTGATGTTTCCTGCCTCCGCCGATGCCGCCATAAGCGCCCTGATTGGGGATCGGGTGATTGACGGTCGCTCTGCCAAGGCACTCACCGATGTGGCGGTGCTGGTAGAGGATGATCGAATCACCGGCGTGGTAAAGATGGATCAGATTCCCGAAGGCGCGCAGCGGGTTCAACTGGATGGCTACACGCTGATGCCAGGCATGGTTGAGTTACATACCCATCCGACAATTGCCGGTGATGATTACCAGTTCGAGCATCTCAGGAAATCTTCGGCGCAAAAAGGACTGGAAGCACTGAAGTCTGTCCAGGACATGCTCAACGCGGGTTGGACCAGTATTCGCACGGCGGGTGCTGCCGATGTGAATTACGCCATCGTGGACGTGAAACGGGCGATTGATTCTGGCTTGTTTGCCGGGCCCAGGATGCAGGTTGCAGGCCACTACATCACGATCACCGGTGGCGGTGGTGATATCAATTTTATCGCGCCGGAACACCACGTCATCCCGGATGGATTGCGTGCCGACGGTGTGGAAGAGATGCGCAAGGCAGTACGCCGCGAAGTGAAATACGGAAGCGACTGGATCAAGATCCTTGCTACTGGCGCCTTCATGTCTGCTGCTGATGATCCGAAGGACGTGCATTTCAGTCCCGAGGAAATGCAGGTGGTCATGGACGAGGCAAATCGTCTGCGCAAGCCCGTGATGGCCCACGCGCATTCGGCCGAGGGAATAAAATTAGCGGTGCGGGCCGGGGTCCGGTCGATTGAGCACGGTACATTCCTTGATGCCGAGGGTGTGAAGTTGATGGCCGAGCGTGGCACCTACCTGGTGCCCACCCTGTATATCGGTGACTACTACATTGAAGAGATGGCGGACAGCCAGGCACAGGCCAAGATGGTGGCCCTGTCGAAGAAGTACCGTGCCGAGGCGCTGGCAAACGTCGGTGCAGCGATCAAGGGTGGGGTAAAGGTGGCAGTGGGTGTGGACTTCGGTCACTACGAGGTTCCGGCCAGCCTGTATGCCAGGGAATTCGCCCTGCTCATCGAGGCAGGTATGACACCCATGGAGGCGATCAAGGCGGGAACCAGCCTTGGGGCGGAAGTCATGGGTTGGGACGATCGGCTGGGAACCCTGGAACAGGGGAAGCTGGCGGATATCATCGCCGTACCCGGTAATCCCCTGGAGGATATCTCGGCCCTGGAGCGAGTCGGGTTTGTGATGCTGGGCGGCAAGGTGGTTCGCCAACCCTAGTTGGCGGGGCGGGATCACTCGTCGCCAGGTTTAAAAAAAACGGGGCCCAGTGGGCCCCGTTTTCTTATCGGCATGGGGTCATAACGATTACAGTTCCATAAAGTCCCGGTACCAGTCGTCGAAGGCCCATACGGCGCTTTCATGGGGATGGTACTTGCCCGGGCGGTAGCCCCGGGACTCGGCGCCGCGCTGGGCGCGCACGCACAGTCCCCAGTCCTGCTTGTTGGTGACGTCCCAGAATTCCACCGCATCCGAGGGATCGAAGCCCGGTTGATTTACCGCTTCCTGGGTGAAGAACCATTCGCAGACAATGCGGGTTTTTCCAGGACCGATCGGCCAGATGGTGTGGGTCAGCAGGTAATCCGGGTGAGGACTGATCAACAGGTTAGGGTAAATGGTGTAGTACTGGACGGTGCGATGGTCTTCTTCACTGAGCCCGGGAATCACCGGGTGATCGCTGTGACCGCTCATGGTCATGGTTGAGAAGCCGTCGTTGAGGTGCATGGAGCCGCCGCTGAAACAGCGCCCGCGCTCCATCTTGCCGCCGCTGTTGGCATCGCTGATGCGGTGCAACTGGGGGTGGACCAGGGCGCAGTGATAGCACTCGTTGTAGTTTTCGCAAATCAGCTTCCAGTTGGCGTCGACCACGTATTCCACCCTGGCTGCCCGGCGAAGTTCTGGCAACTGGTAGCGGCTCAGGTCGGGTAGGTCTGAGAGGAAGGATTCCAGCGGTTCGGCATTCTCATCCAGGTTGATGAAAATGAATCCGCCGTAGGTATCGCAAGGCGCTTCGACAAGTGGGAAGTCGTTCTTGTCGAAGTCATCACCCATGGTGGGGGCGGATACCAGTCGTCCGTCACTGGCATAGGTCCATGCATGGTAGGGGCAGGTGATGCGATTCAGGCCGCAGCCGGATTCTTCCTCTACCAGCCTCGAACCGCGATGACGGCACACGTTGAAAAAAGCGCGAATCTTCTTGTCCTTGCCGCGGACGATCAAAATGCGTTCGTTATCCTGTTGCCAGGTGAAATAGCTTCCCGGGTCCTCGATGTCCTCACAGCGTCCAATGCAAAGCCACATGCTGGAGAAGATTGCTTCCTTCTCTGCGTTGAAGACGGCCTGGTCCCAGTAAAGTTTTCCTGGCAGCGTCAGCGCGTCTTCAAAAGGAGGTAGAGCGCCATCCTTTTTGATGGACCTGACATTCGAAGTACTCATAGGGGCTTCTGCTCCTTTTCCTGGCTCATTAATTTTCAAGACAAATACTAGTACAAAAATCAATCTTGGGGCTTTCATTATGTGGCTTGGAATCCCATAATGTGGTTTATGACTGCACCTAAAGGCACACAAGCGGCCGTCCGGGCGATCGGACTGCTAAAAGCATTCACTGACAATGATCCCGAATTGTCTCTTTCCGATTTGTGTAAGCGCCTGGGTCTTACCAAGACCACGGCCCATCGCTTGCTGGGGGCACTGGAAAGTGAAGGGCTGATTGCCAGGAACGAGCGTAACGGTCGATACAAACTGGGTATAGGGCTTCTGGACCTGGGCGCCAGGGCCTTGCGCAGCAACGATCTTAGGGACCGTGTCAGGCCGGCCCTGGAGTGGCTAAGGCGTCAAACCGGCGAGACAGCCACCCTGGAGATTCCAGTAGATGGTCACGTACTAATCCTGGACGAATTACACACCGGGCATCTGGTCTCGGCGTCGGGCAATATCGGAAGTCGCTGGGCAGTGCATGCCACCTCCTCGGGCAAGGCGTTGCTCGCGACCCGGCCTGAAATGTGGGAGCAATTACCCGAGACCTTAAGACGTTTCACTGCTAACACCATCGTCTCGCGGGAAGCCCTGAAGCGGCAGACCGATTCGGTCAGTACACTGGGTTACGCCACTGCCTCGGAAGAACTCGAAGAAGGCTACAGCGCCGTGGCCGCACCCTTATTCAATCCAATGGGTGAAGTGGAGGGTGCACTAAGCCTGGGCGGTCCGACGGCGCGTATGGCGCCCCGGGGTCTGGAATACTTTGGGCAACTGGTCGTGCAGGCAGCCACGCAATGCCGACGGGGCGTGTTACGGTAGGCGTTGCCAAAATTGGCGGGGCCTTCTGGATTTCCCGCTCCAAGGTTAAAAATGTTCCGCGCATTAAAATACAAAAATAATAATTTGTTCTGAGGGGAGTACCGGATGCATCAGGGAGATCACCGCCGGAATAAGGCGAGCGGCGTTGCGGGCGGACTATTCGCGATACTTCTACTGTGCAGTTCTCAATCCTGGGCCGCGGAACTGGACCTTCCCCAGGTCCTGCTTCGAGGGATTGCCTACGATATTTCGGTAAAGGACTCCCAGGACATGGATGCGAAGGAACTGCTCCTTCAGGTCAACGGAGAGAGCCGTTACGCAACCAGTGTCCCGGGCGGGGCGGTTTTCGATGACATCAAAACGGACCAGTCCGGCCCCTTGCAGTTTTCTCTGAGTTACCAGGGCAAGCAGGTCCAGAGCGCCGAGGTGTCGGTGATACCTGGCTGGGTTTCCCTGTTGCCGGCATTGCTGGCCATCGGGATTGCGCTGGCCCTGCGCAGCGTCTTGCCTGCCCTGGTTATCGGTCTGTGGGCGGGAGCCTGGGCATTGCAGGGGCTCACTGTGAAGGGTGCTTTTGTCGGCTTGCTAACCAGCTTTGAAGTTTTTGTCACCAACGCCATGGCCGACAGGAACCATACGACCATCATCCTGTTTACCTTCATGGTCGCCGGTATGGTGGGCATCATTTCCCGTAATGGTGGCATGCGCGGAATAGTGAATTTCATTATCCAGGGCGCAAACAATGCCAGGCGCGGCCAACTTGCGGTGTGGTTTCTTGGCCTGGTTATTTTCTTTGATGACTACGCCAATACCCTGGTGGTGGGAAACACCTCCCGTTCGGTGACCGACCGGTTGAAAATTTCCCGTGAAAAGCTGGCCTATATCGTCGACTCAACCGCCGCCCCGGTGGCGACGGTGGCGCTGGTGACTACCTGGATTGGTTACCAGGTTGGCTTGATTGGAGATGCTGTCTCCAAGATTGAAGGGCTGTCGTTACAGCCTTACTCGGTATTTCTGAATTCACTTCCCTACAGTTTTTATCCGTTCCTGGCGATCCTCCTGGTGTTGCTGATTATCACTACCGGCAGGGACTTTGGTCCTATGCTGAAAGCGGAACGTCGTGCCCGCCTGACCGGTGAGGTGAACTCCCCTAACGTGTCTTCCGGTACGCGCAGCGACGAGGCCAGCCTGGAAGTGAAGCCGGGGGTCACGCCCAGGGCGATTAACGCGGTGATACCCGTCGCAGTGATGGCCTCGTCGATCATGATCGGCCTGTATGTCACCGGCGAAGGTGACACGATCAACGAAATTATTGGGACGGCCAATTCCTACACCGCCTTGATGTGGGCCTCGTTGCTATCGGCCTTTACTGCAGCATTCATGACGGCAGTGCAGCGCTTGATGAGCATGGAAGAAATTGTGGAGGCCTGGGTTTCCGGGGCGCGTTTCACATTCATCGCAATGATTATCCTGATTCTTGCCTGGGCGCTTTCGGATATCAGCGCTGAATTGCACACCGCAGATTTCCTGATGGTAACCCTGGGTTCTGCCTTACCCTATGAGTTGCTCCCCGCGATCGTATTCGTACTCTCTGCGCTCACTGCCTTCGCTACTGGAAGCAGTTGGGGCGCCATGGGTATCTTGTTGCCCCTGGTTGTGCCCCTGAGTTGGGCTGTTCTACAGGCCGGCGGTGTGGCGGATCCCGAGCATTACTTCATCCTGTATTCGGCGATTTCCTGCGTGCTGACCGGGTCGGTTTGGGGCGACCATTGCTCCCCGATTTCCGATACCACGGTATTGTCTTCCCTGGCCTCGGGCTGTGATCACATTGAGCATGTGCGCACCCAGATGCCCTATGCATTGCTTGCCGGGGCTGTTGCCCTGTTGCTGGGTACCGTGCCAACCGGGTATGGATTTCCCTGGTGGCTATCGTTCCTGATCTCGGCGGTGACCCTGGGCGTCGTCCTGCGCTTACTTGGACAGCGGGTCGAAGAGCCCGCGACGGACTAGATTGCCGTGCCCTGGTAGGGCCGGAGTTCCAGGCCACTAACCCGCGCTAGGAGTCCTCCGTGTCGGGTCCCAGTCCTTCGAGTTTTCGGTAGAGGATGAAGGAATACAGTACCGGTACCAGGGCAGCGCCGGCACAGATCCAGATCAGGACTTCGACGTTGGCGCCGGTAAAACTGGTAATCATCATGAGCAGGCCAGCGATGCTGAATGTCCAGCCGCCCAGTCTATGGGTACGTGCCCATACCTCGTCACTGGCCAGTGTCCAGGGGGTGCGAATGCCGATAAAGAAATTCTTGCGCAGCTTGCCCATGTAGTTGCCCAGGACGAACAGCAACATGCCCACGGCACCCAGGGTGATGTTGCTGATCGGAACTGCATCGCCACGGGCTGCCAGCAAGGTGGTTATCGTGACCAGGCTCATGAACAGGACCATCACGGTTTGAAACACTCGCACCACGCTGGTGAATTTTTCCATACGGAAGCCGTGGGGAGAGATCAGCGGCAAGGCGAAGAACATCAGGTAGATGGCCAGGGTGATGAGCGGCATGAGAAACACGCCCCATGGCTTGGCCATGTAGCCATCAATTTCACCCTGGGCATTCCAGTGAGAGGGTACCGATTCGGGAAGTTGCGGATAGAGCCAGGCCGCAGCGACAAAAATGGCCAGGATCAAGCCAAGGCAGATGATATGTGTAATGCGATTGTTCATGACCGTTTGCTCCGTTTGCCGCTGGCTGGCTTGCCAACTACGTCTAGTACCAGTGCGGCCACTTCCTCCATGACCGTGGTGTTTAGCGAATAAACTCGGTGTTGACCCCGGCGTTCATCGCGTATCAGTCCGGCGGCCTTCAGGGCGCTGAAATGATGTGACAATGACGCGCGGGTTATCGGAAATTGTTCCGCCAACTCTCCTGCAGTGGCCGAGCCTTTTTTAAGGCTGCGAAGAATTTCTCTCCGGGTAGGATCCGCCAGGGCTTTAAATGCGCTTTGCTGTGACATGATGGTTATTTCAATATTTAGACAAGTATCTAAATACAAAAAATCAGCGCCCATGTCAAGATTATCTGGACCAGGGAAAGTCAGTTCCGGGAGGAGAGCAGCGCCAGTCCGCCGGGGATAAGGTCTATTTCCAGGGCCATGGCGCCCTCGGCGATCAGTTCCCCGTCAGCCTCGACCGGGGTGGGTTCATCAAGGTGAATTGAAATCTGGCGGGTCTGCAAGGTGCGGATTTTCGCCAGGCTTTCGTGAGTGCCGGCAATCACCCTGTGGACCAGGCCCAGTGCTTCCAGGCGATTAACGCCCCTGGCGATTACAACGTCCAGCAGGCCGTCATCAATCCGGGCGTTTGGCGCCATCCGGAACATACTGCCCACCACCTGTCCGTTGCAGATTGTTATCAGGCAGGTTTCCTGTTCCAGCTTGTTGCCTTCCCATTCGATCCGCGCCATGGGTCGGGGTATGCCTTTCCAAAGCGTCTTCAACACCGCGATCAGGTATACCGTGTGACCACCGAAATGTTTCAATTTATTTGCTTCCATGGCTATCCGCGCATCCAGACCTATGCCCAGGCAGTTCATGAAATAGTGTCCGTTGCACACCCCCACATCCACCCTGGGAAGGGATCGCTCTCCCCGACATGCCTGTGCGATATCCCGGCAGGCTTCCTGCCAGTCCGATGGCAGGCCCGCCGTCTTGACGAAGTCGTTGCCGGTGCCCACAGGAATCACGCCCAGTGCTGGCTCCGACTGGCTGCGCATCAGTCCATTTACCGCTTCGCACAAGGAGCCATCACCACCGGCAATAGCGATATTCGCGTGACCGGCGTCAGCCGCCTGCAAGGCCAATTCGGTAATATGTCCCGGGCTGGCGCTTTCCGCAATGGTGACTTCCAGGCCGAGGCTTAACAGTTCGCTTTCAATGGAACTGGCCAGGGAGTGGGCCTTGCGATGGCCGGCCCGGGGATTGAGTATCAAGTGCAGATGGGGATGGGACATGGGTTTTTGGCTTACTTTGAATTTGACGTAGCTTACACTGTAGTTTCGCAATTACACTAAATCTGAAATGCTAGAATACGTGTTCCGATACACCGGGACGCCAAACAATCCGGAAGGTAAATGCTTGAATTAGTGATCAAGGCCTTGTTGGCCTACATGCTGGGATCGATTAATGGCGCGCTGCTGGTTGGGCGTCTTTACGGCGGTGTGGACATTCGGAAGACCGGAAGTGGTAATGCAGGAGGCACCAATGCCTTTCGCACCCAGGGTTCTGTGTTCGCACTGAATACGGTGGTTATTGATGTAGGCAAGGGTTTCCTGCCTGCCTGGATTTTGCCGGGGCTGTTGCTGCCCGGGCTGGTCAGCACTTCAGAACTGGACCTTATGATTGGACCCGCGTTGTACGGGGCGGCGGCAGTTCTTGGCCATTGCTACCCGCTGTGGCACGGGTTTCGGGGCGGCAAGGGTGCGGCGACCATGATAGGCGCCTATATCGCACTGGCACCGATCCTGCTGTTGCCAGTCCTGCTTGCCTGGGTGGTGGTGTTATTGCTGTTCGGCTATGTGGGAGTCGCCACCATGGGCGCCGGACTTGCCGCACCCGTGTATATGCTCCTGATGGGTCTTCAGGATTCGCAAATGCCGTTGTTCGTGTTCACCGCAAGCTGCGCGGTGTTCCTGGTGTTTACTCATCGAAGCAATATCCAGAGACTTCGTGAGGGAACCGAACACTGCATGTTTCCCCGCGCCCTGCTACGCAAAAAGTCCTGAGTAGACGCGTCCTGCACGGACGGCTGTGACCTGGAGAATTCGGTGCCGGAAAATGCATGATTCCTGGAGCCTCGGATATCGACTGATACAGTTGCTGTCCAGCGGCCGCCAATTCGACGCTGCCGGCCTTGGCGCTGAATTGAAGATTTCTCCGGACCAGGTGATGGATACCCTGGGCCTGCTCCGGGGGATGGGCTTACAGCTGAACCATGGTCCAGATGAGTTCTACCGTCTTTCCTGTCCGGTAGAGCTGCTGGATGCCTCGCGGATATCCGCTGACCTGGCGCCCCATGTTGTCGAACGACTCGGGGCGGTGGAAATCCTGGAGCAGGTGGACTCCAGCAATTCCTGGTTGCTAAACCAACCCCGGTGCGAGATCGGCGCGGGCAGGGCCTGCCTGGCCGAAATACAGACCGCCGGTCGCGGTCGTCGGGGCCGGCAGTGGATGGCTCCCCCAACCGGCAGTCTCTGCCTGTCCCTGGCCTGGCACTTTCCCAGGATATCTCCCGACATGTCCTGCCTGAGCCTGGCTTGCGGCATCGCAGTGGTGCGCGCCCTGGAGCAGCTGGGTGTGGAAGGCGTGTCCATAAAGTGGCCCAATGACCTCATGTGGCAGGACCGCAAACTCGCGGGCTTACTGGTTGAAATGCGCAGCGATGGCAGCGGTTCGGGATACGTGATCATTGGCCTGGGCTTGAACCTGGACCTGGGAACCCTGGCCGGAGAGATTTCTACGGGTTGGGGCGGTGCTCCGGTTGACCTGGCCGCCGTGGTGCCGGATCGCGTACCCGGGCGAAATGCGCTGGCCGCCGCCGTACTGAACTCACTAACGGATATACTGTTGGCCTTTTCTGAATCAGGCTTTGCCGGTCTGCGCGAGCAGTGGCAGAGACTGGATGGGTTGAAGGGTCGCCAGGTGAAAGTGCAGAACGAGGCTGGCGTATTACTGGGAACCGTCCTGGGTGTGGATGATTCGGGTGCCCTGAGATTGATGATGGACGGCGAGGAAGTGCAATGTGTTGCTGGGGAAGTATCAGTGAGGCCGGTCGATGCGATTGCTGATTGACGCGGGGAATAGTCGATTGAAATGGGCCGTGTCCCGGGGACGTGGCCTGGAAACCATTGGCAGTATGTCTCGTGATGATGTTCGGCAAGGTGGCGTCAACGCCCTGTTGAATGAGTTGGGTGATATGCCGGACTCGATATGGGTGGCGAATGTGGCGGGTCAATCTCTTGAAGATGCGCTGCGCCGCGCGGCGCCGGAGTTGGCGGACGGCGCATGGCACTTTGAGAAAACCCGCGAGCATTGCCTGGGCCTGACTAACGGCTACCGACAGCCGGACTTGCTTGGAGTGGACCGCTGGATAGCCATGATCGGCGCCTTTGCGCGGGTTGGCGAAGCGGTTTGTGTGGTGGATGCCGGAACCGCCTGCACCCTGGATGCGGTGGACAGTACAGGCCGTCATCTTGGCGGCGTAATCGCCCCGGGAGTAGGATTAATGCAGTCCAGCCTGAGGAAAGACACCAGCGACATTGATTTGCATGCGAAGCGCAGTAAAGGTGAAGACAAGGGCTTGTTCGCCCGGAGTACGGCCGGAGCCGTCACATCGGGCAGCGTGTTTAGCCTGGCGGCGTTGGCCGAACGCGGGGTGCGGGAATTGGCCCAGGTGTGCGGCCATGAGCCGGCGCTGATTTTGACCGGTGGTGATGCTCAATTAGTGGCCGACCAGTGCCAGGTGGCTTGCACGGTTGTACCGGAACTGGTGTTGGAAGGACTGAATTTGATTGCGGAGAATGAATTGTGAGACTTATCGTCCTCACCTTGCTGTTGGCTAATCTGCTGTTTCTTGCCTGGCAATACATGTTGGGGCAAAACAAGCCAGAGGCTCCCCAGGACGCCTATCAGAATGTTCCGTCTCTGGAGTTGGCTTCACAGGAGGTTCCCGAGGCCGCTATCACCGATCTGGAGCCGCTTGTCGAAGAGCTCGAGGAAATTGCGGATCCATTGATGGCGCAAAGCGATACTCCTCCGGTTGAAATCATGACGCCCGATCCGGAAACCGTTCCCGTTGCAACGCCTTCGCCGGGGGTGTGTGCGAACCTGGGTCCGTTTGACGACGAGAATGCAGCCCTTGCGGCGATAGACGAATTTTCCCTGTCCAGCTTTAATCCGGTGGTAAATGAAAGGCAGACATTGCGAGTGGTCTACTGGGTTTATATCCCGCCGTTCAGGGACCGCAAGTCTGCCAACCTGGCCTTGAATATGCTGGCATCGCGGGGCATCAAGGATGCGTATATCGTGGGCAGTGGCGAGGACATGAATGCCATCGCCCTGGGTTTGTACAGCGAGGAAGGCAGGGCTAAACGTCGACTGGAACAGATGGAGGAGACCGGTATGGCAGCCCGCATTGGCACCCTGGATCGCTCTTCCAGCCTGTTTTTCATCAACGTGGAGCTGCCAAGGCTGCAGGACTTTGATGCCAAATTGCTGAGCGCCTCTGAACATTCCTCACTTTCCTTTGCTGCGACTGACTGTGAGGTGGAAGTTACGGGTGAAAAGGCTGATGCCAATTAATGGTTCTGATGACCGGACGCAGCTGACTGCGGGTCGGGAAGTCCTGGCTGACTATGGTCAGGATGAGGCCATGAATCGTCGCAAGGCTCTTGAAAGAGGGCATTCTGACACCAGGGTGTTCGGCGGCGGCAAGACTTTCTTCCATCCTGAAAACTCCCGGTTGTCCGCATCCCTGCTAAGGAGGCTTCTAAAGCTTACCGGCATGCTGGACCGGGGGCGTCGTAACGCCATGGATATCGCGGTCAGGGAAAATCTGGTCACCTTGCCAAGATTGCCCAAGAGCTTTGATGGATTCACCGTGTTGCAGATTTCCGACCTGCACCTGGATTCACGCCCGGATTTTGCCCCCTGCCTGGCGGAAGTGGTTGCTCCCCTGGAATATGACCTGTGCGTGCTGACCGGTGATTACCGTTTTCACACCCAGGGTGATGTCAGGCCAGCGTTGATGGGCTTGTCCTTGCTGCGTGAGGCTTTGAACGGCGACGTCTACGCGGTGCTGGGTAATCATGACAGTTCGGACATGATTCCCGACATGCTCACCATGGGGTATGAGCTCCTGTACAACGCCTCGGTGCCGATCCAGCGTGATGGGCAGAAGATTTACCTGGTGGGTGTGGATGATCCGCATTTCTTCCAGACGGATGACCTGGAAAAGGCTCTCACTGCGGTTCCGGAGGGAATCACCCGGATGCTGCTCGCCCACTCGCCGGAAATCTACCGGGTAGCGGAAAGTGCCGACGTGGACTTCATGGTTTGCGGCCACACTCATGGCGGGCAGATTGCGCTACCCGGCGGAAAAGTGCTGTACAAGAATGCGCGCTGTCCCTCCCGGCTTGCATCGGGAAACTGGCAATACGGGAGTCTGAAAGGCTACACCTCGGTGGGCGCAGGGTCCTCCCTTCTGGATGTGCGCTTCAATTGCCAGCCCGAAGTTGTGCTGCATCGTCTACATTGCCCTTGATAGATTGGGCAAAAGTAAGAATAATCGCTTCTCTTCAGCGTATAGGCCGGTATAGCTCAGCTGGTAGAGCAACTGATTTGTAATCAGTAGGTCCGGGGTTCGACTCCTCGTGCCGGCACCACTTCCCACGTTTTTCTCCGCAATCAGTAGTGATAACCCACGCTGAATCCTGCGCCCATGTCAGGACTGCTGTCGCTGAATCCCGTACTCAGGTACAAGCTGTAGCGCCAGTCGTTCGCAGATCGCCTGGAAATGTAGACGCTCAGTTCGCGCAAATCATCGTTGGTTTTATAGGCAGAGGGCCTGGCGTCAAACGCCATTCCCAGCCGGGTCCGCGTGGCAATGGGTACGCTGCCACCGATGGATGCAAACCACACGTCTTCCAGGACGATGTCCTGGGGTTGACCGCGCACTTTGTAGCCTATGGTCCCGAACAGGGTGAAGGTATCGAAGAAGCTGTATCCGTCGAACTGGATGGAATAGTCATTTTCTCCGGTTCCCATCCCCCTGGTTTCATCTGCGGTGCCCAGTTTCAGCTTGCCGGTGACATCCAGGGCAAACCGTTTGTCGGCACTTCTTAGCAGGTTGAAATAGGTCAGTCGCAGGATGACATCGCCAACTCCGGACTCGGTTGCCATGTCACCGGTTCCCGGGATGGGTTCACCGCCGGGGCCAATCTGGGTGCCGCCGGGGGCTTTAACCTGCAAGTAGGGCAGGGTGGCGCTGAGTCCCCAACTGCCGGTTATCAGCGTTCCAGTCACGGGAACGTAAATGTCACTGACATCCTGGGTTCCTCCGTACTCACCGGTGGTGTACTGGACGCCTGTCTTGACGCTGAAACCCTGCTGTTGGGCGTAGCTGGCGAAGCTGAAAAGCCCCAGCACACAAAGCACGATAAACCGCCGCAGGCATGAAGAAGTCATGCTCATGATTGCCTCCGAAATCCGTTTCAAAGGAAGCGCACCGCCAGGGGCGGGCGACGCCCGCTCATCCCTGGCGATCCGGGAACCGTCTATTAAGTCTCAGGAGGGGGTTCTGGTAATTCAACGCCTTCCTGGCGGGCACGCTCACGCATCTGTTCCTGATGCTCTGCCCGTATCCTGGCCTTCTCTTCCTCGCTCTTGGCCTCGCCGAGACGCTTCTGATATTGATTGCGCTCTTCTTCGGTCATGAGCGATGAGCCATAGATGGCGTCATCCTGGTGAATCCGGTCGCGATCCCGGTCCCTGTCTTGCGCCTTGTCGCCGTCCTGATCGTGCAACTGGTCCCGGTCTTGATCCCGGTCCATCAGTTGATCGCGATCGCCCACCTGGTCTCGATCCATGTCGCGAGTCATATCTCTATCGTGAGCCTGGTCCTGATCACCCTGTCCCTGGGCGAATGCGGGGGCCGCAATGGCAAGAATAAGCGAAGTGGCGATTACGCCAATGATTTCCCTATACAGCATGTCTCAACTCCCTGTTGATGCTACGGCCATTCACCAGATTGAAATCCGGATGACCGCACGTCAATCATGGGCGCGCGGCATGGTTCGTTAAATCAGGGCTTAACGGGGTGCGACTTCGGAAGTTCCGGATTGTATTTTTCGGCTGCCGGCAGGATCATCAAACAGTCGCAACGCGCCGGAAATACGAGATTCAGGTTTCCGCCAGCATGGGATTGTCCGCCCGGATTAACAGCCAGATTCCTGCGCCAATCAGCGCGAATAGAGATCCCGTGGAGAGTGCGACGATCCATCCGAAATGCTGGAACAACACGGCCGTCATGGGCGTGGCAATTACCCCTGCAATATTTCCACCGGTATTGAGAACCCCGGAGGCGGCCGCTGTGTAGCGACCGCCAACGAAGGTGGTGGCCTGCCAGTAAGCACCTTCGGTGAACTGGTTGCAGGCATAACATGCCGACAGCAGTGCGACGGCCAGGTAGGGGTCTGGAGCGTAGGCGCCAGAGATCAGCATCACCGCTGAGATGCACAGGCCGGCAATGGCCGGCACCCGGCATCCCCAGCGTGGGCCCAGTCGTTTGCACAGCCGGTCACAAGTCTCGCCACCCAGGCCTGCGCCGAAAGACCCTGCGATCCACGGGGCGGCTGCAAGGATGCCGGCGTTGATGATGTCAAAGCCCCTGACATCTACCAGGTAGACCATGAGCCAGGAAAAAAAGATGTACCAGACCCAGTTCATGCAGAAATAGCTGCCGGCCAGCAGCAGCACTTCCCGGTTTTTCAGCAACTGCTTCAGCAATTGCCCAAGGGGTGGTTGCTCGGGTTGGCGAACCCGGCCTGCCATGATCAGCGCCAACTCGTCCGGGTGCACTGAAGAGTGTTCCGAGGGCTTGTCACGGGCATACCACCACCACAACGCCGCCAGCACGACAGTGGGCAGGGCGGTGAGGTAGAACGAGGCGCGCCATCCGAATTCGACCACCAGCCATGCCACTGCCGCAGGAGTGGCTGCCGCACCCAGTGTGGCGCCCACGCTGCTCAAGCCATTGGGCAGCGCCCAGCGTGAGACCGGGAACCAGTCCGCCACGTTTGCCGCCAACACCGGGAACAAGGGAGCCTGGAATACACCCATGAGGAAACGCAGGACAACCAGTTCGCCAATGATCAAGGCAGCGGATTGTGCTTCCTGCCCAGGCAGCAAGCCGGTGAGAAGGGTAATAACTCCCCAGGCGGTGACCATGATGGTCATGGCCTTGCGTGATCCCAGTAGTTGCCCGAATAGCCCGCCGGGAAACTGGAAGATCATGTAGCCCCATGCGAAGACCGTTAACACCAGGCCCAGTTCCGTATCACTAAGGCCCAGTTCATCCCGGACTGCGATGCCCGAGGTGGAGAGATTGTAGCGATAAACGTAGGAGAAAAAGCTGATCGCAATGAGGATGCTTAGAACGCGCCAGCGAACATTGCTCCCCTTGATGGGAGCGCTGTGCCCCGGGTTACTCTGAGCTATGCGCATGCAGTTTTCCTAAGCGGCGATCAGCAGGTAACATACCGTTTTGAGGCCATTCCTGCACCTTCCCGGGTCAATGCTATGACGATAATCTCAGCATCTCTGCTTTTATTCATGGTGATGGATCCCTTTGGGAACATTCCCTTCTTCCTGTCCGCCATGAAGCAGGTGGATCCGGCGCGACAAACCAGGGTGGTGATCAGGGAACTGTTTTTCGCATTGATTGCCCTGGTGCTGTTCCTTTTCCTTGGCCAGTATTTCCTGGCTGCGTTGAATATCTCTGAGCCGGCATTGACCGCTTCTGGCGGCATCATCCTGCTGTTGATTGCTATCAAGATGATTTTTCCTCCCCAGTATGGCTCCCGCCAGGAAGAATTCGAGGGCGAGCCATTTATTGTGCCGCTGGCTATTCCCTATGTTGCGGGTCCCTCGGCACTGTCCACCGTATTGTTGTTTATGAGCCGCGAGCCCCTGCGTTGGCCGGAGTGGCTGGCCGCCCTGCTAATTGCATGGCTTGCGACCAGTGCCATCATCCTGGTGGCCAGTTCATTGCGCAAACGCCTGGGCAAAAGAGGTCTTTTAGCCATGGAACGCCTGATGGGCATGGTGTTGGTGACAATTGCCGTGCAGATGCTGATGAACGGAGTGCACCAGTTCTGGGCGCAAGTCTAGAACTAAACTAGGAACTTCCCGGCACTTGCCTGTGGGTAGTCCGTATACCCGTCATACTGGGGCGGGACCGATAATTTAGACGCTGCGGAACTGACTTCCGCGTCCCTGGTCTGTTATTGGAACCCCACATGCAAGAGCCCGTAAATACCAAGCGCCCCAATTCCTCTGCATCCTCCCTGGATGAACGTCTCGGTGAGATTGATCCTGATTTGTATCCCGACGCCCCCCTGGTTGCACGCAAGGCCGTGGCCCTTGCCAGGTTGCTGCAAGATCGGGCGATGCAATTGCAGACAACGCCGGAGAAGCGCCAGCAGGAAGAGCTGGAACGCATGATGGATAGTCCCCATGACAAGGCGACGCTTACCCAGATGACGGATCAGTCCCTGCGTGCCAAGACCCCTCGTCGCGCGGTGGATCAGCTGATTCATATCCTGGATGTCCAGGGTATCCCCCGGTTTTTCTCGGGATTGGATAGAACTTTGTTGCAGGGCTTCCGTTCCTTTGGCGCCTGGCTGCCGGGTGTGGCTGTGCCCATGGTCCAGGAACGTATGCGCCGTGAGTCGGCGAATGTCATTCTGCCGGCTGAGGAAGATGTGCTGATTGGGCATTTGCACGAACGCCAGGCTAGCGGCCTGCGAATGAATGTGAATTTCCTGGGTGAGGCACTGCTGGGTGAGAAGGCTGCCACCGAGCGGATGAATACGTATCTCAGCGCCCTGCAAAAACCTGATCTTGAATGCCTGTCCATCAAGATCTCTACAATTTTTTCCCAGATTTCTTCCCTGGCGTGGGAACACTCGGTTGAGGTCCTGTGTGATCGGCTGGAACGCATTTACCGGGAGGCCGACAGGATGCGTTTTACCCGTATCGATGGGACCCAGGTGCCGAAGTTCGTCTACCTGGACATGGAAGAATATCGGGACATGAGTGTGACCGCCGAGGCGTTCATGCGCACCCTGGATCGCGAAGGTTTACAGCAGGTGCGGGCGGGCATTGCCTTGCAGGCCTATTTGCCGGATGCCTGGGAGGTTCAGAAGACAATTAATGCCTGGGCTCGCAAGCGAGTTGCCGCAGGTGGTGCCCCGGTCACGGTGCGCCTGGTAAAGGGTGCGAACCTGGAGATGGAAAAAGTTGACGCATCCATTCACGGTTGGCCCCAGGCGCCGTACCAGTTCAAGAAGCAGGTGGATGCCAGTTACAAACGCATGCTGCAAGAAGGTATGCGTGCAGAGAACCTGGAGGCCGTTCATCTTGGGATTGCCTCACACAACCTGTTTGATTTGTCCTATGGATTGATACTGGCAGCAGAATCTGGCGCCAGCGATAAAGTACAGTTCGAGATGCTCGAGGGCATGGCCAATCATCAACGCCGGGCCTTGTTTGAAATTGCTGAAAACCTGTTGCTCTACGCACCGGCTACCCGCCGGGAAAATTTCATTCACGCCATCGGCTACCTGGTCAGGCGCCTGGACGAGAATACTGGTCCCGATAACTTCCTTGCTCATGCGTTCAAGATCCGGGTGGGAACGGAAGAGTGGAAGAGGCTGGAGGAACAGTTCCTCGGGGCATTTGAATTAATTGAGTCATTGCCCGCGGCGCCCAGGCGTGTGCAGGACAGGCGCAACGAGCAGATATTGCCTGAGGGTCTGCCGGGGAGTTCCATCAGCGACTTCGTCAATGATCCGGATACCGATTTTGCCCTGCCCCAGAACGTGGAATGGGCTGAGGAATTGATGCGCAGGTGGAGAGACTGCTGCGGTGACTCGGCCATGGATATCCCCCTGGTGATTGCCGGTCAGGATGTCCTTGAAGGTCGGGTCGTTCGCCCTTGCATTGATCCGTCACGACCGGATGTGACGGTTGGGCGATACCGGGAAGCCAATGAAGACGACCTGGCGAGCGCGATTGCCTGTGCCGAGTCCGATCCTTCCGGGTGGGGTGGCATGGAGAACACAGAGCGCTATGACCTGTTGGGTCGTGTTGCTGCCGAATTGCGCAAGGCTCGCGGAGATTTGACTGCCGCTGCCCTGGTTGATGGTGGCAAGACCATTCCGGAGTCAGATCCAGAGATCTCCGAGGCAGTAGATTTCGTGGAGTTCTACCGTCGCAGCGCCCTGGAGTTCCAGGAGAATCCTGCGCTGCGGGCAACCCCCAAGGGTGTTGTTGCGGTAGTGCCGCCCTGGAATTTCCCGATTGCCATACCGTGTGGCGGTATTGCCGCGGCACTGGCTGCCGGCAATCGCGTGATTCTCAAGCCGGCATCCCAGACGGTCCTGGTGGCCTATGAATTGTGCAAGTGCTTCTGGCGGGCCGGTGTGTCCAAACAAGCCCTGCAATTCCTGCCTTGCCAGGGATCGGGTGTGGGCGCCAAGTTGGTCGCCGACCCCCGTGTTGCGGCGGTGATTCTTACCGGCGGAACCGATACTGCCCTGACCATGCTGGCGTCTCGCCCGGATATGAATTTGCTGGCAGAGACCGGTGGCAAAGATGCCACCATCGTTACCGCGCTGGCGGACAGGGACCAGGCAATCAAGAATGTTCTGCAGTCGGCCTTCGGCCATAGCGGACAGAAATGCTCGGCAACCAGCTTGCTAATTCTTGAGAAAGAGGTCTATGACGATCCCGAATTCAAGGCTACTCTCTGCGATGCAGTGGAGAGTATGGAAGTTGGCTCTGCCTGGAGCCTGAGTACCCGAATCGGCCCGCTGATTCGTCCCCCATCTGATCCGCTGAAACGAGGTCTGCATGTACTGGAACCCGGTGAGAGCTGGGCAGTCGCGCCGCGCGTCATGGAAGGCAATCCGGGTCTGTATTCACCCGGGGTGAAATGGGATGTGCAGCCGGGTGGATTCAGTCACATGACGGAATTTTTCGGCCCCGTATTGTCGGTGATGCGTGCAGAGAGCCTGCAGCATGCCATTGAACTGGTTAACCAGACGGGCTACGGGCTGACCTCCGGCCTGGAGAGTCTGGATAATCGGGAGCAGGTCTACTGGCGCGACCGAATCAAGGCTGGAAACCTGTATATCAACCGCGTAACAACCGGTGCGATAGTGCTGCGCCAGCCCTTCGGCGGCATGGGCAAGTCTGCCTTCGGTCCTGGCATCAAGGCAGGTGGACCCAGTTACGTGGCCCAGTTGATGGATCTGTCTGAGGGTAAATTGCAACCCTCCGGGACACCGGTTAGCGACCCGGTTCTGGCTCCGCTGGCCAAGTTACTGGTGGAGAAGGGTGTAGAAAGCGACGAGGCCGGGATGAGGCTGATGAGCGCCCTGTTTAGCTACCAGGAAACATGGCAACACGAGTTCAGACGCGAGCACGATCATTTCAAACTTCTGGGTCAGCACAACATCCGGCGATACCTGCCGGTGGGTAAGCTGGTGTTGCGCCTGGGTGCCGGTGCCGTTGAGTACGAGGCGATTGCAGCGCTGGCTGCGGGATGTCTTGCCGGAAATCATGTACTGGTCAGCCTGGCGCCGGAGTGCGAAATCAAATCTGGAGGATTGCTGGAGCAATCTGTCGCCCTGTTTGCCGGCAAGGCCCGTCTCGCCAGGCATGATGAGGATCAACTGCTTGGTATGATCGATAGCGGTGCCATCGACCGACTGCGAGTGCTGGGTCAAAGCCCTGCCGATCGCTTGCTGGAAGCAGCTTCCCGGGCCTACGTATATGTGGCCCGCTCGTCGTTGTTGTCCTGCGGCCGTGTTGAGTTGCTTTGGTACCTCAAGGAGCAAAGCATCAGCGACAACTATCACCGCTATGGAAACCTGGGTGAACATGGCGCCGAGGGTCGCTCGACAGTGGCCTAGGGCCGGGGTCGAGTTGAACTAGGTAGAATGCCGAATTGTCAGCCTTGTTGTGCAGGGCTGACAATGTTTTGGCTTGGCCCGTTTTGGGTGAAGCCAGACAAGCTTCCTTTCCGGGAAGCGCTCTCGGGGGTGCAATATCCCCGCCGGGCTTTGGAGGCAGGGTTACATGGCTCAAGGTACCGCACGGCGACAAATAGATTTCAACGCCGATGCCGCCGAGAAGCTGCGCGAGATGGCGGATTTACTGGAGCAGCAAAACGCGAATCCGTTCAGGGTTCGGGCTTATCAACGTGCGGCAGAAACGGTGGAGTCCTGTGAGCAGGACGTTCGAGACCTGCTGGCACGGGACGGGGTTGCCGGTCTGGCTGAATTGCCATTCATAGGTCACGGCATTGCCGGGAGCTTGCAGGAGCTGGCGCGATACGGACGGCTAGTCCGCATGGATAGATTGCGCGGTGAACTTGATCCGGAAGAATTATTCCAGACAGTACCGGGGGTAGGCACTGTTCTTGCCCGGCAGATTCACGAGGTGCTTGGCGTGGATACCCTGGAAGAGTTGGAGGTCGCCGCTCACGATGGTCGACTGGAGCGCGTGGAAGGAATTGGACCGCGCAAAGCCAGGGCAATGCGGGCCAGTCTGGACGAAATGCTGCGTCGCCTGAGGACGAGACCTATTGCCGACCGGTTGGCCCCGTCGATTGAGGAAATCCTGGACGTGGATGAAGAGTACCGCTGCAAGGTCGCCTCCAATGAGTTGCCGACGATTGCCCCAAAGCGTTTTAATCCGTCTCACCGGGACTGGTTGCCGGTGCTGCATACCGAGCGGGGAGACTGGCACTTCACGTTGTTATTTTCCAATACCGCCAGGGCTCATGAACTGGGGCGCACCCAGGATTGGGTGGTGGTGTATTTCTACGACCGGGATAACAATGAGGGGCAGCACACGGTGGTGACCGAGACCCGTGGTCCCCTAAAGGGCAAGCGGGTGGTACGAGGCCTGGAGGCACGCTGCCGAAATTTCTATCGGGTGCATGCCAAGGGCAATTGAGAGACGCTCAGGCGAGTAGATGCTCGGCCATGAAGTGACTCTGTATTCGGGATACTTTCTCCAGCATTTCACCCTGGTAGGGTTCGAAGTGGCCGCAATCGAGTATTTCAAGATCGCATTGCGGAATGTTGCCGGCGGTCTTGCGAATGTTTTCTAGCGGAATCAGGCTGTCCTTTTTTCCGGCAACCATCAGGGTTGGACAATTTACCTGGGAGGCAAATCTGCACGGCATATATAAACCCGCGCTCAAGGCAATGCGGGCAGGCGTTTCGTTTCGCCAGTCGCTGCCTTCGGGGATCATGTCCAGGTAGCCCGTGTAGCTTTCCCGGGTGTTCATCATGGCCAGTTCGTCGGGTTTGCCTATGACCGGTAGCTGATAGGTCGGCCCACCAGTGGCAACTTGCAGCCAATCTCGAATCCCGGCCCAGGTCATCTTGAGCAGATCTTTAATTGGAATGCGACGCAGGCTGGCCGGACCGTTGACAAACGGGACCATGGACGAGACCGCCTTGACCCGCTGATCCTGGGCGGCGACTACCAACACATGCCCACCACTGAAAGAGGTTCCCCACAGTCCCAGGCGTTGCGGATCTATCTCCGCCATTGAGCGCACGTGGGCCAGGGCGGCATGGTAGTCCTGGATGTGGCGCCTGGGGCTAACCCAGTGCCGTGGCAGTCCATCACTGTCACCAAAGCCGCGATAGTCGAATACGAATACCGCCATGCCGGCCGCTACCAGGGCACGGGCAAAAGGCGCCAGGGCGAAGTCCCTCTGGGCGGCAAAACCATGGGCCATCACCACGCAGGCGTGGGGCCCCTTGCCTTCGGGAAGGTGCAAATCGCCCACGCAACGGGTGTCGTGGCTAAGGAAGGTCTGGGTAGTGACTGTCATGCTGAGTTCCTGCTGATGCAGAGATCGCCGGGAGAAGTTGGCGAAAGAATTAGTGTGCCTTAATCCTGCCTGTCAGCGCCAGTGCATTTCCGACCAGGACCAGGGCCACGCCGGCCGTGGAGACGACTGTGAAATGGTAGTTCTCAAAAAACGCGGACACCGTAAGTGCGACTAGAGGGATGATCACCGATGTGTAGGCTGCCCGGCCTGATCCAATGCGGCGTATCAATTCCAGGTAACAGACAAAGGCTACCGCGGTGCCCATCACCGACAGGTATAGCAGGGATCCCAGGTAGCGGGTGGTATGTTCGATGATGAACGGCTTGCCCTGGATAACTGCGCTGAGGCCAAGGAAGAAAGTGCCGTAGGCCATACCGTAAACACTCATGATGGTGGGTCGGATTCCCCGGCGGGTGTTGCGAATGGCAACCATGTTCCCCAGGGAAGCCAGGTAAGTGCCCGCGATCACCAGTGCCATCCCCATCAGTCTGTCGGACCCGCTGGTCAGGCTGGCCAGTTCCGGCATGAATATCAGCCCGACACCGGCCAGGCCAATAAACGAGGCGCTGAGGATGCGCCAGTCGGCTCGGACGCCGAAGCAAAGTCGCTCGTTGGCCAGGTTCATGAACGTGAGAACGGTGAATAGCACGGCCACCAATCCTGAACTGATGTATTGGGCGCCATAGTAGGTGAGGGCGTAGTTCAGGCTGAACATGCAAATCCCCAGCAGCACGGCAAACCCGTGATCGGCAAGAGAAATTCTGAGGGGTCGTCGTGTGCTCAGGGAATAAATCAGCAGGATCAGGGTCGCCCCGCCAAAGCGATAAGTCAGGGACACCTCGGGGGCGACAACGCCTAGTTGCATCGTGATGGCGTACCAGGTGGTTCCCCAGATCAAGACGCAGGCAATGTAGAGGAGGATATTGAGCACGGGGAGGTTCGCTGACAAAATCGAATGATACCCGCATTGGCCCTTTGGCAAACGAAATATCTGCTATGCTTTTTTACCCGGTGCGACGACAGACCTGCAGCCGGGACCGGGCTTGGTAAGCGCCCGGGTTGGCGGGCCGGTCAGGATCCGGATCACATAAACCGAATCGAGAAATCCATGCGTAAGACTTTAATCTGTTTGATGGTGCTGTTACTGACCCTGGTCAGTGCCTGTGCTACCAGCCCCACCGGTAGAAGACAGCTGATGCTGGTCTCAGAGCAGCAGGCGATCAGCGCCTCCCGGGAAGCTTATTTACAGACCATGGCTCCCTTGAAGAAAGAGGGGAAGCTCAATTCTGATCCCAGGACTAATGCCCGGGTCGAACGGATTACCTCCAGGCTGGTTGCCCAGGCGGTAGCTATGCGCCCCGATAGTGACAAATGGGAATGGAGTGTTGGGGTAATCGATGAGCCGGAGACGGTTAATGCCTGGTGCATGGCCGGAGGGCGTATGGCGATTTATACCGGGTTGCTGGCCAAGATAGATCCCAGCGACGATGAGCTGGCCCAGGTTATGGGGCATGAAATCGCTCATGCGCTGGCTAACCATACGGCTGAAAAAATGAGTGTCGCCATGGCGACCCAGATGGGCATCATGGTTGCCGGTGTAGCCTCGGATCGGCCGGCAGTTGCAATGAGCGCCGCGGCAGTTGCCGCTACCCTGGCAATCCAGCTGCCTAACAGCCGGACTGCCGAGACCGAGGCTGACAGGATCGGGATAGAGCTGGCTGCGCGCGCAGGTTATGACCCCTACGCATCGGTAAGCCTGTGGGAGAAAATGGCGAAGGTAGGCGGTTCACGCTCACCGGAATTCATGAGTACCCATCCGGATCCGGATAACAGAATGAAACGATTGAATGCGCTGGCCCCGGAAATGATGGGTTACTACCAGGCGCCGGGTGAGCGTCCTGTGCATCCGCTGCACGAACCGATCAGTCCAACTTCTCCCTGATCGCGGAGATATCACCAGAGAAAAGGGTCTGGCCAGCGACAGGCTGACCAGACCCAAATCGTTAGTCCCGGGCTTTTACATTGCCAGTGCGGCGATCCCGGTAGCTTTCCAACTGTCGATGGGCTGCGTCGAAAGCGTCTCTAATAGCAACATAGGCATCTTCGTGGGCGGCGTTGTAGTCGGGGCTGCGATTGGCCACGATTTCCTTGTCCGGCACCATGATGTCGATTAGCACACGGTAGTGTTTACCCTTGTTCTGGTGCTTGTGAGGCGCTTCTACAACAACCTGCATGGACATGATGTCCGAGAAGAAACGCTCCAGTTTGCTGGCGCGCTCACGGATGTTGGTTTCAATTGCGTCTGAGGGGTCAAGTCCCCTGAAGGTGATTTCTAGCGGTTTTTCCATATCTAATTGCTTTTGTCAGTGGTCCCATCCATATCCTAACCCCGCAGAGACTTCTGGGCATTAGGTGATTTACCTAGGACTCATAAACCACCGTGTGGGGTGAGTTAATCCTGGATAAAGCTACTTGTGAATGCGCTGGCTGTGGCCCGGAGGGGGCGAAAAAAGGGGCGCAGGTCCATTGACCTGCGCCCCGGGGGCAAGCCCCGTTTTCGTAGATTCAGTCCTCGATGGAGACCTCGTCGTTGGCTGTGTCCAGGATCATGTTGACGGCATCCCAGGTCCCGCTTGCTTTCGCGATGGTTTGACCTTCGACAATACTCGCCACCATGGTTGCGCAGTCCAGGGACTCGTCTTCGGGTCCCTCGCAACTGGTTGCAGTGCTGCTGATCGAGACTGTTTTGCCAAGAATGGTCAATTCGAATCCGCCGGCGCTGGCAATCGCGGCATCCACAATGCCCTGTAACAGGACAGTGCTCTCCGAATCCTCCTGCTCAATGCGGGTTGCGGCAACCGTGTCGCTGCCCTGAGGCATTTCCGTGCCGCTGACCATGACGTAGTCACCCGTTGTGAGATTGTCCATTTGCATCATCTCCATCCGGGTGTTGTCCGAAATGTTCACCATGATGCCTGCGCTGGAACCAGAATCTCCCAGCAGGTAGATGGTGTTGCCGGCAACCTCGTCGATGGCAGCCTCGATACGTACCTCGTCGTTGCTGCGGAATTCCATTTGCTCGGCAATCAGAATGCCGCCGCTGAAGTATCCCTCGACCTCGATCTTTGTGCCGTCAATGATGTCGGCCTGGGTGAATTCCATGGGCATGAACTCGACGCCCTGGTCCAGTTGGACCTGCACGCCGCTAAGCATGAAGCTGCTGCAGTTACCTGCCGGGCAGCCGCTGATATAGCCTTCCACCTCGGCCTCATCGTCATCACCCACGTCGTGGTGGATGCCCTGGGTTTTCAGTTCGACGCTGCTGGCCAGCATGCTGGAGTTGGCAATGTCGATGTCCTGCAGGTCGGCTTCAGCCTCAACAAACAATCCGGCGGTGGGTTGGTCGCTTCCGAAATTCACCAGCTGAGCGGTAGAGTAGTCCACCGTAAGGCCTCCCAGCACGAAGGTCTGGGCGTCGCTGTCGGTGGAGCCGATCACGCCTTTTACTTCAATCTCGCTGCAGTCCGATTTCTTTTCGATTCTACTGGCGTCGACACTGCTCGTGATGGGGTTTGGCAGTCCATAGACCTCCACGCAATCCGTGCCGGCTGTCAGGAGATCCAGGCTGGCGAAATTATCCAGCGAGGTGTTAGCAGATACGGTCACGTCCTGCCCCATGACATTGAGGCTTCCGACCCGGGTGTCACCGGGCTCGGGGCTTGTCGAGAAAACCAGGCCTTCCACCGCTTCCTCAAGGTCTACCTTTCGGGCCTCCCGACTACCATCGTTCATGATGTCTGCGGTAATGATGACGTAGTCACCTATCTTGAGGGTGTTCTCTGCCACGTTCATTCCATCGGAAGTGATGGTCGCGCTGCTGACGCCGTAATGCTGGCCATTCACGATTATGCTGCCGAATCCGGTGATTATGCCGACCGCGAAACCGGTTCCCGAGATGCCTCCTGTGGGAGGTGGCGCGGTATTGCTACTGCCCCCGCACGCCGCCGCAAGCCCGAGGGCCGCCGCCGCTACGGTTGCGCGAAGTTGTGAGTGATTCATTTCTGATCTCCTGGATTACTTGAATCCTGAATGAAATATATTCCTGCACCTACCCTGACCGCGCGATTCTTGCGGCTGGCGGGTTTGGCCTGGTCGTGCTGACTTAGCCAGGCGTCCAGTTTTTCCAGAAATTGCTGGCCTTCTGTTTTTAGCAACTCGTGAAATTTGTCCGCAGTTTCCTGACTTACATTCAAATTACTTACCAGTCGCTCAAAGCGTGGGCCGCCCTCGCGTTGGTTGTGCAGATTGTGGGCCACAGTGGATGCGTGGTCGTGAAGTGCAAGGCCTGCCTGGCGAAGCAGGGAAGGGTCCGACAGGTCGGGCGTGAATACGCGACTTAACACGACATATTTATCTGCCTGTTCCCTGATTAGATTGAGACGCAGCAGTTCCTTGGTGAAAGCCACCGGAGGGATGTCGCCCGCATAGCGTTTTAGCAGATCGCCAAATTCCCCGGCTTGCTGACTTTTCATTAACTCGCGAGGTTTCCCGTGCTGGTCCAGGAAATCGGAATCCTGGTGCCATGCGGCAAGCACCCTCGGAATCTGGGTCTCCCGCAGCTCTGGTTCCTCGCCGTCATGTTCGGAATTTTGTGTCTCGCGAATTCGGGCGACTTCTCGCCGGCTAAGACCGGTGAGCAGCGCAACCCTGGAGGCATTTGTCTGCCTGCCAGCAATTCCGTAGTCTTCGCTGGCGGCCTCAACAAAAGCGCCCTTGCCCAGGTCCGCGAACTCTTTCCAGCTGATGCCTCCCCGAATCAGGATTCGGGCGATGGGCTTCAACAAATAGCGTATGCCTGCTCTTAGGGCTCTATGAGATTGCTCCGATTCAATCATTTACAAAGCTCCTTTACATATGTGCAAGTTACACCCACATGTAATCATGTCAAGGGGTTGGCCGGCATTTCACACGGGAAACGGATTTATAGGCATCTCACGCGGCCCACAGGGTCCACACTCCTATCAGGATGAATCCGGCGCCCGCCACGTAGGAGAGGTAGCGTGGCTGGATAAAGTCTGCCACCAGGCCTCCGGCCAGCACGCCCAGCGCCGAGGTCAGCACCAGGGCGAGGCTTGCGCCAATGAATACGGTCATCTTGCTAACTTCCTGGTCAGCCGCAAACAGCAGAGTAGCCAATTGGGTCTTGTCCCCCAATTCGGCAATAAAAACGGTGGCAAACACAGTTAGCAGGAGTTTCAGGTCCATTGGCGGGATCCTCGGGCAATGGGGATTGAGTGATTACCGTGATGATATGGCCGGCGGATGGTGGTGCGCCAGTCCCGGCAGGTTCCGGGAATTCAGAAACAACGTTGCCCGGGCGGGCCTCCCGGAGGAATTCCGGGCAAAAAAAGATCCGCCAGCGGCGGATCTAAATCAGGGGGAGTTTCAAATGTCTTGTAGCCATCCTAGGCCACTGCTGACGCGAGTCAAGAGAAAACCTTCGCATGTCATTGACAATAAAGGGATTTATTTGATTCATTTGTTGGTGAAAATGCCACAGAATTGATTTTTTTGGCTAAATTAGCCGAGGTTTTTGTTGCGAGAATGACACAGGAGGTCATTCCCATGCGTAAAGGGTTTACCTTTTTTAAGTGCTTGCCTGAGTTAAGCCAGAGGTTTCAGCGCAAAATGTGATTGCTGCAATACAAAAAGGCGACCCGGAGGCCGCCTTTTTTTCGAGAAGATCCGTGAGATCGACTTACTTCGCTGCGCTGGCCTGTAATGCTTCGCCAAGGATCTCAAGGGCTGTGGTATCGCAGGGCGGCAATTCAGCATCGCTTTGGGCGATTGGGGTAACGCGCTTGCCCCATCGCACAATGCCGGCGCCGCAGGTAAGGCCTGCGCCGAAGGCTGCGAGCAACAAGGTGGAGCCGGGTTTCACTCGACCAGCCTCCAGGGCTTCGGTCAGTGCCACCGGCACGGTTGCCGCCGATGTGTTGCCATAGCTGTCGATATTGACGACTACCTTTTCTGAGGGAACTCCCAGGAATTTGGAAAGGCTGTCGATAATCCGGAGGTTTGCCTGGTGTGGCACTACCAGGTCCACGTCTTCCTTGGATACGCCGGATTTTTTCAGGACGCATTCACTGGCTTCCTGCATCCCCTTCACCGCGCGACGGAAAATTTCCCGCCCGTCAAACTGGATGGTCAAGTTGTGATAATCCGTTTGGAAACGGTTACTTGCGGTTCCGAAGTCGGCGATTTTCAAGGCTTCGGATGCTGTAGCGTCGCAGGTCAGCTTGGAGGCAAGCAGGCCTACGGGTTCGTCAGTGGCTTCAAGGATTACCGCGCCCGCGCCATCGCCAAACAACACGGCGGTTTCGCGGTGGGTCCAGTTTAGATACCAGGTGATACGCTCCGCTCCGATGACCAGGATGCGCTTGTGGTCTCCAGCCTTGATCATCGAAGTGGCGACGCTCAGGCCATAGATAAACCCGGTGCAGCCCGCATTCAGGTCAAACACCCCTGCATTGCTGGCGCCGATGATAAGTTGTGTGGCCGCGGCGCAGCTGGGAATGTTGGTATCGGGTGTGCAGGTGGCCAGGATGATCATATCCAGGTCCTTTGCATCCATGCCTGCTGCGGCAAGGGCGCGCTGGGCGGCCACCGCGGCAAGTTGGCTGGTCGGCACATGAGAGACCCGGCGCTCCCGAATACCGGTTCGGGAGGTTATCCACTCATCGGTGGTGTCGATGACGGTGGCCATCTGGTCGTTAGTAAGGACTGAAGGGGGCATGCATTTGCCCCAACCGGTGATTTCTGCGTGCATATTTATGCCTGCCAAATGATGTTTTTGGAGTATCTCAGTAATTATGGAGTGTGGCCAATTTCGCCCTAGGTGGTCCCGTGGCTCTCTTAGCCCTGGCCGCGCGCGTAGCGCCTGGGCTGGGTTTCGTAGCTTTTCATCCGCAGGCCCGCGCCGTTTGCTGAAATATGCGCAATGACTGCGTTGCGTCGATGTATCCGGGTCAGGGTGCCCAGGTCCACGGCGAAGATGAGCTCAACCTCGGTTCCCCGGGGGAGCGAGAACTTGCTGCCTTCAAGAAAAACCCCGGTTGAACTGACATTGCTGGCCTTGCAGCGCTGGATCGGTTGTCCTGGAACTGACACGTAGACTTGCGTACGCGCCGGGTGCCTCATGTGTATCCGTCGATCCATAGTCTTCGTTCGCCTTCTTATATACCACTGTATACCGGGCCTGGAACCGCCCAACTGCCAATTCCGCCCTTGAGTACAGACCCGACTGTACCAAGAAATGCCCGGTTATTGAAAAGACTTCTTTAGCGTCCCTGGGCCAGCCTTCATTTTGTCCTCGAATGGTCCCTGCCGGCGGCACGGGTCCCCGGCTGCCCGCCAGACCACCCCAAAGGGCAACATTGTGAAAATAACCCCCCGAAACCTTAAATATTTCTTCCGGGGAGGTTTACCCGCCGCCTTGCAGCCCTATATAATCGCCGGCTCGAGTCTCACTGGATAGGTAATCCGGTGAGGGCGCACTAATGTCTGGACTGTTGACTTGGTTCTTCAATCCTTGCAAAATGGTGGGCTTGTGTTCGTGGAGGGATACCCAAGCGGTCAACGGGGGCAGACTGTAAATCTGCTGGCTCAGCCTTCGGAGGTTCGAATCCTCCTCCCTCCACCACTGTCTTGGGTTTAAGCCAGGCTGTTTCACTGGCCTGGTGGATCGGGAAATAGCTGGAAATGCTCGCTTTTTGGGCTTTATTCAGCGGCGTGGCGGGTGTCGTATAATGGTCATTACCTCAGCCTTCCAAGCTGAAGATGTCGGTTCGATTCCGATCACCCGCTCCACTGACTTGAGATGTTTCCCGATGCTGGCCGAGACGCGGGAAAGTCGGAAGATTAATTAGGCCCACGTAGCTCAGTGGTAGAGCACTCCCTTGGTAAGGGAGAGGTCACCGGTTCAAATCCGGTCGTGGGCTCCAGTCTCTGTTCAAGGTTGGACAGGGTTGAAGGACTTAAAGACTTACTTACTTTTAAATCGCGGGGAGAACGGGCGATGTCGAAAGAAAAATTTCAACGTACAAAGCCCCATGTGAACGTCGGAACGATCGG
>CAKZML010000196.1 GCA_937128475.1 uncultured Chromatiales bacterium
AGCGGCACGGTGAAAGACGGCGTGATTAACAGTGATGACCTGAATATCTCTAACCCGGTGATGAAGATTACCGGGGCGGGTAGCGTGGACCTGGCCAAGGAAACACTGGATTACCGCTTAAAAGCCAAGGTGCATGAAGCGCCCCCGGCTGATGCAACCCAGGACCTGGGAGATCTTCGCGGGGCGACCATTCCCCTGCGCATTGGCGGCACCTTGAGCGAGCCCAAGATCACGGTGGATGTAGAAGACGTGATCAAGGAAAAGGCCAAGGATCAGATCGAAGAAAAGGTCGATGAGTGGAAGAAGAAGTTGTTCGGCAACTAGGATTGAGTATTTTGAGTAGAGGCAGGATTGCGGGTTGGCCGGCATCGCTCGCGCTACTGGTGAGCGTGACGTTTTCCACCGGCCTTGCCGGGGCCGCGGAACTGGTTGATATCCAGGTCTCCAACACGGGAAACCAGTATTTCCTGGAATCCGAAAGCCTCCTGAAGGCCAGTGTGCCATCGGTGTTCAAGGTCCTGCTGGATTACGACAACTTCACCAAGCTGAGCAGCGCCTACGAGCAAGGCCGTTACCTGGAGCCTGCTCCGGATGGGGCGCTCCGGGTGTACACCCTGGCCCAGGGCTGCATGCTCTTCGTCTGCCGCAACGTGGAAAAAGTGGAGACCCTGGAAATCTTTCTCAACCGTAGAATCGTTGCTACCGTCATTCCCGAGTACAGCAACCTTGAGCAGGGGGTAACAGAGTGGTTGCTCACCGCGGACGGGGAGAACACACGCCTGGGTTATCGCATGGAGTTGACGCCCAAATTCTGGGTGCCCCCGCTGATTGGTCCGCCGATCATTCGCTATGTGCTGGCCAAGGGTGGCGAGGATGCGTTGCAGCGGCTTGAGGCCGTGGCCAGGGAGTTCGATCTTGAGCATGCCACGAAGGATTGATTGGTAATGTCTAAAGAGTCCTTCTCAGAACGGTTGGTTAGTTGGCATGCCCAATCCGGTCGACACGACCTGCCCTGGCAAACCGACAAGGCCCCTTACCGGGTCTGGATCTCCGAGATCATGCTCCAGCAGACCCAGGTGGCCACGGTCATCCCGTATTTTGAACGGTTTATGGCCCGCTTTCCCGATGTGGAGTCACTGGCCAGTGCCCCGGAAGACCAGGTGCTGGGCCTGTGGTCAGGCCTGGGTTATTACGCCCGGGCCCGCAACCTGCACAAGGCGGCTCAAGTGGTGGTGAGCGACTTTGATGGCGTGTTCCCGACAGGTTTGGAACAGATGCAGGCCCTGCCCGGAATCGGGCGATCCACCGCCGGGGCCATCCTTTCCCTGTCTTCGGGTCAGCGCCACCCGATTCTGGATGGCAACGTGAAGCGGGTCCTGGCCCGGCACTATGCGGTGGAGGGCTGGGCAGGCCAGCGGGCCGTGGAGCAGCGGCTGTGGGAGCTGTCAGATGCCTGCACCCCGGCCGTGGAAGTGGAAACCTATACCCAGGCCATCATGGACCTGGGAGCGACCGTGTGTCGGCGCAGCAAACCCCTGTGCGAGCAGTGTCCGTTCAACGGGACCTGCGAAGCCCTGGCCCAGGACAGGATCGGCGAGTTCCCGGGCAAAAGACCGAAGAAGGTCCTGCCCGTTCGCCAGGCCCGGTGGTTGGTGGCAAGGCGTGAGGACGGCGCAGTATTGCTGCAAAAGCGTCCCCCGTCTGGATTGTGGGG
>CAKZML010000197.1 GCA_937128475.1 uncultured Chromatiales bacterium
GACAACGTCAATGAGATCGCGACCCTGCACATGGGCCCCAACTTCATCGTCGTAAATATGAGTCTGGATTTCGCAGACAGCTTGAGCTCCGGGCAACTTGAGACGCTGGTGACTACCCTTAGCTCTGAGATCAAGGCGATTGACCCGTCCATCAAGCGAGTATTCATCGAAGCGGAAAGCCGTGCCAACCACTCGTCGGCGAATTCAGACCTGGTATTCGACTAGAGCTCAATCCAGGGGGGCGGCCAGCACGGCGGCCCTCGAATTTAGCGATTGACACAGGATGCTGGGCGGTTAGTCTCGCAAGGAAAGGCGGGGAACTAATGCAGAACAAATATATCGAGAAAATCCTGACGGCCCGGGTTTACGACGTGGCCCGTGAAACACCCATGGAGTTGGCGGCCGGACTGTCCAGGCGCCTGGATAATGACGTCCTGCTCAAGCGCGAGGACCTCCAGCCTGTGTTCTCATTCAAGCTCCGGGGAGCCTACAACAAGATTTCCCGTATGTCGGCAGACAGACTCTCCCGGGGAGTGATTTGTGCCTCTGCCGGCAACCATGGCCAGGGGGTCGCGCTGGCGGCACAGAAGCGCGGTGTACGAGCCGTCATCGTGATGCCCACTACCACCCCGAGCATCAAGGTCCAGGCTGTCCAGGCACTGGGTGGAGAAACTATCAGCTACGGACAAACCTACGACGATGCCTATGGTCATGCCCTGGAGTTGGCCGAGGCCCAGGGACTTGAATTCATTCATCCCTTTGATGATCCGGATATCATCGCGGGACAAGGCACGGTGGGCATGGAAATGCTGCGCCAGGCTCCCGAGCAACTGGACGCCATATTCATCCCGGTGGGCGGCGGTGGCCTGGCCGCCGGGGTGGCAACCTATGTGAAATACCTGCACCCGGAAACCCGAGTGATCGGCGTGGAACCGGACGATGCCGGCAGCATGCATGCCGCACTGGAAGCTGGTGAACCTGTCACCTTGAAGCAGGTGGGCATATTCGCCGATGGCGTATCGGTCA
>CAKZML010000198.1 GCA_937128475.1 uncultured Chromatiales bacterium
AGGCACTGTTCGACAAGGACTGGGAATTCCGGCTGGCCGAGTTTCCTACCCTGGCAACCTACACAGGCTCACCCGGGGCTCATGACAAACTGGAATCGGTTGCCGAGAAAGACCAGCTCAGACGCGCGGACTTTTGGCGTGGAATCCTGGCTGAACTGCACCAGATAAATGCCGAATCTCTGACGGGCGAGGACAAGATCAATTATTTGTTATTCGAGCGTCAGCTGAAAAGCATGGTCAGCAATATCGAATTCCGCGGCTACCAGATTCCAATTCTGGTGGACGAGGGCTTCCACACCAGCTTCGCCCGGCTGGCTGACACCGTTCCGTTCAACAACGCCACCGACTACGAGAATTACATCAGTCGCATGCATGCCTGGCCGGCACTGGTGGAACAAAACATTACCAATATGCGTGCGGGGATGGCACGGGGCTTTTCACAGCCCCGGGTGATCCTGCAAGGCTACGAGGACATGCTGCGACCCCTGCTTACCGAGACCGCACAGGACAGCCGCTTCTGGGCGCCATTTGAAAACTTCCCTGCCGCCGTTGCCGAAAGCGACAGGGAGCGACTTAAAGCCCAGGGTGCCGAGGCAATCCTGAGCGCGGTAGTGCCGGGTTACGCCGAATTCCTTAGATTCATGAGCGAGGAATACATTCCCGGAACCCGCGAAACCCTGGGTGCCTACGATATGCCCGATGGCGCTGCTTACTACGATCAGCAGATTCGCGACTACACGACCCTGGATTTAAGCGCCGATGAGATTCACCAGATCGGCCTTAAGGAAGTGGCCCGAATTCGCGCCGAAATGGAACAGATCATCAAGGATGTGAAGTTCCAGGGGAGCTTCGCGGATTTCCTGGCCTTTTTGCGTAGCGATCCGCAGTTCTATGCCCAAACCCCGGAACAATTGCTCAAGGAAGCAGCCTGGATCGCCAAGACCATGGACGGCAAACTGCCTTCCCTGTTCACCGTACTGCCCCGTCAGCCCTACACGGTGAACCCGGTGCCGGCGAACATCGCACCCAAGTACACCGCCGGGCGCTACGTGTCTGCACCCCTGGACAGCACGCGCCCGGGTCAGTACTGGGTCAACACCTATGACCTGAAGTCCCGGCCGCTGTATGCCCTGCCTGCCCTGTCCCTGCACGAGGCCGTGCCTGGTCATCACCTGCAAGGCGCCCTGGCCGCTGAACACGGAGAACAACCCAACTTCCGCAAGTTTGACTACATCTCCGCCTACGGTGAGGGATGGGGTCTGTACTCGGAGTTCCTGGGCATTGAGGCGGGCATGTACCCTGATCCCTACAGCAACTTTGGTCGCCTGACCTACGAGATGTGGCGGGCCTGCCGACTGGTGGTGGATACCGGGCTGCATGCCAAGGGATGGACACGCCAACAGGCCCTGGACTACCTGGCCGGCAACACCGCCCTGTCCATACACGAGGTCACCACAGAAACCGACCGCTATATCTCATGGCCCGGACAGGCGCTGTCCTACAAACTCGGGGAACTGAAGATCAAGGCGCTAAGAAAACAGGCCGAGGAACAACTGGGCACGAACTTTGACCTGCGAAAATTCCATGATGAAATACTTCGCAGCGGTTCAGTATCACTGGATATCCTTGATGGCCTTATCCAGGAATACATCCAGCGCGAACTCAAGGCTGCCGCGAAGACCTGATTCCCGGACTGACCTGGGGAAACCCAATAGCTCCAAAGAACAGGTATCAATGGGGACGCCTTTAGGATAATTCCGTTAACAGATTGAATTTAGAGTATTTTATGAAACAGACATCTCGGTAATCCACGCTTGCCGCCACGAGCCAGCTTGCCGAGACTAGACTTATCTACCCGCCAAACCCGCATGGAGAACAGGCTATGTCCGCCACACAAAAAATAAGCCCCGAGAAAGCAAAGGCATACCTGGCAAAGTCACGGCTTAGCGACGAACTGAATGCCGAGGCGCTGGAGGTACTTTCACAGAGCGTCAGGACCCGGGATTTGAAGGCTGAGGAATTCCTCATGGAAGCCGGTCACCTGGATGATTCCCTGCACATACTCGTCTCGGGAAAACTGGAAGTCATCGCTCCCTCACTGGGATCAGAACCGGTCACCCTTGCCGTGCTAACACCGGGGGACCTGGCGGGTGAAATGAGTTTTGTTGACGGGGCACCTCATGCAGTGGGCCTCAGGGCGTTAATCCCCTGCGAGGTCATCAGCATCTCCCGCGGCGATCTTGAAGCGCTGCTGGATACTCATCCGAAAGTGGTTTACCAGGTCATGCGCACCATCGTACGCGCAGCCCACCATATCGTGCGCAAGATGAACATGCAGCACGTCGAGATGACCCGCTATTTCTACAAG
>CAKZML010000199.1 GCA_937128475.1 uncultured Chromatiales bacterium
GTTGCTGAAATATTGGTTTGGCGGCCCGCTATCACTGCTGCATGGCGATAGTCACCTTGGGAATTTTTTTGTGAATGGCAACGAGATGGGCATGCTGGATTGGCAGGCCGCGCATTGGGGCAAGGGTATTCGCGATGTGCAGTACTTTCTTTCCAATTCGTTGCCTTCAGGTGTACTGGCAAGTTGTGAACGTGACCTGGTAACTTATTATGTCGGCCAACGTGGTCACTATGGTGCTCCTTTGGATGCATCGGATGCTTGGGAGGAGTATCGTAGTTTTAGTTTTCATCCCCTCATGACGCTTATTGTGTCAATCGGTTTTGGCGGGCTGAATGAGGAACAAAACACTGTGTTTACTGAAGTTCTGCGTCGCGCAGTCGCCTCAGTACAGCGTTTAGACTACGCTCATTGGCTAAAGGGTTATCTTGCCAACGCTTGATGGTGTACACCGGTTTTGACGAGTTAACTCATCGTGACCGATCAAATTCCGCGGACGGTAATCACGTTAAAGCCATTCCCCATTCTTCAAACGCACTCATCCTCAGATCCCGATAATGTTGAGTCTTGACCAGATGCCTACCCAGGTTGAATAAATTACTAACCGCTGCATGCGCACCCAGAAATCTCTGAGCCTGCCTGACCGATCTGAACTTACGCATTCCCCGCTCTCTTACCCTGGTCGATTCATGAGATTGCTCGGCCCGGTTATTCTCATACCGTTCATTGCTGTGGATCGTGTCTGGAATTAACTCCCGGTGAGCGACTCCGTAGCTTCGTAATTTATCAGTCACGATTTTCCTCGGCTCGGTGCCACTGGATCGCACCAGCCGCCTGAAGAAGCGCTTGGCTGCTGCACCATCACGTCTTGCCTGCAGATATACATCAACTACCTCGCCGTCCTGGTCTACTGCTCGCCACAGGTAGTGTTGCTTGCCGTTTATTTTTACGAAGACCTCATCGATATAGAAGGTACTGGCAAATTAACTTCTCCAGATCATAGAAACCTGCTTTCGATCTTTACGCCACTGCCCTACCCCATTCAGCGAACGCACTAACCCTCAAGTCCCGATAGTATTTCGCTCTGACCAGATGCCTGCCCAAGTTGAAAAGATTCTGGACAGCAGCATGCACAGTTACAAATCGCTGGGCCTGCTTAACTGATTTGAACCGTCGCATCCCTCGCTCCCTGACACGGGTAGCCTCGTGAGATTGCTCTGCCCGGTTGTTCTCATACTGCTGGGTACTGTGGATCACCTCGGGCATTAACTCCCGGTGAGCAACGCCATAACTGCGCAGTTTATCCGTCACGATTTTCCTGGGTTCACTGCCATGGTTACGTAGCAACCGCTTGAAGAACCGTTTAGCCGCAGCCCCATTCCGCCTAGCCTGTAGATACACATCAACAACCTCGCCATCCTGATCCACGGCCCGCCATAGGTAGTGCTGCTTGCCGTTGATCTGAATGGTCCGGCACACCGGCAAAGACTTCGTCAATGTAGAAGGTATCGCCGA
>CAKZML010000200.1 GCA_937128475.1 uncultured Chromatiales bacterium
GAAATCCAGCTTCGGACCGTCAGGCACGATGCCGAACGGATTGATATGCCGATGGGACTCGAAATAATGGCGCTTGATGTGCTCCATGTTCACCGTTTCCGCGACACCGGGAATTTGATAGATATCCCGGGTAAACCCCCACAAATTCGGGTAATCGATGATTCGCCGTATGTTGCACTTGAAGTGAGCGACATACACCGCATCAAACCTCACCAGGGTCGCAAACAGGCGTATATCCGCCTCACTCAGGGTATCCCCGCACAGGTAGCGACTCCGGGCCAGGATCGCTTCAGCCCGATCCAGTGCGGCAAACAACCTGGATACCGCCGAGTGGTAGGCCGTCTGGGTCTGGGCAAATCCAGCCCGGTAAACGCCGTTATTGATCTCGTCGTAAACCCAGCTGTTTATTTCATCGATGGAGTCACGCAGGTCTTCGGGGTATAGATCCAGTTCCGGGTTATTCGCAAGATCCTGGAACTCGGAGTTAAACATCCGGATTATTTCCGAAGACTCGTTATTCACGATGGTCTTCTGAGCCTTGTCCCACAGCACCGGCACCGTGACTACGCCGTCATAGCCGGGACTAGCCAATTGATACGCCTGCCTCAAAATATCCAGGCCATTGACGGTATCGCCGGTGGCCCCGGGGGAACTACGCTCGAAGGTCCAACCCTGTCCCGGAAGAATGGGGTCGACCACATCAACGCTGATCACATGCTCAAGCCCCTTGAGCTTGCGATAGATCAACGTCCGGTGGGCCCACGGACAGGCAAGAGATACATAGAGATGGTAGCGGCCTGCCTCGGGGGAGAAGTCGCTACTGCCGTCACCCTTGATCCATGATCGAAAGACTGTTTCCTTGCGAATGAATTCTCCGCTGTCATCAATCTGCCGATTCCAGGTATTGCGTACCGGGGCGGTGTCGGATTGCTTGGTCATTGTCATTCCTTGGCAATAAATTCCAGGAAAGGAAAAGGCAGTGCGCCTTGCCTCTGGGCACACTGCCCCGGGTGCCGGATAGCAGACCGAGGTCTGCCATCCGTATACCTTTCCCGATTACAGCTGGGGAACTCCCCTGCCCGGTGTCCACGGAACACCCATGGTATTCATCTGTCCCTTAAGCGCTGGCAGTTCCTTGTTGACCAGGGCATCCAGGTCTGGCTCCAGGGCCGAGAAAGCCTCCTCGGCGATAGCCAGGCTGTCGCGCTGGGTCTGGGTAGGTCCATAGGCGGTGGCCCGCGCTCCAATTGCAGCAACCCCCAACCTTGCCGAGATGGACAGCTGTCCTCCTCCACCCATCATCTGGCGCTTGGCGTTGCCATTGATGGCCATGCTCAGCCTGTTGGCTTTTTGCTGTAAGGCGTGAGCCTGGGCATACACGGACTGGTCAGCCGTGGAACGAACCAGGCTTTCCTTTATTGCGTCCAGGTCCTGGGCAAGTTCACCCAGGGCGGAGGCCGCACCGTTCACACGGCGACCCAGCTCATCCACCCGGCGCGAGAATTCAACCCGCTGTGGCTGGTCTGACCCGGCCAGAACCGGCTCGCGAATGGATACCACGTTAAATGTCTGGCTTTCACCGGTGGGCTGGAGTTTGCCATCCACTCGACGAGACAGGCTTACCGTGTAGGTTCCCGGGGCCGCCAGCACGCCGGCGGGATTATCCCAGGGGCTGCGCTGATCCTCGGGCACCCAGGGCGCCACATCCGGGTAACGCAGATCCCAGGCCACCCGGTGGAAACCCGCTTCCGCCGGAGCTTCCAGGTGACGAACCACCTTGCCCTGTGCGTCGGTGACCGTCAGCAACATGGCGGGCGCACCCTCCAGTTGTTCAGCCTCGTAAGAAGTCCATCCGGCGAACGGTGTGCTCTTGCCCGCGGCCTCCAGGACCTTCTCACTCTCCCGCCGCTGATCCTTCTTGCTCAGGACAGCCTTGGGCAGGTAATAGGTGAACACCGCGCCAAACGGCGGATTGGGCGCCAGGTAGTGGGCATCACCCAGGCTGCCCTTACAGCCGTCTTTCTCGCAACCCAGGCCTCGCTTTGGGAGATACCAGGGAGTATTACGAACCGGGAACAAGCGGGTGTCCTCGGCCAGCGACTTGCCGGAGATTTCACGCAACGCCGAATAATCGTCCAGCACGAAGAAGCCGCGGCCAAAGGTCGCCCCTACCAGGTCATTTTCGCGTTTCTGAATAGCCAGGTCGCGGAACGGAATATTGGGTACGTTGCCGTTAAGCTTCACCCACTTGTTTCCGCCTTCCACGCTGAAGAACAAGCCGAACTCGGTACCAATAAACAGCAGTTCCGGTTTCACATGATCCTGTACAAGACGCCACGCCAGGTGCCGCTCAGGCAGGTCACCGGCTATGCTCTTCCAGCTCTTGCCCCGATTGGTGCTCATGTAGATAAAGGGACGGAAGTCTCCGGCCTTGTGATTATCCACCAGCACATACACTCCATCCGGGTTATGCAGGTCGGCCTTGATGTCATTGACGAAATAATTCTCAGGGGCGCCGGGCAACTTGCCAATCTGGCGCCAGTTCTGACCACCGTCCTCGCTCACCTGGATGATGCCGTCATCGGTACCCGCATAAAGCAGACCTTCCACCAGGGGCGACTCGGAGAGTGAGGTAATCGAATTGAACACGGACATGGCATATAGATCCCAGTTGGAATCCACACTCCACTGTCGACCCATCATGGGCGTGAGCAAACGATCCTGGTTACGGGTCAGATCCGGGCTGATGGCACGCCACGCATCGCCACGGTTGTCGCTACGCCACACACGCTGGCTTGCAAAATACAGGCGACTGGAGTCGTGAGGACTGATCAGTATCGGCGAATCCCAGTTGAAGCGTTCTTCAGCCTCTCCCTTGCCCGGCTGGGGCTGGATATACACGGATTCACCGGTACGCCGATCGTATCGGGTCAGGTTTCCTTTTTGCCACTCGGCATAAACGATATCCGGGTTGGTCGGATCCGCCGCCGGCTGGTGTCCGTCGGCCCACAGGATGACTTTCCAGTCGTCGTTGCTGATGCCGTGCAAATTGTCGGTACGCGAGGGACCACCCTGGGTGGAATTATCCTGGGTGCCGCCATAGACGTTATAGAACGGCGTATCGTAATCCACCGTCACTTTATAGAACTGGGTCAGGGGAAGGTTGGCCATGTAACGCCAGTTGTCACCCTGGTCAAAACTCTCGTAGATACCACCGTCAGTACCGACGATCAGGTAATTGGGATCATTCGGATCAAAGGCCACCGCATGATGATCGCTGTGATGGTTTCCCAGGGGCATGCGGGTAAAATTCTTGCCGCCGTCACTGGTAAAATGCAACATCACGTCTGCCTGGTACACCCGATCAAAGAAATGCGGATGGGCATACAGTTCCTGGTAGTAATGAGGCCCGGTTCCGCTGGACAGGTATTCGTTACGCTTCTCCCAGGTCTCGCCTGAATCTTCGGAGCGCCAGAAGCCACCCTCGCGACCCGGCAACTCGATGGTGGCGTAGACCACATCGGGTTTCTGGGGAGAAATCGCCAGCCCTACTTTACCCATGTCTTCCTCAGGCAGTCCGGTCTTGAGCTCGCGCCAGGTGTTGCCACCATCGGTAGACTTGTGGATACCACTTTCAGGTCCGCCATCCATCAGCGAGGCCACGGTGCGCAAGCGTTGCCAGGTCGTGGCGTACATCACGTCAGGATCACGCGGGTCCATCAAGACCTCACTAACCCCGGTGAACTCGCCGGCGCCCAGCACCTTGTTCCAGCTCTTGCCGCCGTCCACGGACTTGAACAGGCCGCGATCGCCGCCACCGGACCACAGCGGACCCTGGGCCGCAACGAAGATTACATTGGAATCCCTGGGGTCAATGCGAATCATGCCGATGTGCTCGGACTTCTTCAGACCCATGTTGGTCCAGGACTTGCCACCATCCAGCGAGCGGTAAACACCGTCGCCAAAACCCACGTGACGTCCGCTGACATTCTCGCCAGTGCCAACCCAGACAGTGTCGGGACGATTCGGGTCAAGGGTAATGCAGCCTATTGAATAGGAACCCTCGCTATCAAAAATCGGTTCCCAGCTAATTCCGCTGTTCAGGGTCTTGAACACACCGCCGCTACCCACACCGACATACTTGATATTCGAATTATCGGGATGCAGGACAATGTCGGATATTCGGCCAGACATAAATGCCGGACCCAGGGGACGCAGCTCAAGGCCCTTCATAGTCTCGGCATTAAGACCGGGCGGAACTGCTTTTTCAGCCTCCGCGCCGAATGCGAGCACCGGCACTATCAGAAGCAACAAACAAATCTTGCGAACAACTCTCACGACATCCCCCTTATCTGTCTCCACCAGGACATGGAAAGACAGCTGACGAGTAATTGGAAGAACCTAGTCTGCCACATCTGGGCTCACATGGGAGACGCATCTACCCAATAAATTCCAGACATAAAAAAGGGCGCCACCCGGGCGCCCTTTTCGGTTAACCTCACCGGGTCAATCAGCCCAGTGTCTCCAGGGCGCGATCGATGACCAGCAACAGGTTCTGACTGTGCGCACGGGTCTCTGCATCCATACCACGACGCTTGCCCAGGGCCTTACGCAAATTCGTCAACTGGTACAGGGCCATGGACTGGGTGGGCGTATCAAATCCTGCCCGAGTCTCGTCCTTGACCATCGCCGTAAGACGCATGACGTAATCCATCTGCAAGTTCTGACGGAAAGTATTCACGTTTTCCGACATGTCGGCATCAAAGATGGCCGCGCTCAAATCGTCCATGAACAGTGCAAGGGAATACTCATTGCCATACAACCGTGAGTCAGTAATACGCTTCAACACCACCGGGTGAAGCAGGTGATCCAGCACGCTTTTCTGAATCCCAAGCACAGCCTCATGAACCTTGGGGTCCTCTGTGATGGGGAAGAAGTCAAAGCCGCGACGCTGGGTCTGCAAATGGCTTAACAGGTCGGGCGAAATACTAAATGCATCCGGTGCGAATACATCCCGTCCCAGGGCCCGCATACTCGCCTGCTGAGTATCCAGGCTAACCGGCGTAAACGGGCGGGTTTGCTCGGTCTGGCCTACCGGGGTTCGGTCGATATACACACCACCGATGTA
>CAKZML010000201.1 GCA_937128475.1 uncultured Chromatiales bacterium
CTGGATGAGCACACCCGGATTGTCATGCTAACCGGCTATGCCAGCGTGGCAACGGCGGTGGAAGCCATCAAGCTGGGGGCCAACCATTACCTGACCAAGCCTGCGGATGCCAATGAGATAGTCGCGGCACTGAAACGTGAAGACGGGGATCCCACGGTTGCGGTTGCCGAAAAGCCCCTGTCAGTAAAACGGCTTGAATGGGAGCACCTGCAAAAAATCCTGCTCGCCCATAACGGAAATATTTCGGCGGCGGCCCGGGCCCTGAAAATGCATCGCAGAACTCTGCAACGGAAACTCTACAAGCGTCCGGTCAAAGAGTAATCGCTCTCTAGAGCTGGATCACAAAATTAATCACCACCATGTTCAAGCGGTCGGCGCGCTGGCCATGAATTCCCTGGATCAGGGCAGCATCCATTCGCAGTTGTGGTGATAGCTGCATAATGGCACCCAGTGCCAGGTTGCTGCGCCAGGCTGCGCTATCAAGCTCAAATTTTTGATGTTCCAGCAGCAACTCGGCCTCTATCTTCACTGCGGGGCCAAGCTGATAACCCAGGGCGCCGTTAAGTCCAGTGGCGGTACGATTCCCATGCCGCGCATCACCAAAAGGCACAGACACGCTGGCCTCCACGCTGCCGGCCCAACGTCCCTTCACCCGGGTTGCCACAAGGGAATTATCCACGCTCCAGTATGGCTGACCCGGGACCAGGCGGGTCTGATCCAACTTGCTGCCTAGCGGAGCAACCAGCCTTGGCAGATACGCCAGGTGCCAAGTGTCACCGGAATAAAATTTCCAGCGCAATTCAAGCTGAACATCCCCGAGGCCATTACCGTCCTGGTTTACCGATTGCTGATCGCCCAGGTCCGCCCAGAACCCGGTGAGCGAAAGATCGAGATTTTCGGCCAACCCCCTGACTGCCGAGGCAGCAATCGCGTTCTGGAAAGTATCGGGACGGGTCACCACATTGCCATTATCATCAAAGGCCTGGTGGGCGCGCTCAACCCCCATTCCCAGGGAAAATTCCCAGTCACCCGGTGAGACGGTGAATACATCCTGGGTAATGACATTTGCCGACTCAGCCTGGAGCGACTCTGAACCCGCCACAGGCCCAGCAATGATCCCGCACAACAGGCCGACGATGCCCATGAAGGGTTGGAAATAATTCATTGTTTTCATAACTTTTAAATGGGTAATCTGTTCTAGTTATACAAGTTTGGAATACACCTGGACCCGGAGTTCAATCCAGCTTCATGCAGGCAATGCAGTGACCGTCCAGTCGCCATTCACATTTCCCGAGACCCTCAAGTGAGGTTTCCTC
>CAKZML010000202.1 GCA_937128475.1 uncultured Chromatiales bacterium
GCCACGCTGGGTTACGGGGATATTGTGATGTCCGATGAGCACAAGTTGCTTGGTCCCCTGGAAGCAATTAACGGCGTACTGATGATAGGCGTATCAACTGCCGTGTTGATGACGTCATTCCAGGACGCGTTGAAGAAGACCATCAGGGCCAGGCGGAGCAGTGGGGCGGTTGACCCGGACTGAACATTCAGTCTTTCAGGGTCTGGGCTGTTCGGGAGAGCCCTTCTTGCGGCAATTTCTGAGGGCAAAAAAAAGCCCCGTCCAAAAAGGACGAGGCTTTTGAAGATGGCTCCCCGGGGCGGACTCGAACCACCGACAGGCTGATTAACAGTCAGCTGCTCTACCAACTGAGCTACCGGGGAATTACATTCAACGGACGTACCGCTGAAGGGCCGAGATTCTGCCCTGACAGTCCGGGCAAGTCAAGGCATCAGGGGCGAAAAACCCTAATTCTTCAGAACATCAACCCAGGCACTGCTTCAGGCGCTCCATAGCGTCGGTCAGTGTGTCCATGTCGATGGCGTAGGACAGCCGCAGGTATCCTGGGGCGCCAAATGCCGAGCCAGGTACAAATGCCAGGCCGGCTTCCACCAGCAGAAATTCTGCCAGCTGCACATCGTCTTCGATACCCGGAGTATTCGCGATGGCCTCGCGCATATCAGGGAAGGCATAGAAAGCACCGTCGCTGGCCAGACACTTCACGCCCTTGACGTTGTTCAGGCTTTTCACCACGAAATCGTGCCGTTCCTTGAACGCCCCGGCCATCAAGGCCAGGCATGACTGGTCGCCGTTAAGGGCCTCCAATGCCGCTTTCTGGGAAATTGACACCGGATTCGAGGTGCTCTGGCTCTGAATTTTCTTCATTGCCTTGATCACCGGTTCCGGGCCGCCACAGTAGCCAATGCGCCAGCCAGTCATGGCATAGGCTTTGGATACCCCGTTTATCGTGACGGTGCGGTGGTAAAGCTGGGGGCAGGCTTGTGCAAAACTCACAAATGGCTCATCACCCCAGTAGATATGCTCGTACATGTCATCAGTGGCGATAATTACGTTTGGATACTTCTCGAGCACCTCGCCCAGGGCAACCAGTTCGGGTCGGGAGTAGACCACGCCAGTCGGATTACTGGGTGTGTTAAGGAACATCAGCCGGGTCTTCTCGTTCAGCGCATCGTCTAACTGTTGGGGCGTAATTTTGAATCCCTGCTCGGCGCCGGCCAACACCGAAACCGGGGTGGCGTCGCATAACAATACGATGTCTGGATAGGACACCCAGTAGGGGGCGGGGATGACTGCCTCGTCGCCGGAACCCAGTACCGCCTGGCAGAGATTGAAAAGTGTCTGCTTTGCTCCGGTGGACACCAATATCTGGTCCAGTTGGTAGTCCAACTCGTTATCCCGTTTGAACTTGTCAATAATCGCCCGTTTAAGCTCAACTATTCCATCCACCGCCGTATATTTGGTGAACCCGTCCTGGATCGCCTTGATGGCCGCCTGCTTGATATGTTCGGGCGTATCAAAGTCCGGCTCGCCTGCGCCCAGGCCGATGACGTCATGGCCGGCAGCCTTGAGTTCAGCCGCGCGCATGGATACCGCAATGGTCGGGGAGGGTTTAATGCGTTTTACGCGGTCGGATATTGGTAGAATCACTAGTTTGGCTCCAGCTGTAGGCTTCCGGGCGGAAGCGTCCTAATGGTACGGGAAAGGACTGGCGCTGCCAATTGAGTTTAAGAGCAATTATTTTGTCTGAAAAGTTTGAGATTGTGTCCAGTTACCAGCCTGCTGGCGACCAGCCCGCGGCCATTGCCGACCTGTTGGATGGGCTGGAATCCGGGCTGGCCAGGCAAACCCTCCTGGGAGTTACCGGATCGGGCAAAACGTTCACTATTGCCAACCTGATTCAGAGCCAGCAACGTCCAACCATGATCCTGGCCCATAACAAGACCCTGGCAGCCCAGCTGTATGGGGAGATGAAAGGGTTTTTCCCAAATAACGCCGTCGAGTACTTTGTCTCGTACTACGATTATTACCAGCCTGAGGCCTACGTGGCGTCCTCGGATACGTTCATTGAGAAAGACTCGTCTATCAATGCCCATATCGAGCAGATGCGTCTGTCGGCAACCAAGGCCCTGCTGGAGCGTAAGGACGTCATCATCGTGGCAACGGTGTCCGCTATTTATGGCCTTGGAGACCCCAATGCCTATCTGAGCATGGTCTTGCACCTGGTGCGCGGCGAGAAGATTGACCAGCGCTATGTGCTTCGGCGGCTGGCCGAGATGCAGTACGCGCGCAATGACGTGGATTTTGGTCACGGCACCTACCGCGTCAGGGGCGATGTGATTGATGTATTTCCGGCGGATTCCGAGCGGGAGGCGATTCGGATTGAGTTGTTTGATGATGAGATAGAGTCGCTATCAAATTTTGATCCCTTGACCGGGGAAGTGCTGAGGTCTGTGCCCCGGCTGACTGTGTACCCCAAGACCCACTACGTGACCCCCCGGGATGTGTTGGTCAAGGCGGTGGGCAGGATCAAGGAAGAGTTACGAGAGCGCCTGATCCAGATGCGGGATAACGGAAAGTTGCTGGAAGCCCAGCGGCTGGAACAGCGCACCCAGTTCGACCTGGAGATGATTAACGAGTTGGGTTATTGCTCGGGTATAGAAAACTACTCTCGCTACCTCTCGGGACGAGAGCCGGGCGAGCCGCCACCGTGCCTGTTCGACTACCTGCCGGCTGACGCCTTGCTGGTGGTGGATGAAAGTCATGTCACCATTCCCCAGTTGGGCGCCATGTACAAAGGCGACAGGTCCCGCAAGGAGACCCTGGTGGAATACGGGTTCCGTCTGCCTTCCGCCCTGGATAACCGCCCCTTGAGGTTTGATGAATGGGAGCGGCTGGCACCCCAGACCATCTTCGTCTCAGCTACTCCCAGGGATTACGAGTATCAGCATTCGGGACAGGTGGTTGAGCAAGTGGTGCGGCCTACCGGGCTGGTGGATCCGGAGGTTGAGATTCGCCCCGTGGCGACACAGGTTGATGACGTGCTTTCGGAAATCAGAAAGCGGGCGGAGCAGGACGAGAGAGTTCTGATCACCACCCTTACCAAGCGCATGGCAGAGGACCTGACCGAGTACCTGGAAGAGAATGGCGCCAGGGTGAGGTATTTGCATTCAGATATCGACACGGTGGAGCGAACCGAGATCATTCGCGACCTGCGTCTGGGTGAATTTGACGCGCTGGTGGGTATTAACCTGCTCAGGGAGGGCCTGGATATGCCCGAGGTTTCCCTGGTGGCAATTCTGGATGCGGACAAGGAAGGTTTTCTTCGCTCAACCGGAGCCTTGATCCAGACGATTGGACGGGCGGCTCGTAACGTCAACGGCCGGGCGATCCTGTACGCTGACAGGGTCACCGGCTCCATGGAAAGAGCGCTGGCGGAGACCGAAAGACGGCGAGAGAAGCAGGTTGCTCACAATCTCGAACACGGGATTATTCCGACCTCTATCCGCAAAGCGGTGACTGACGTCATGGAAGGAGCCCGGAGCGGGGCGCCCGTGCCTGGTCGTCAGAAAGTTGCGGAAGATCATGCGCTATACCGGCATTTGACCCCCTCGCAGCTGGCTAAACGGATGCAACAGCTGGAAAAACAGATGTTCAAACATGCCCGGGATCTGGAGTTCGAGGAGGCGGCCAGGTTGCGAGACGAGATCGATTCGCTCAGAAAAATGGAGTTCGGACCCGAGGGTCAGGCTATTTAATGCAAATAATCTGAAAAACAGGTCGATTCGCACTTGTCATATGCACCTCTCTCGGCTATCTTTGTCCGCCCTCAGAGACGAGGTTGTAGGCGCGTAGCTCAGTGGTAGAGCACTACCTTGACATGGTAGGGGTCGCCAGTTCAATCCTGGCCGCGCCTACCAAAGTCTTCCCGAAGGGCGATCTCGTTTGAGTTCGCCCTTTTTTTCATTTCTGGAGAAGCTCTGATGCCCGTGATCAGCTTGCCCGACGGCAGCCAGCGACAGTTCGACCAGCCAGTCTCAGTTATGGCTATTGCCCAGGATATCGGTCCTGGTTTAGCGCGTGCCATGGTGGCAGGCGAGGTTGACGGTCAACTGGTCGACGCCTCCCACGTGGTAGAGGCTGACGCAAGTGTCGCTATAGTGACTCTCAAGGATCCCAAGGGCCTCGAGGTGATCAGGCATTCCACGGCCCATTTGCTCGCCCAGGCGGTAAAACAGCTTTACCCGGCAGCTCAGGTGACTATCGGCCCTGTTATCGATGACGGGTTTTATTACGATTTTGCTTTCGAGCGTGCGTTTACGCCGGAAGATCTGGTCGCTATCGAAAAGCGCATGAAGGAACTGGCGGCCCAGGACGTTGAGGTGACTCGTCGCGTCATGGTTCGCGAAGATGCCATCAAGCATTTCCAGAGTATCGGTGAACAGTACAAGGCCAAGATCATCGAAGATATCCCTGCCGGAGACGAGATTAGTCTTTACGGCCAGGGTGATTTTGAAGACCTGTGTCGCGGGCCCCACGTGCCTCGCACGGGTGTGCTGGGCGCCTTCAAGCTGACCAAGGTGGCGGGAGCGTACTGGAGAGGCAATTCGGATAATGAGATGCTCCAGCGCATTTACGGTACTGCCTGGCCGGACAAGAAGGCCCTGAAGGCCTATCTACATCGCCTGGAAGAGGCTGAAAAGCGCGATCATCGCCGGATTGGTCAGAAGCTGGATCTATTCAGTCTTCAGGAAGATGCAGGCGGCGGTTTGGTGTTCTGGCATCCCAAGGGAGCCCGGATTCGGCGCGTAATCGAAGATTTTTGGCGCGATCGTCACGTTTCTGCTGACTACGAGCTGCTTTATACGCCACATATTGCCCTGCAGACCCTTTGGGATACTTCCGGGCACACGGACTTTTACCGGGAGTCCATGTATCGCCCCATGGAAGAGGATAATCAGCTTTACCAGTTGAAGCCGATGAACTGCCCATTCCACGTTCTGATCTATAAAAATGCTCTGCGATCCTACCGGGAACTGCCCATGCGCTGGGCCGAACTGGGTACCGTATACCGGCACGAAATGTCCGGGGCCCTGCATGGTCTGATGCGTGTCCGGGGCTTCACCCAGGATGATGCTCACGTGTTCTGCACGGAGGAGCAAATCGAGGCTGAGATTCTCGCAATCCTGGACCTGACCCTGGATATCCTGACCGCCTTCGGCTTCGAGAATTACGAAATTGAATTATCAACCAGGCCTGAAAAATCAGTGGGTTCCGACGATATTTGGGTCAAGGCGACCCAGTCCTTGCGGACCGCGCTGGAGAAGAAAGGCCTGAAGTTCGGGGTGGACGAGGGCGGCGGTGCTTTCTATGGTCCCAAGATCGATATCAAGATCGAGGATGCCATTGGCCGGCGCTGGCAGTGCTCCACGGTCCAGCTGGATTTCAATCTTCCCGAGCGCTTTGAAATGGAATATGTGGCGGCCGACGGCAACCGCAAGCGGCCGATCATGATCCATCGCGCATTGTTGGGTTCATTGGAGCGTTTCTTCGGTATTTTGGTCGAACATTACGAGGGCCGATTCCCGCTTTGGCTGGCTCCGGTGCAGGCTGTAGTGTTGAATATCACCGATCGGCAGGCCGATTATGTGGCCAGCGTGGTCGATTCCCTGAAAAAACAGGGGTTTCGAATTGATTCGGACTTGAGAAACGAGAAGATCGGCTTTAAAATTCGCGAACACACAATTCAGCGGATTCCATACCTGCTCGTTGTAGGCGATCAGGAGATGGAATCTGGTTTGGTGGCCGTGCGCACGCGCGAGGGCGAAGACCTTGGGAAAATGAGCATTGAAGAGCTCTCCCAAAGGTTCCAGTCCGAGCTTGCGAGTCGCGGCCGCAATTAATTTTGGAGGACTGAAGTATCGCTGCGTCAAAACGGGCTCGTCGTAATGAGGAAATCACCGCTACCACGGTAAGGGTGATTGATGATGAAGGAGAGCAGAAGGGAGTCATGTCGCTTACTGAAGCGCTTGAACTTTCTTCGTCAGAGAACCTTGACCTGGTTGAGGTTTCTCCCAATGCGGAGCCCCCTGTCTGCCGAATCATGGACTTCGGAAAGTATATTTTCGAACAGAAGAAGAAGTCCCAGTCGGCCAAAGGCAAGCAGAAGCAGTCCCAGGTTAAAGAAGTCAAATTTCGTCCAGGTACGGAAGAAGGCGACTATCAGGTGAAGTTGAAAAACCTGAGAAAATTTCTTGAAAACGGTGACAAGGCGAAAGTTACGCTGCGTTTCCGGGGTCGAGAGATGGCGCACCGTGATCTCGGTCGCAAGCTGTTGGACAGGGTCCGTGTGGACCTGGAGGAATTGGCCTCAGTTGAGCAGTTCCCCCTGATGGAAGGGCGACAGATGATCATGGTGTTAGGACCAAAAAAGAAGTGAGTTGGTAATCGTTTGCCACTCCGCCTGACCCGGGGCAAGAAATCCCGATAAGGCCAAATAAACGGAGAGTAATAATGCCGAAGATGAAAAGTAATCGCGGCGCGGCGAAGCGTTTTCGCCGTACCGGGAAGGGAGGCTTCAAACGAGGTCAATCCCACTTGAGACATATCCTTACCAAGAAGTCGACCAAGCGGAAGCGCCATTTGCGCGCTACTCAGCAGGTTGCCGAGTGTGATGTGCCGATGGTGCGTCGCATGCTGCCGTTCGCGTAAGGGGGATATGAAATGTCAAGAGTGAAACGTGGAGTTACCGCCAAAGCCCGGCATAAGAAAGTACTGGCAAAGGCGAAAGGTTATTTTGGTGCCCGTAGCAAGGTCTATCGGGTTGCGAAGCAGGCTGTTACCAAGGCAGGTCAGTACGCCTACCGAGATCGTCGCCAGCGCAAGCGTCAGTTCAGGGCCCTGTGGATTGCCCGTATCAACGCCGGTGCACGTGCTCACGGTCTGTCATACAGCGTCCTGATGCACGGCCTGAGTGTGGCTGGTATCGAGATCGACCGTAAGGTCCTGGCTGACCTGGCAGTGCATGACGACGCAGCGTTTGGTGCGATCGTTGAGCAGGCAAAGGCCAGCCTCGCTGCTTAATTTTGGAATGGCTGTTTAGCTGATTCGAAATTAACGGAAGTCTAAAGAGGGGAAGGCCGGTCGGCTTTCCCCTCTTTTTTTTAATACGATTTGTTTTTGGAGACGCCTGTGAGCGAGTTGACTCGCATTGTCGAGCAAGCCCTGGAGGAGATTGACGCCGCCGGGGACCTGGCCTCACTGGATCAGTTAAGGGTCCAGTACCTGGGTAAAAAAGGTCTGATCTCATTGCAGATGAAGACCCTGGGTTCACTGCCGGCCGAGGAGCGTCCGCTGTTTGGCAAGTTGGTGAATGAAGCCAAGGACGACGTTGCAGGACGGATAGCTGAAAGCAAGCAGAAACTCGAAGCTGCTGCGCTTCAGGCGAGGCTTCAGAGTGAAAAGGTTGATGTGACCTTGCCCGGTCGGGGAACAACCCCGGGCGGCATGCACCCGGTCAGTCGCTCAATGCGGCGTATCGAAACCTTGTTCCAGCGGGCAGGGTTTGCGGTAGAGACCGGACCTGAAATCGAAGATGAATTTCATAACTTCGAAGCATTGAATATCCCGGATCATCATCCGGCACGTGCAATGCACGATACTTTCTATTTTCCTGATGGCAGGTTGTTGAGGACCCATACATCGCCGGTGCAAATTCGTGCGATGCTGGATCAGAAACCGCCGATCAGGCTGATTGCTCCGGGGCGCGTTTATCGCTGTGATTCGGACCTTACTCATACTCCGATGTTTCACCAGGTTGAAGGCCTGGTGGTAGATCGTGATGTCAGCCTGGCTAACCTCAAGTCGATCCTGCAGCAGTTCCTGCAGCAATTTTTCGAACGCGATTTGAAAGTGCGTTTGCGTCCCTCCTATTTCCCTTTTACCGAGCCATCGGCTGAAGTTGATATGGAATGTGTGATGTGTGGGGGAGAGGGTTGCCGTGTTTGCTCCGGTACCGGATGGCTGGAAGTGCTGGGTTGCGGGATGGTGCATCCCAATGTGCTGAAAAATGTCGGAATCGATCCCGAGGAATACACGGGGTATGCGTTTGGCATGGGCGTGGAGCGACTCACCATGTTGCGTTACGGCGTTAATGACTTGCGCCTGTTTTTTGAAAATGACCTGCGCTTCTTGCGTCAGTTCAGTTGACAGATCGCGGAGCAATAACGCATGAAAATTAGTGAGAATTGGCTGCGCGAATGGATTAACCCGGATGTGGGTATTGAGCGCATTGCCGAGCAATTGACCATGGCCGGACTGGAAATTGGTTCGCTGGAGCGAATCAGTCCTGATTTCACCGGGGTGGTGGTGGGGCAGGTCAAAGAGCTCAGCAAGCATCCCGATGCCGATACCCTGTCGGTGTGTATGGTTGATGCGGGCCAGGACGAGTTACTGCAAATAGTCTGTGGCGCTCCTAACGTAAGGGCCGGTTTTAGTTATCCGGTAGCGTTGCCCGGAGCCCGCCTGCCTGGAGGCGTGAAAATTCGTGCCTCCAAGCTTCGTGGAGTGAAGTCCTTCGGAATGCTGTGTTCCGAGACGGAACTGAAGTTGGGCGAGGGCAGTGACGGAATCATGGAACTTGCCGGTAATCCAACAGTAGGTCTCGAACTACAGCAATACCTGAAATTGGACGATGCGGTCATTGAGTTGGACCTGACGCCCAACCGCGGCGATTGCCTGGGTGTTTTGGGAGTGGCTCGCGAAGTGGCTGTTTTGAATGAAATGGCCTTTGAATGCCAGGCCCTACACGGGGTCCCGGCCAAGTCCGATGCGGATTTGCCGGTGGAGCTTTTGGACCCGGCGGGTTGTCCGGTCTACCTGGGCAGGGCGATTGAAGGTATCAACATGCAGGCGATTACGCCCGAATGGATGAGAGAGAAGCTTCGTCGTGCCGGACTCAGACCGTTGCAGCCTGTAGTGGATGTAACCAATTTTGTCTTGCTGGAACTTGGCCAGCCCATGCATGCCTTTGACCTGGGCAAGCTTGCCGGTGGTATTAGAGTCCGAAAGGCCCTCCAGGATGAGCCCCTGGTGCTCCTGGACGGCAAGGAAGTGAAGCTGGATGCCGACATGCTGGTTATCGCTGATCACCAGGCTCCGGTAGCCCTGGCGGGCATCATGGGAGGACTCCATTCCAGCGTGACGGATGAGACTGCCTCAATATTTCTGGAAAGTGCCTTTTTCGCTCCGTTGTCCATTGTAGGGCGGGGTCGACGTCTGGGTCTTCACACGGATGCGTCGCACAGATACGAGCGCGGGGTAGACCCGTCGCTGCAGCGCAGAGCCATGGAAAGGGCGACCCAATTGATCGTCGATATTTGCGGTGGCGTTCCCGGGCCCGTGGTGGAAGCCAGGGACTCGCAGCATCTGCCGCAGCGCAAAGAGATTGTTTTACGCAAAGCACGGTTGGAAAAGGTGCTTGGCGTCTCTGTGCCAGATGAGCAGGTGGGTGGCATTCTCAGGCGACTTGGGCTGGAAGTATCTGAGACGCCGGACGGATGGCGCGGCTTGCCTCCCATGCACCGCTTTGACATGGAAATCGAAGAAGATCTTATCGAGGAAGTGGCGAGAATATTTGGTTACGACAATATTCCAGAAAGCCCGTTGAATTCAGATGTGATCGTGCCGGTAGTTTCTGAATCCAGGGTTGAAAACGACATTCTCAGGGATAGGATGATTTCTATCGGCTACCAGGAAGTGATCACTTACAGTTTTGTGGATCCCGGGGTTCAGGAGTTGCTGTTTCCCGGTGTGGAAGCGGTGGTTCTGAGCAATCCCATCTCATCGGAATTATCGGTAATGAGGGTGTCGCTGTGGCCCGGCTTGATCCAGGCCCTGCAGCAAAATGTGACTCGCCAGCAAGACCGGGTGCGTATTTTCGAAATTGGCGTGAAGTTTGCGCTGCAAGATACTGAAAATACAGAAGTTAATATGGTTTCCGGGCTCGTTTCAGGACCCCTTTCGGATGAGCAGTGGGGGCGGAAGTCGGTGGTGGCGGACTTTTTTGACATAAAGTCTGATGTCGAGACGATTTTGCGCTTGAGCGGCGCATTTCATGAGTTTAGGTTCGAGTCTAGTACCCATTCGGCGCTTCACCCGGGCCAAAGCGCACGGATTCTTAGAAATGGGCAGCCTGTGGGCTGGGTTGGCGCCTTGCACCCTGAGGCTCAGGCGAAACTCGGGTTGCGCCATCCGGCGTTCATGTTTGAATTGGCTGTAAATGCGACAACTGCTGCGAACATGCCGGTATTTTCGCCGATCTCGAAATTCCCGCGAGTTCGACGAGATCTCGCGATCGTTTTGCCAGAGGGCATTGCTGCCGAAGACATAGTCTCGACAGCCAGATCGGTAGCAGGGCAACTGCTCGTTGACTGCCGATTGTTCGATGTCTACCAGGGCTCGGGGATAGATTCCGGACTAAAAAGTGTCGCTTTAGGCTTGATTTTACAGGAATCATCGCGCACGCTTACCGACCAAGAGGCCGACCAGGTAGTTACTGCCGTGGGGGAAGCCTTAAAAAATGAGTTTGGCGCTCAGATAAGAGATTAGATTGATGGCATTGACCAAAGCGGACATGGCTGAGGCATTGTTCAACGAATTAGGGTTGAACAAGCGTGAGGCACGTGAACTTGTTGACATGTTCTTTGAGGAACTCAGGAACGGGTTATCCAATGGCGAGCAAGTTAAATTGTCGGGTTTTGGAAACTTCGATCTTAGAGACAAAAACCAAAGGCCTGGACGAAATCCCAAAACGGGTGAAGAGATTCCAATTACTGCCCGCAGGGTAGTGACGTTTCGTCCCGGGCAAAAACTGAAGGCACGCGTGGAAGCATATGCTGGAACCGGGGAATAACGACCAACTGCCCCCTATCCCGGGGAAGCGCTACTTCACTATCGGTGAAGTGAGTGAGCTGTGTGGCGTTAAGCCTCATGTCCTGCGCTATTGGGAGCAGGAGTTCCCGCAGCTGAAGCCAGTGAAGCGCCGTGGAAACAGGCGGTACTACCAGCGCCAGGATGTATTGATCATCAGGCAGATTCGAGGCCTCTTGTACGAGCAGGGCTTTACAATCGGTGGTGCAAGGCAGCGTCTGACGGGCGAGGAAGCGCGCGAGGACGTAAATCAGAGCCAGCAGATCGTTAAACAGATCAGGGTTGAGCTAGAAGAGATCCTCAAAATTCTTCGCAGATAGCTCATTTACCCTTGTAGTTCTCAGCTATTAGTTTATTATGCCGGCCTTCCCTAGATGGGGAGCGGATATTGTCGGGGCGTGGCGCAGCCTGGTAGCGCACCTGCATGGGGTGCAGGGGGTCGGAGGTTCGAATCCTCTCGCCCCGACCATTTATCCGTTAAAATAAGAGTCTTCGAGTAAACGTTTAAACCGGCTTTCCGCCGGTTTTTTGCGTTTGGG
>CAKZML010000203.1 GCA_937128475.1 uncultured Chromatiales bacterium
TTACCGACCGCCTATCTCGTCAATCTCGCAAGAAGTGACGAGTTGATCTTGTGCACCCCTAGGTTGATCGTTTCTTTCCAGTGAGCCACTTTCTCGAAGGCCTCGTTGAACATGTCGCCTACCACCTGGGCATCCAGGCCGCTCTTGCCGATTTCCTCGCGATACAGTTTTCTGAGTAGACGTATGTGTTGCCTGGCGACTCGTTCTTGCTCATAGCCCTTGGCTGATATGTACAGGAAGGTGATCGCTACAAGCGAATCGTCCAGCCCCTGGGAAACCAACTTTTGCAGGGTCTCCAGTAATTGCCCACCCACCTGGATCTCGGCCACTGTCGGTGCCCTTGTGGGCGTGCCGTAGTGCTCCCCGATCCAGCGTGACAGTGGCTGAAGGGGCGCGCCGTACTGGGGTTCCGATTGCCGTTTAAGGAATGCGGGGATATCCAGAATACTATCGTCGCTACCAGCGTCGCTTGTTATTCGCTGACTACGCCTGATAGCGGGCTCGTCATAGCTGGTGGGTCCGTTTTCTCTTGGCCGTGCACAGCTGACTGTCTCTCTCATGGAGGCTACTTGCCTGTAATTAGACTCGGCAGGTTCCGACATGCACAGGTTAAAACACACATCCGCATCCACACTTCCCATACCACCCCATCCGGCAGACACCAGCGACCTGACCTTGCGTAACTCAGGCAGGTCCTTCGCCTTCTCTCCCTCGGGACGTTCGTCAATCACCAGGCAATTGGTCCACGGGCTCATCAGCTGGTAATCCAGTGCCAGCTTTGTGCCAATTTCTTCATCCTGGGTTTCACGGATCATGGTTGCTGCGGCGAGCCTGGCCAGGGGATGGACGGGGGATGCCTCATCGACAGATTCTTCGGTTTGTTCCAGGGAAATTTCCTGGATGGCATTTTCGTAGTCTGGCAGCTCCAGGGTCACCGTGACCTTGTCCGTGGGCGGTTCTTCGAACCAGTGGAACAGGTGGACGGTATCGCCGCTGTAGACAGTACGCACGGGGTTTGGGTAGGCGTCGGTGGGAGGATTGCTCCAGGCCATCTTGAGATCTTCACAGCGTGGCGACCACATCCGCAGAAAATGCCGATGGATCTTGCTGGCCATGTCCTCGTTGGGCGTGACCAGTTCACAGGCCCCGGCGGTTCTCTCTGCCAGTGCCCGCACGAACGCCTCGCTGACTGAGCTGCCAACGCCAACGGTGAACACCCGGTGTCGTGAAGCCTTCGCGTTGGCGATCAGTTCTTCTTGATCCCATACGTTGCCATCGGTGATCAGTAACAGGTCTGCCCGGGTCTTCAGTGGGCATCGCATCGCGTAGGTGGTAGCCAGTGCCTCGCCGATTTGCGTTCCGCCCATATCGGCGTTCAGGGACTGGATGTGATCCCTGGCAAGGGCCTTGTTTTGGTCGGTGGCCGGCAACATGCCGCTAACGTTCAGCACATTCCTGTAGTGGTTGCCAAAGGCCGCCACGCTGAAGTAGTCCTGGGAGCGTAACGAGTCGATGATCCGCGACACGGCCTCGCGGGCCTGGGCAATGGAATCACCGCTCATGGATCCCGAGCAGTCCACCAGTAGCTTCAAAGCACGGGCGGGTTGCTCGTCGGCGCCCTCAAATGAGGGGCAGAAGCTGGTGTGAACCATCCACCCGTCCAGGTCCTTCACGACCTGTGCACTGGAGATGACCCGGGACTGAGATACCAGTTCCAGCACGAAGTCACGGTCCATGGCAGCGGTTTCGTGCACAAGCGACACGCAGGCAATCCCGTCGACCTTGTCCATGCGTACCTTGTGGGTGGGACATGCGATCCGGGCATCAGCCAGCGAGCCGCCTGCCCTGACGGTAATGCTCAACCCCTGGGTCTCGGCCATGGTGTATTCAGGTATCTGGTGAGGCTCCAGGCCACTGCTCCTGGGATCGCCATAGCGTGGCGCGATAGTGGAGGGCAGGCAAAAACGCAGGGTGTTATTGCTCCAGCGGTTCAGGCTCGCGTAGTGATAGGTCACCACGCAGCTCTCGCCGGCCTGCAGGTTGCCCACGTTCATCGTGTAAAGCCCGGGTTCCAGTTGTTCAAGCATGACGGCACTGTCGCCATCGCTAACCGCATCCTCGTACTGCTCCGATGCCTCAACCCTGGGCAGGATGTTGCCCTTCAGGTGACGATCGCCAAGTTGTACATCCAGGTCGAGCAGTACCGCATCCAGCGGCAGGGGGAAGGTGTATACCGCCTCAATCGATGAGGACTCATCATTTCGGTAGGTCTGGGTGACAGTAATCTCGGTGCTGCCGGTGCTCAGTGTCACATCGGCATTCACGCCCTGTAAAACGAGTTGTTCTTGGTCTGTAGTTGTCATCATCGCTGCTTTCGCATGCATGAACTGTTACTCCCTGGAATCCTCAATATCTTTGAGGGTAGTGAGCAGTCGACGCGTAAACTCGCGTATCTGCTCTGGCGATAATCCCGCTTTGCCTGGTTCGACACGTAATTCAAGGCCGTTCTTGAGCAATATGTGACTCCATATTTCTATGTCTCCGGCCTGGCGTTGCGGTGGGGGTAGTTCGTCAACCCGCTGCCCCTTAAGCAACTCCCTGATCCGGTCGAGGGTGAGTCCTGCTCCTTGCCACTTACGTATCTCTG
>CAKZML010000204.1 GCA_937128475.1 uncultured Chromatiales bacterium
TGCAATGAGGCGGCCACCGCGTCCGCTGCCCGGTCAATGGGAAAGACTTCGCTTACTTCGGTTTGGAACATGCCTTGGGCTGTCAGTCGCTTCACTGCTCGCAGTGTCTTGAGCAGTGTCAAAGGGGACTGCTGGGCCATCCAGTTGCCCAGGTAAAAACCTTCGATCCCTGCCAGGGGCATCATCAGGTCGCGAACCGCTACCTCGACGGGACTGTCGGCCATGGTGCCGTACACCAGCAAGCGGCCGTTGAGTCCCAGGCATCGCACCACATCGGCAGTGAGTTTGCCACCCACGCAATCCATGGCCGCGCCCACGCCCTTGTTGTTGGTGATGCGCGCCACTTCGGTAATCATGTCCTGCTTGTTGGTCTCGATGACTGCATCGGCGCCCAGTCGATTCAACTCGGCGGTGTTGGCATCGGAGCGCACCACACAAATCGTACGGAAGCCGAACAGCTTGCCCATGCGCACCACGCTCTTGCCCAGTGCAGAGCCCGCCGCGGTGATGAGCAACCAGCTGTCCTTGGGAACCTTCAGCACTTCGCGAACCATCACGTAGGCCGAGATAGGATTCACGAAGTACATGGCCGCCTGTTCATCGGGTAACTCATCGGATACGGGCACTGCACGCTTGGCCTCAACCACCGCGAACTCTTGCCACACACCGTTGGGCGGCGCACCGGCCACCGCGACTCGTTTGCCTTTCAATCGCTTGGCCAGGAATCCGCTGCCGCAGGCATCGACGATACCAACGCCTTCTGCACCCAGGGCATAGGGTGGAACCGGGCAGTCATTGCTTCGATTGGAATCCAGGAAAATGCCGCCGTCTCCGGCCTGGTTCCAGATGATGCGTTCCAGCGCCCGGTAGTAGATACCCCGTACAAAGTGAAAGTCAGACGGATGTACCGGACACATGAGCATGCGCACACGCACCTGGCCGGGACCGGGTTCGGGCAAGGGAACCTCGTCGACCCGGATGTCCTCGGGCCGCTCGGTAAAGGCATGTACGCGCACTGATTTCATGGGCAATTCGTCTCAGTTGTAACTTATACGTCCCGGAATTTCGGATCGCGTTTTTGCATGTTCGCCATCACCGCTTCCACCTGGTTGGGCTTGCCCAGCAGGGTTTTCTGCAGTTCGGCTTCCAGCTCAAGTCCGGCCTCGTCACTGCCATGCCAGGCCTGGTTCAGCAGTTGCTTGCCGGCGCGGATGGCATGGGGTGAACGCCCGGCAATCGCCTTGGCGGTTTCCATGGCAGAGGCCAGCGGGTCATCGCATACCCGGGTGACCAGGCCCAGCTCCCGGGCCTCGGCGGCATCCACCTGGCGCCCGGTCCAGGTCAGTTCCTTGGCCACATCCAGGCCCACCAGGTCACGCAGGGTCTGGCTGCCGGACATATCCGGGATCAGGCCCCACTTGATCTCCATCACCGACATGCGGGTGTCAGGGGCGGCGTAGCGTATGTCTGCACCCAGGGCGATCTGCAGTCCGCCACCGAAGCAATGCCCCTTGATTGCGGCGATCACTGGCACCGGCAGCCTGTGCCAGTCGTAACCGGTACGCTGCACCATGTTGGCAGGATTATTCTCCACCCGGCCGAAGGGATCAAAGGGCATTTTGCCGCCATTTTGTGCGATGGAGGCAAAGCTGGCGAAATCCAGGCCGGCGCAGAAGGAACGGCCTTCGCCGCTGAGCACTACCGCACGCAGTCCCTCGGTGTTGGACAGGGTTTCTGCAGCCTCGATCAGGCAGTACAGCAGTTCGGGGTCCAGTGCATTGAGTTTGTCTTCGCGGTTCAGGCGTACCTGTGCAATACCTTCCTTGATGTCGATCAGGACTCGTTCTGACATGGTGGTCTCCTGGTAATCGGGTCGAATAAAAAATGGTCGTTGCGGGCTAGTCTTTCGACATACCCAAATCAGTGATGAAGCGCTCGCCGCCGGGTGAGTCCTCGGTGTCCTCAGGCACGAAGAAGTCCATGAACAAATCCTTGCTCGGATTTACCCGGTACTTCTCGAAATCCGTGACGCCGGCATCTCGCAGCACCAGGTCATCGATGAAGAAGTTACCCGTGCGCTCACGGGAGGGTGAACTCAAGATCGCGTGGGCCGCATCGGCCATGATCTCCGGGGTACGCGAACCCTGCATCATGGTGTCGCCGCCCAGCAGGTTGTTTACCGCCGCGGTGGCGATGGTGCTGCGGGGCCACAGTGCATTCACCGCCACGCCCTTGCCGCGAAACTCCTCGGCCATGCCCAGCACACACAGGCTCATGCCGTACTTGGCCATGGTGTAGGCCACGTGGGGGCCGAACCAGCGAGGTTTCATGTCCAGGGGCGGGGAGATGTTCAAAATGTGCGGATTATCGGCCTTGAGCAAATAGGGCAGGGCCGCCTGGGAGCACAGGAATGTGCCGCGAGCGTTCACCTGGTGCATCAGGTCGTAGCGACGCATCTTGGTTTCCAGGGTGCCGGTGAGAGATATCGCACTGGCGTTATTCACCATGATGTCGATGCCGCCAAAATGCTCTGCAGCCTGGGCCATGGCCGCGACAACCTTGTCTTCATCGCGTACATCCACCACCAGGGGCAGGGCATGGCCGCCGGCTTTTTCTACTTCCCCGGCAGCGGTATGGATGGTGCCTTCGAGAACTTTGTGGGGCTTGTCGGTCTTGGCCGCGATGACGATGTTTGCCCCGTCCCGTGCCGCTCGAAGTGCGATGGCGAGGCCGATTCCCCGGCTTGCTCCGGTGATGAATAAGGTCTTTCCTGAAAGCGTACCCATTGTGTCTCTCGCGTGTCCGTTTGTGGGGGGCTTTCAAGGATACACTGATAGGCAGGGGCTGCTACCATTAGCCGATGAAGAAAATCCGGTTGCAGACCTGACCAGGGAGACCCTCGACATGGCATTGAGTCAGTTAATTCAGTCATTCCAGCAATGGCGAGAGCAGAGCGAACCACTGGTGTGGGTGACAGTTATCCAGACCGAGGGCAACACTTACAGCAAGGCCGGCGAGCAAATGCTCATCGGACCCGGTGGCCAGTTCCAGGGGCTGCTCAGTGGCGGCTGTCTTGAGGGTGATTTACTGGAGCATGCCGAGGACGTGCGTCGCACCGGCAAACCTCACCGTGTCTTCTATGACATGCGTGATGTGCAGGCCGACGAGCTCTGGGGGCTGGGCCTGGGTTGCGACGGTGCGTTGACCATCTTCATGCAACGGCTGGATGCGGCCACGGACTACCAACCTTTTGCTGATTTGGCTGACTGGGCCTGGGAAGGTCGGACAGGCGCCTGCGCCCTGGTGATCGAATCTGCTGATGCATCGTTACCGGTGGGTAGCAGTCTCTGGCAGACCGCAGACCTGGGTGGCGCCCTGGGCATCGATGAGGGCGTTCAACCGGCCATCGTGGATGAACTGGGTCGCCACTCACAGCCGACACTTGCCCAACTGACTATCTCAAACGCCGAACTGGAATTATTCAGCATGCCGGTACCCAAGGTGCCACGGCTGTTGATCATCGGCGCAGGACCGGATGCCTCGCCCCTGGCAAGCCTTGCGGCCATGCAGGGCTGGCGCACCAGCGTGGTGGATTTTCGCCAGTCAGCCATAGACCGCTTTACCGCACCGGCAGAGCTGATTGCCTGTGTGGAGGCTGAGGAACTTGCCGGTGAACTGGACCTGGATGTGTTTGATGCCGCGGTCATCATGACCCACAACCAGGCTCGTGATCGGGGCTATCTTGCCGCGCTTGCCGGGGCGGCGATTCCCTACGTGGGCATGCTGGGTCCGGCAAAACGCCGAGATCGGTTGTTGAACGAAATTGGTGATGCAGCCCTGGCGTTGAAAGGCCGGGTTTACGGGCCCGTGGGCCTGGGCCTGGGCGGTCGTGGTCCCGAGGCTATTGCACTGTCCATTGCCGCCCAGTTGCAGGCGGTGTTCACCGGTACCCTCACCTCACCGGATCAGAAGCTGGACCTGTGAGCACGCCGTCCACCTCTACGACCTGGGTAGTGGTGCTTGCCGCCGGTGCATCCCGGCGCATGGGCAGCGCCAAGCAATTGTTGTTATGGGAAGGAACACCGCTGGTGTGCAGGGCGGTGCGCAGCGCCCAGGCAGTCGTCGGCGACAGGGTGTTGGTGGTCACAGGATGTTGTGCCCAGGAGGTCCGGGACGCGTTGGCCTCCACCGGGGTACGCAGTGTGCACAATACCCAATGGAACGAAGGCGTGGCATCGTCATTGCGGGTGGCGGTTAGCGCCTTGCCCGAAGACTGCGATGGGGTGCTGTTTTGTAGTTGCGATCAGCCCGGGGTTGGCGCTCCCCAGTTGCAGGCGCTGCTGGATGCACGCTGCGGCGACAAGGTGGTGGCGGCGGGTTACGCGGATACCGTGGGTATCCCGGCATGCTTTCCCCGCAGCCGCTTTGAGGCGCTGTCATCGCTAAGCGGTGAACACGGGGCCAAGGCCCTGCTTAACGCCGAACACGACCTGGTGGAAGTTGCTATAGCCCAGGCAAAGTTCGACCTGGATGAGCCTGCAGATATTCCGCTGGTGGCAGCCGCCATCGGCCAAGACATGACTAACGAGGAGTAGCCCGGTGAACAATGTAGTGACAACCCAGCGAGATGGATCCTTGGCGATTGTGACCGTGGATAACCCACCGGTGAATGCACTGTCCCAGGCGGTGCGCGTCGGTATTGCCGAGGCGATTATCCAGGCCGGCAAGGATCCGGAAGTCAAAGCCATCGTACTGATCTGTGCCGGGCGCACATTCATGGCCGGGGCCGACATTACGGAATTTGGCAAGCCGCCGCTGCCGCCGGCCCTGCCGGATATGATTGATGTGCTGGATCAATGTCCCAAGCTGCTGGTGGCTGTGATTCACGGCACCGCCCTGGGTGGTGGGCTGGAAACCGCATTAGGTTGTCATTATCGCTGCGCCGTCCCCTCGGCGAAACTGGGTTTGCCGGAAGTGAAACTGGGCTTGTTGCCTGGCGCCGGTGGCACCCAGCGTCTGCCGCGCCTGGCCGGTGTGGCCAACGCCCTGGAGATGATGGTTACCGGCAACCCGGTTTCGGCCGCGGTGGCTCTTGAGCGTGGCATCGTAGATCACATCGTCGAGGGTGACTTGAAAGAAGGCGCCCTGGCCTATGCTCGCAGTCTGCTGGCCGGCGGCGCCAGTGTGCGCCGGGTGCGTGAGCTGCCGGTGAACACCGACGGGTTGCCCGAGGATTTCTTTGAGCAACAGGCCGCCGGGCTTGCTCGTGCCGCCAGGGGATATTTTTCTCCCTTCCGGATTCTCCAGTGCGTGCGCAACGCGGTAGAGATGGATTTTGATGCAGGCATGGCCGCTGAACGTGAGTTGTTCATCGAGTGCCTGGCCTCTCCCCAGTCTGCCGCGCTTCGGCATGTATTCTTTGCCGAGCGCCAGGTGAGTCGTATTCCCGGCCTGGACAAGGGCATCCAGGAACTGCCGATTCGCGCCGTGGGCATAGTCGGCGCCGGCACCATGGGTGGCGGCATCGCCATGAATTTTGTGAACGTGGGTATCCCGGTCCACCTGGTCGAACGGGAGCAGTCGGCCCTGGATCGTGGCCTGAAAATCATTCGCGGCAATTACGAACGCACCATGAAGAAGGGACGGCTCACCGCCGAGGCCCTGGAAGAACGCATGGGCCTGATCAGCGGCAGTACGGATTACGCAGACCTGGCCAAGGCGGATCTTGTGATCGAGGCGGTGTTCGAGAACATGGCTCTGAAGAAGCAGGTGTTTGGCGAACTGGACCGGGTGTGCAAGGCCGGTGCGATCCTGGCCAGCAACACCTCCACCCTGGATGTGGATGAAATTGCCGCCTCCACCTCGCGCCCCGAGTTTGTCCTGGGCATGCATTTCTTCAGCCCGGCCAACGTGATGCGCCTGCTGGAAATCGTACGCGGTGAGAAGACCTCTCCCGAGGTGCTGGGCACTGTGGTCAAGCTGGCCAAGACCATACGCAAGACCGGAGTGGTCTCCGGTGTGTGCTTCGGTTTTATCGGCAACCGCATGCTCGAAGGTTATGCACGGGAAGTGGGTTTGATGCTGCTGGAGGGCGCAGCCCCCGAGCGCATCGACGCCATCGTCCAGGGTCTTGGTTTTCCCATGGGCCCCAACGCAATGATCGACATGGCCGGTGTGGACGTGCGTGCCAAGGTGATTGGCGAGGCCCGCGAACTGGGTATCCTGCCAGCGGATGAGCGCTATGAAGCGGTGACCCTGAAACTGGCTGCCGACGGGCGTTTTGGCCAGAAGACCGGCGCCGGTATCTTCCGTTACGAGCCGGGTAATCGTAAGCCGATTCCCGACCCGGTGGTGAGCGAGTTGATCGCCGCCGAGGCTGCCCGCCTGGGTGTGCCCCAGCGCGAACACAGTGACGAGGAAATCCTGGATCGTTGCATGCTGCCGCTGGTGAACGAGGGTTCACGCATCCTGGAGGAGGGCATCGCCTTCCGCCCGGGAGATATCGATATCGTGTGGTTGTACGGCTACGGCTTCCCTGCGTTCCATGGTGGTCCCATGCATTACGCGGACACCGTTGGCCTGCCGAATGTGCTGGCGCGGATGAAAGAGTTCGCCGATCGTGATGGCGATGCCTTTGGTTACTGGACACCCTCGGCCCTGCTGGAAAAACTCGCCGACGCCGGCGACAACTTCGCCAGCCTGAAATAAATTGGGGACAGTCACCAATTA
>CAKZML010000205.1 GCA_937128475.1 uncultured Chromatiales bacterium
GGGCCTGCTGGAGTTCCGAGCTTGAACGAACATGATCTGGTGATTTTGCTGGTATCAGTGATGGCCCTGGGTGTGGCTTCCCAATGGGTCGCCTGGCGTCTGCACATACCTGCCATCGTATTGCTGGCATTGGCGGGATTGATCGCGGGGCCGATTACCGGCCTGGTGGATCCTGCTGAAGATTTTGGTGACCTGTTCAGGCCTGTTATCAGCCTGTGTGTGGCGATTATCCTGTTTGAAGGGGGCCTGAACCTTTCGCTTAGCGACCTGAAGACCGCGAAAACCGGGGTAAGGCGGCTTGTGTACCTGGGCGCGCCCCTGGCCTGGTGTTTCTGCACGGCCTCGGCACATTTTATCGGCGGACTGAGTCTTCCCGTATCGCTGGTCTTCGGGGCGATCATGGTGGTTACCGGACCGACCGTCATCATGCCCCTGCTACGCCAGGCCCGGCTGAATCGTCGCACCGCCTCCTACCTCAAGTGGGAGGGCATCGTGAATGATCCCCTGGGCGCCCTGCTGGCAGTGCTGGTCTTCCAGTTTTTTATCTATGCGGGAGAAGGCTCGAGCTGGGTGGTCGTGCTTAAGGGCGTGGGCATGGCCTTGCTGGCCGGCGTGGTGCTGGGCGGCGTAGTGGGTTGGGCAATTGGTGTGTCGCTGAGGCGTGGCTGGGTGCCTGAGTTTCTCAAGTCGCCGGTGATGCTCTCTGCGGTGCTGGCCGTTTATGCATTCGCAAATTCCTTGCAGAACGAGGCCGGCCTGTTGGCGGTGACCATCATGGGCATGGTGGTGGGCAATATGAACTTGCCTGGCATCAACGACATGAAGCGTTTCAAGGAATACATCACGGTGATGCTGGTATCTGTGGTCTTCGTGATGCTGACCGCCGACCTGGATTTCGCACTGCTTCGATCGGTTGACTGGCGAGCAGGACTGCTGGTGTTTGTGGTCCTCTTCGTGGCCCGTCCAGTGGCGATCATGCTGGCTACCACGGGTAGCGACATGAAGTTCGAGGACCGGGTGTTGCTGAGCTGGATCGCACCACGGGGAATCGTCGCCGCGGCAACCGCGGGCTTGATGGGGCCGCGTATGGCTGCGGCGGGATATACCGATGCGGTGGTCTTGCTGCCCCTGGTATTCATGGTAATTTTCGCTTCCGTTTTCCTGCATGGCAGCACCATTGGCTGGCTTGCCAGGCGCCTGGGGCTGGCCTCCAAGGAGCGCGACAGCGTGCTGCTGGTGGGTGCATCGCCCTGGGGAATAGAGCTGGCGCGCACCCTTGAGTCCATGAAGATCAAGGTATTGGTGGCTGATAACTCGTGGCACAATCTGCGTCCCGCAAGGCTGGCCGGTATCTCGGTGTTCTACGGTGAAATTCTGTCCGAGTTTGCCGAGGAGTCCATGGAAATCAGTCATATCCAGACTGTCCTGGCTGCGACAAGCAATGATGCTTACAACGCGCTGGTGTGCACTACCGTGGCGCCGGAAATCGGCAGGGAAAAAGTGTTTCAATTGCCCATGGGCTCCTCTGCCGAGGATGATCCCCGTGCAGTGTCCAGGCCCAGGCGCGGGCGTATCGCGTTCGATTCAGAAGCCTTGTTTGAGCAACTCTGGCGCTGGCATGTGCGGGGTTGGACCTTTTACAAGACTCGTCTGACGGACACCTTCACTTACAGCGACTTTCTTGGCGACCACCCCTCAGAGGCGATCAATATTTTGCTGGTGCAGGATGATCGGAAGGTGCGTTTCCTGGACGCGGAAGACCAGTTAGAACCCCAGTCAGGAGATGTGATTGTGTACTACGCGCCCAAGCGCGAAGAGCGCGAGCCAGAACCAGAATTGGCTACGGAGATTGAGGTTTAGGTATGTCGCGGACTGAAGTTGAAACCCTGAGTATTGACGGTCCTGCCGGCGCTCTGGAGGCTATCCTGGAGGATCCGGGGCTGGATTCGGAGCGGGTTGCGGTGGTGTGTCATCCCCATCCCCTGCATGGCGGCACCATGCAGAACAAGGTGACTCACACCCTGGCAAGGACCTTCAACAAGCTTGGCGTGCCGGCGTTTCGTTTTAATTTCCGCGGGGTTGGGCACAGTGCTGGCGGTTACGACGAGGGCGAGGGTGAGACTGCGGATGCACTGGCGGTACTGGATTATGCGAGCAAGCGTTTTCCGGGTCGCAAGCTTTGGCTGGCCGGCTTTTCCTTTGGCGCAAGGGTTGCCCTGAAGGCGGCCGCTCAACGTGAACTGGACTTGCTGATCACTGTTGCACCGCCCATAGGCCGGATGGATATGTCGGGTATTGCCCAGGCGAAATGTCGCTGGATTGTCGTCCAGGGCGACAAGGACGAACTGGTGGATGCCGATGCCGTGGTTGAATGGGTGGACTCCCTTGAGCCGGGTCCGGAACTGATGATGTTCGAGGACGTGGATCATTTTTTCCATGGCCAACTGGTGGCATTGCGTGAAAGTTTGCTGGTGGCTCTGGGTGAGGAACAAGGCGAATGATTGAGTCGATAAAGAATTTCTGGAGTCTGGCATTCCCGGAAAAGACCGAAGACGCTGCTGATCGCGAGCATGGTTTGAACATGATTGCTGCTGCATTGATGGTGGAAGTGGCCCGGGCCGATTTTCGCGAGGACGTGGTCGAAAGCGAGCGTATTTTTGAGCTGCTCAAACACGAGTTCAAGCTCAGTCCGGAGGAAACTGAGTTGCTGATGAACCGGGCGACCCAGGAAGTGGATGAGGCGGTGTCGCTTTACGACTTCACCCGGGTAATGAACGACAAGTTGTCAGAGCAGGAAAAGCGCCGGGTACTTCGACTGATGTGGCAGGTGGCCTTTGTTGACCAGCATTTGCACCGTTATGAAGACCACCTGATCCGCAAGGTGGCGGAACTGGTGTACGTGCCTACGGTTGAGATGTTGCGGCTGCGACACGAGGCGGAGGAAGAATCCAGGGCCCGGGCCGACAGCTAGGGAATAAAAAAAGGCCCCGAATTCGGGGCCTTTTTTAAATCTGCAGGTGCTGGACCTGTCAGACCATATCTTTCAGACCCTTCAGAGGCTGAACCTTAACGACTTTGCGTGCAGGTTTGGCTTTGAAAGTAGTCTCTTCGCCGGTGAAAGGATTAATTCCCTTGCGAGATTTGGTGGCAGGCTTTTTCACGACCTTCACTTTCATGAGGCCAGGAACAGTGAACACACCAGGTCCACGCTTGCCTACGTTCTTTTTGATCAGTCCGTTGAGGGATTCGAATACCGCGCCAACGTCCTTGCGGGTAAGTCCAGTCGCATCAGAAATGTGAGCAAAAATTTCTGATTTTGTGG
>CAKZML010000206.1 GCA_937128475.1 uncultured Chromatiales bacterium
AATTCTCCGGCGTCCAGCGGCCGGAGTATTCTCGCACTGCCATTACCCGGGGCGGCTGTCGCCTGAGTCTTATCCTGGAGTCGATGGGTTCTGGTAATTCATCAAGGCTGAACTTTCGCTCCATGACGAAGGCAATCACTGCAATGTTGTCGCGGACATCACTGTCTGCTGACATGACGGGGGCAGTCATTGCCATCTTTATGCTTTCGTTTTCGATGCTGGATTCCAGACTACCGCTGGTCCCAATCCTGGTGCGAGCGCGATTTTTTCCGAATATGTAGCCGGCCAGAATGCGAAAAGCCTGGTTGTCCACATCACCTGAACTTCCGGGCAACTCCACCTCGGCTACATTGAACGCCGGATAGCGGCGAGTTTCGTAATCCTCACTGCTGCTCAGCACTTCATAGTCGGGTTCCTCAATGGCCATGACAGCGGTTCCTTTAAACAGTGTCAAAAGTAGAAAAGTAATCTGAAAGTATTGAAGTCGCATCACGGGGATCTCTTTTATGGTTAGCAGCAGCGCTAAAACTCGATGCGCTCGCCATTCCAGGCAAACAGTCCACCACTATCGGCGGGCTCCAGGGTATTAATCACCCGCAACAAATATTCGGCAGACATGGAGGGGGTAAATAGCCGACCCTCAGGCACCCGGCTGGTAAACGGGCTGGACAGGTTTGTGGCCACTGTTCCCGGATGCAGCCCGGCGATAACGGACCGGGGGGATTGTCTCGCATGTTCTATGGAGATGGTCTTGAGCAGCATATTCAGTGCGGCCTTGGACGTGCGGTAGGAAGCCCATCCGCCCAGGCGGTTATCGGATATGCTTCCGACTCGTGCCGACAGAGCGGCAAACACCGTTTTATGGTCTCGCCGCATGTGTGGCAGGAAATACTTTGCCACCATGGCCGGACCGACGGCATTGATCGAAAAAGCGGTCATCAGATTCTGTGGATCCAGCTCCCGGAGGCTTTTTTCTGGCTGAATATCGGGTCCCCTATGCAGTATGCCGCTGGCGACTATGACCAGGTCCACGGGACCTGAGGCGGCCGTGGCTTCCGCCGCTGCAGAAATGGAGGACTCGTCGGTCACATCCAGCTGCCCCATTTTTACGCGGTCCCGGTTCCGGGTGTCCGGAGAACGACAAAAAGCATGAAGTGATGCGACCCGTGGATCGGTGGCCAGAAGATCTACCAGCGCCCCACCGATGCCGCCGCTGGCGCCGATGACGACGACGTTGGATTCAGGATGGAAAGTGTTTAGGACTGACACGGGCTCGAATACCTTTGAAAAATATTTCTGGCCCATGGCCTTAAAAGGGAATGGGTTATTACGGCCATGGTCCGCCTTATCCTCTGAGGTACGAAAGATTCTGGGCTGTGAATGGTCTTGGCATCTGGCCGATGAGGGATTGGATTTCCAGCGGGTCTGCTGTGTTGCCCTCCGTAAGCATGGTCAACTGGTCCCGGGTCACTGGGAACGGTGGCAGCCAATCCAGGAGCGTGGCGCCGATTTTCATTACCTGGACCGGCATGGGAAGTATTCGCTTCTTGCGCCCCACGGCAGCGGCGATGCGCTGGATCATCTCTTGCCACGACAGAACTTCGGGTCCACCGAGGGAATAAATTTTACCCGTGGTTGAAGGCTCCTTTAACGCCTGAACAAAGGCTTGGGCCACATCCAGGATATGCACCGGCGACATCAGGATTTTCCCTTCCCCGGGCCGCAGGCCACTGAAAAATCCCACCGCCGGCAGCGGCATGTCGACCATGTCACGATGCAACTGGGTAGCGAATTCCATGCTTCCTCTCGGATCACCAAAAATCACAGACGGCCTGAA
>CAKZML010000207.1 GCA_937128475.1 uncultured Chromatiales bacterium
CGATAACTAGCACCTGAAGCTAGCGCGTCTACCAATTCCGCCACCTGGGCATAGGCTGAATCCGGGAACCGGACCCTGACTGGAGGGCGAACTTTACGTAGACGTTGTATCCTTGTCAACTATCTATCTGTCCTGAGGGCAAACTTTTTGAGCAACACAAACGATAAGACCAGGCGTCCGGGTTCAAGCCCGCGCAGCCAGGCCGATTACGAATTCACGATACCGGGCCGGGACGAGGTCCTGGCCTTGCTGGAAGCCCAGGGAAAGCCCATGTCACCCCGGGAGGTTTTCTCTGCCCTGAAGCTCAAGGGTGAGCCCGTGCGCCAGGCTATGCGCAAGCGCCTGGGGGCCATGGGCCGTGACGGGCAACTGATTATCAACCGCAAGGGCGAGTATTGCCTGATCGCGCGCATTAACCTGGTGACCGGTATTGTCCAGGGTCACCGGGACGGGTTCGGATTCCTGATACCCGAGGATGGCTCCGACGACGTATTCCTGTCTGCCCGCCAGATGCGGGAAGTCATGCATGGCGACCGGATTGCGGTGCGTATCAAGTCCTACGACCGCAAGGGCCGTCCCGAAGGGGCGGTGGCCGAGGTCTTCGAGCGAGCCAACACCCAGGTGGTGGGCCGCTATGTTGCCCAGGGGGGTATAGGATTCGTGGTGCCGGATAATCCCCGGATCACTCACGAGATTCTGATTGGCCCGAAGCACCGTGGGGGCGCACAGCCCGGTCAGATTGTCATTGCCGAGATTACTGCACCACCGGATCAGAAGACTTATCCGGTAGGGCGAATCAGCCGGGTACTGGGTGAGGAAAACGATCCCGGCATGGAAACCGAGATCGCGGTACACGCCCACAACCTGCCATACCTGTGGCCGGCCGAGGTGGAGCAGGAGATGGTCTCCTTTGGCGAGGAAGTGCCTGAGAGCGCCAAGCAGGGCCGCGAGGACCTGCGCAAACTGCCGTTGGTGACCATTGACGGCGCGGACGCCCGGGACTTCGACGACGCGGTGTACTGCGAGCCTGATGGCACTGGCTGGAAATTGCTGGTGGCCATTGCGGACGTATCCCATTACGTGGTCCAGGGTACGGCGCTGGATGCCGAGGCCCGGAACCGGGGAACTTCCGTGTATTTCCCCAACCGGGTGATCCCCATGCTGCCCGAAGCGCTGTCCAACGGGCTGTGCTCGTTGAAACCGGATGTGGACCGGCTGTGCCTGGTGTGCGAGATGCGCATCGACAATAAGGGTCAGGTGACCAAATCGCGGTTCTTCCGGGGTGTGATGCGTTCGGCTCAGCGTTTCACCTATGAGCAGGTGGCTGGAATTATCCAGCATGGCGACGAACGGCTGCGAGAACGCTTCCAGGCCCGGGTTGAGGGTCTGGAGACACTGTATTCGCTGTACAAGGCGCTGTTGGGCGCCCGTAAGGAACGCGGCGCGATAGATTTTGAGATTCCCGAGAACACCCTGGAATTTGACGAACGGGGCAGGGTGGCTGCAATCCACGAGCGGGTGCGCAGCGATGCTCACAAGCTGATCGAGGAATGCATGATCGCCGCCAACGTGGAGGCCGCAAGGTTCCTGCGCAAGGCGCGCATTCCCTCCCTGTACCGAGTGCATGCCGGGCCCGACGAGGACCGCCTGGAAGAGCTGAAGCTGTTCCTGGCTGCGGTGGGTGTGCCCTTTAATCCCGGTTCCACGTTCAAGCCGGAAATGCTGAGCAAGGTCATTAAGCTGGTCCAGGATCGACCGGATGCGGCCTTGATCGAGACCGTGATGCTGCGCTCCCTGGCCCAGGCCGTATACAAGCCCGGCAGCGGTGGGCACTTTGGCCTGGCCCTGGGCGAGTACGCCCATTTCACCTCGCCAATCAGGCGTTACCCTGACTTGTTGGTGCACCGAGCCATCGGGCACTTGCTGGACGGTGGCAAGCCCGGCGCCTACAGCTATTCCCTGACCGAGATGGAAGGTCTTGGCGACCACTGCTCGCGCTGCGAGCGGCGCGCGGATGATGCCACCCGTGAGGCCATGGGCTGGCTGAAGACCGAATTCATGCAGGACAAGCTGGGCCAGGAGTTCGAGGGTACGATCAGTGGCGTGACCCAGTTCGGGGTGTTCGTACAGCTGGATACCTTACAGATTGATGGCCTGGTGCATGTGAGCGCCCTGGGCAGTGAATACTTTGACCTGGACAGGCCCCGCTATCGGCTCATAGGCAGCCAAAGCAAACGGATCTTCCAATTGGGAGACAGGCTGCAGGTCAGGGTGGCCCGTGCCAGTCTTGAGGACCGCAAGATCGACTTTGACCTGGTTAGTAAGGAAGGCGACGTTGGCCGTCACAAGGACGAGGGCGCTACGGAACGCCGCAAAAAAGGCGGCGGAACCCGGAAAAAGGGTGGAAATCCCAAGAAAAAGAAAGGAAATGCGGCTAAAAAGTCGGTATCTCCCGGGAAAAAGCGAAGAAGTGTAAAGAAAAAGGTTAAATCGTGAGCGAAGGAAGTTTAATTTTCGGACACCATGCGGTGCGGGCCATGGTGGCGCGCTCGGCTTCCCGGGTGATCGAAGTGCTGCTGGTGGATGAACGCCAGGACAAGCGCATGAACGAAACCCGCAAGCTGGTGGAGCAGGCCGGCTTGCCGGTGAAGCGCCTGGGCCGCAAGGACCTTAACCACTTGCTGCCGGATACCTCCCACCAGGGTGTGGCGGCGCGGCTGCGTGTGCCTCGGCAGTGGAATGAGCCGGAATTACCTGACCTGGTGGCCGCCGCCGGCCCCAAGCCCCTGGTGTTGATACTGGATGGTGTGCAGGATCCCCATAACCTGGGGGCCTGTATGAGAACCGCCGATGCGGTGGGAGCTTGCGCGGTTGTTGTACCCAAGGACCGTGCGGCCAGCCTGACCCCGGCAGCCAGGAAGGTGGCCTCCGGGGCTGCCGAGACCGTGCCGTTGATCCGGGTGACTAATCTCAGCCGTACCATGCTGCTGCTCAAGGAACTTGGCCTGACCCTGGTCGGAGCCGATGAGCGCGGCCCCGTCATGTACCACCAGGCGGACCTGAATGGCCCGCTGGGCCTGGTTATGGGCGCCGAGGGAAGGGGGTTGAGGCGACTGACATCAGAGCGTTGCGATGTCCTTGTGCAACTGCCCATGGAAGGCATTGTCGAGAGCTTGAACGTGTCGGTGGCCCTGGGGGTCATGGCCTTTGAGGCCGTTCGCCAGCGCTCAGTCTAGGATTCCCCGGTTCCAGGCCACTTTGGGTCTTGCCCAAGTTATTGAATGAGCTTGAATTGGCTTGTTTTTAGCCGGGTCCTTAGTTACCATTGCCGGCCCTCGGACAGGTCTATGCCTGCCAGGGGTTTATATTTTCTCTCTGCCTCACCATCGATTGGGAGGCCCAAAGCCCGAAGGGAACTACAATGAGACATTATGAAGTGGTCTTTCTGGTCCACCCGGATCAGAGCGAGCAGGTTCCTGCCATGCTCGAACGTTACAAAACCATGATCGAAACCGGCGGTGGAGCCATCCATCGTGAAGAAGATTGGGGTCGCCGCCAGTTGGCTTACCCGATCAACAAGATTCACAAGGCCCATTACCTGATGCTGAACGTTGAGTGCGGCCAGGAAAGCCTTGATGAACTGATGAGCCTGTTCAAGTTCAATGATGCAATCATTCGACACATGGTGCTTGGCCGCGAAGAAGCCGTCACCGAACCCTCTCACATGGCCAAGTCCGTGGAAGAGGAGCGTCGTCGTGATAGCGAACGCGCCGAGCGTGATGCTGCCCGTGCCCCTCGTCCCACCGAAGATAGTGAAGATGACGCACAGGCTGATGAAGAAAACGCGCCTGTTGAAGCCGAAGCTGAAGTTGAAGCTCCTGCTGAAGAAAAAGCGCCTGCTGCTGACGAAGCTCCTGCAGAAGAATCGAAAGACGATTCTTCTGAAGAGAAGTAAGTCGACGTATCTTTGCTGAATTGAATTCGATAGAGGACTAAACCATGTCACGTTATTTTCGTCGCCGCAGGTTCTGCCGCTTCACCGCTGATGGTGTGAAAGAGATTGATTACAAGGATCTCGTCACCCTGAAGAATTACATCACCGAGACCGGGAAAATTGTTCCCAGTCGTATTACCGGTACCAAGGCAAATTATCAGCGTCAGCTGGCCACCGCTGTAAAGCGTGCCCGCTTCCTGGCTCTGCTGCCGTACACCGATAGCCACTAAGGCTATGTTCGCTGCTTCGCGCCGAGAGTGCGGGGCAGTGATTTTTGAATACTGATGAACGGTATCCTGCGTTGGATCATGCAGAGGCAGCACCGCCAGGTCACACTGGTTGCTGCGTTGTCCCTGCTTCCGTTCCTTGGAGTGCTTAGTAGCGGTTTGCTCGCCCTGGTTGCTCTGCAACGAGGTGTCAAACAGTCGCTGATGACCGCCGCGCTTGCCATGCTTTTGCTGGCTGGTGTGGCCCTGGCCTCGGGGAGTGACCCCGTGCCCATGCTGGAAGTGACCGGCGTGATGTGGGGCCCGGTACTACTGCTTGCTGGATTGCTGCAGGCGTACCGATCGTTGAACCTGGTTTTCCAGGTTGCCGCGATCCTCGGGGTGGTAGCTGTTTCTTTGTTGTTGGTCGTGTTGCCTGACCCGGTGAGTATGCTGGGCGACGTGATGGGACCGGTGAAGGAGCAGTTCAGTGTTGCTGGGCAGGAATTGTCCGAGGAAAGCTGGAACTCGATTTTTCGAGTAATGCCGGGAGTCATGACCGGGCTTATTACGCTGGTCTGCCTGACCGGCCTCTTTGTAGGTCGGGTGTGGCAGGATGGGTTGGAAGAGTTTGCGGGACGTTTTGGAGCTGAATTCCGGCAGTTGAAGTTGGGAACAGTTCTGACCGCAGTGTCCACCCTGACTATCGTGATTGCCATGTTGGTCGGCGGTCTCTGGATTGAGAACGTGATGTGGGTTTTCGTTGTCTTGCTGATGTTGCAGGGCCTGTCGTTAGCTCACTTCCTGGTCTCCGAGGGCGGTTGGCCGATGGCACTGTTGATAGTGGTTTACGGATTGCTGGTCCTGCTTTTGCAGTTAGCGCTTCCACTGTTGGCAATGTTCGGATATTTGGATAACTGGTTCGGCTTGCGCCAAAAACTGGCGCGGCGTGGATAAATTTTTAGGATAGATGGCCCACTGCGGGCTTGATAAAACGGGTGAGATGATGGAAGTCATACTTCTGGAAAAAGTTGAAAACCTGGGTTCCATGGGCGACCGCGTAAAGGTCCGCTCAGGTTATGGTCGTAATTTCCTTCTGCCCCAGGGCAAGGCAACGCTGGCTACCGCTGTGAACATCGAAAAGTTCGAAGCGATCCGTGCGGAGCTTGAGGCAAAGTCTGCTGAATTGCTGACTCGCGCCCAGGGTCGTGCCAAGCTGCTGGAAGGCAAGTCTGTGAAACTGACTGCCAAGGCCGGTAACGAAGGCAAGCTGTTTGGTTCTATCGGTAACGCCGATATCGCTGCTGCTCTGACCGCACAGGGTGTGGAAATTGAGCGTCGCGAAGTTCAGATGGGCGAAGGTCCGATCCGCCAGCTTGGCGATCATACCGTCGAAATCGTCCTGCACAGCGAACTCAGCGTTACTGTGCCGGTCGAGGTTACTGGCGAAGAATAAGATCACCCCGCATCCCGGGGTCCAACCCCGGGGCGCGGTGTGCTATCTTGATCTGCCCTTGATTAACCTGGCGGTACTGGTCGATGGCAACTCCAATGGGTGATGATCGGTTTGACCCGATGGGCGGCACGGAGAAGCTTCGTGTTCCGCCGCACTCTGTTGATGCCGAAAGGGCCGTTCTCGGCGGCCTGATGCTGGATAACAAGGCCTGGGACCGCATCGCCGATGTGGTAACCGCCGAGGATTTCTATCGTCACGACCATCGCCTGATCTTCAATGCGATCGGCGAACTTGCCGAGCGGAATCAGCCGCTAGACGCAGTCACAGTCTCCGAATTCCTTGCCCGTAACGACCAGTTGGACGAAATGGGCGGCCTGGCCTTCCTGGGTCAATTGGCCAAAGACACTCCCAGTGCGGCAAATATCCAGGCCTATGGCCAAATCGTTCGTGAGCGCGCACTGCTGCGTAATCTGATCGACGTGGGTGTGGCTATCGCTGACAGCGCGTATACCTCTGACGGGCGGGATGCCTCTGAGTTGGTGGATGACGCAGAACGTTCGGTATTCCAGATCGCCGAGCGAGGAAAGAGACGGGGTTCGGGTTTCCAGGCTCTGAAAAAGATTCTTCCCGGCACTATCGATAGACTCGATTATCTCAGTCACACCGAAGGCGATGTGACCGGTCTGGCCACCGGGTTCGCTACCCTGGACGATATGACCGCTGGATTCCAGGGCGGAGACCTGGTGATTGTTGCGGGTCGACCTTCAATGGGTAAGACCACCCTGGCAATGAATATCGCCGAGAATGCGGCAATTGGTTCGGGCGTGGCCGTGGCCATTTTCAGTATGGAAATGTCCGCCGAACAGCTGAGCTTCCGAATGATCGGTTCCATCGGCCGTGTTGACCAGTCGAATTTGCGTCGCGGAAAGTTCAACGACGAGGACTGGAATCGCATCAATTCCGCTGTGGCGATAATGTCCGAGGCAAGGATCTTCATTGACGATACGCCATCACTGAGCCCCACCGAGGTAAGAGCCCGTGCTCGTCGCCTGGCTCGTGAGAACGGCGGTCTTGGCCTGATCGTGCTTGATTACCTCCAGCTGATGCAGGTTAAGGGCAATACAGAAAACCGGGCCACGGAAATTTCCGAGATCTCCCGGTCGCTAAAAGCCCTGGCCAAGGAACTGGATTGCCCGGTTATCGCATTGTCCCAGCTCAATCGAAGCGTGGAGTCCCGTACCGACAAGCGGCCCGTGATGTCGGATCTGCGTGAGTCCGGTGCTATCGAGCAGGATGCCGATGTGATCTGCTTCATTTATCGTGATGAAGTTTACGATAAAGAAACCACCCGCAAGGGCATCGCCGATATCATTATCGCCAAGCAGCGTAATGGTCCTACCGGTGAAGTGCACCTGACCTTCCTTGGTCAGTACACCAAGTTTGAAAACCTGATGGCCGAAAGCTACGTGGATGAGGCCTTTCAGTGACAGCACTGTGTCGGGCCACAGTAGATACCCTTGCCCTCAATCACAATCTCAGACGTATACGAAAGCTTAGCGACGGGGCAAAGGTCCTGGCGGTCATCAAGGCCAATGCCTATGGCCATGGCCTGGTTCCGGTGGCCAAGGCGCTTTGCGATGCGGATGCGCTGGCGGTAGCCCGAATCGAGGAAGCGGTTGCGCTACGTGCAGCCGGTGTCGGTCAGCGGCTGGTGCTGCTCGAGGGCGTGTTTAATCGTAATCAACTCGAACTGGCAGCAGCCAATGCCTGTGACCTGGTTGTTCACTCCCATGAACAGCTGGAGTTGTTGGAGTCTTTCGGCCGCAATAGCCGGTTCACCGTCTGGTTAAAAATTGATACGGGCATGAACCGTCTTGGGTTCAGGCCAGAGGAGTTTTCCGCGGTCCTGGCCCGGCTGCGTAGCCTGCATGCCGTGCGAGAAGAGCTGGTGTTGATGACCCACCTGGCTAACGCCGATGTGCTCTCCAGCGACGGGACGCGTAACCAGTTGGCGTTATTCGAGAAGACCACGCGGGGCGTGGAGGCCGAGCGCAGTATCGCTAATTCCGCCGGATTGTTGTCCTGGCCCGAGAGTCGCGCACAGTGGGTGAGGCCGGGTTTGGCCTTGTTCGGGGTGTCGCCCATCGCGGGCAAGACCGGAGAGGAGTTGGGGCTCAAGCCGGTCATGCGCCTGGGAACCGAGCTTATAGCGATTCGCAAGGTCGCGGCCGGCGAGTCCGTGGGCTATGGCTCGGCATGGTCAGCCAGCCGGGATTGCCGGATAGGCGTAGCTGCGATCGGATACGGGGACGGTTACCCCAGACACCTGGGTAATGGCACGCCGGTACTACTGGGGGACAGTCGTATCCCCCTGGTTGGGCGCGTCTCAATGGATATGATCACAGTGGATCTGACCGACCACCCGGAAGCCCGGGTGGGGGATAGCCTTACGCTATGGGGCGCTGGCCTTCCGGTTGAGGAATTGGCTCAGCTGGCCGGGACCATTCCCTACGAGATGTTATGCGGTGTCACCCAGAGGGTGGCAGTGCAATACCTCAAGTAAGGAAGAAGCCCATCTTCACACCGGCGATCTCGATCACGTCGCTATCTTCAAGCTTACGCGCCTTGGCGCCAATGGATTCGCCGTTGAGTATCGGGTGACGATCGTCTTTGCCGCCGTCAACGTGTACCACGAAGTATCCCTCGGCACGCCGGGTAATGGCCGCAACCTGCAGTCCGGGACGGCCAAGAGTGGTCAGGGCCTTTTTCAGTTCCAGTTCGCGACCGGCGAATGTACCGCTCAGGACCTGTAGCTTGGCCATCACGACCATGCCTGCACCGCGGGTGGAGGGGGCCGCAACATCGGGCTGGGCAGCAGCTTCTGCAACCTGCTGGCGTACTCGGTCGATCTTGTCCTGGCTCTGGCTGCTGGGATTGATGACCATGGTCTTTTCAAACTCATCGTCATCATCTGCGCCTTCATCGCCATCAACGAATCTGAGCTGATGGTGGCCGATGGTGATTACATCGCTATTCTGAAGAGCGTGCTTCTTGATCAGCTTGCCATTGACGTACGTGCCATTGGTACTGTTCAGATCTTCCAGGAAGGAATCATTCAGGATGTTGATGATTAGTGAATGATGACCACTGACGGCTGCGTTATCGATGCGCACGTCGTTATCAGGAAGGCGGCCGATGGTGTACCGCTCCTTGGTCATGTTGTATTCAGCCATTAATTGACCGTCTAGGCTGAGAATTAAACGTGCCATGCCAAGCCCTCACTGGGTTTATCTGAGCTTTCTCGCAAGCTTCTTAAGCAATCCTTTACGCACCCCGAAAGACTGGGCCACGTAACCAATAATTATGGATATGTTGTCTTTCCCGCCATGGTCATTTGACAGCTTGATTAATTGTTGACCAGCGATGTCAAGATTATCATGAAAAGTACTGATCGTTAAATGAATATCCTCATCCTCGACCATATCCGTTAAACCGTCTGAGCACAGCAGAAAATAATCGCCGGGCTTCACTTCGAACTCGTTAATCTCCACCTCAACGCCTTTTTCTACCCCAAGCGCCCTGGTGACGTAGTTGCGGTTGGTGGAGCGTTGAGCCTCTTCCTGGGAATAGAAACCTCTATCCACCAGTTCCTGGAGCAATGAGTGGTCCAGGGTGAGTTGCTCAAACCGTCCGTCTCGCAAGCGATACATGCGTGAGTCACCAACATGGGCGATGGAGACGTGGTTGTTATAAAACAGGCAGGAGACAAGGGTGGTACCCATGCCTTCGCACTCAGGCCTGATCTGCGCCTGGTTGTGAATTAGTTTGTTGGCTCTGGCCACTGCATCCCGCAGAATCACGCTCTGTCGCCACAATCCGGTCTGGGGCTCTACTTCATCCCGGTCCTCGCCCAGGCGTTCCAGGGACTCTTCAACTTGTTTGAGGATGGTCTTTACAGCGATGGAGGAGGCGACTTCGCCGGCGTTGTAGCCTCCCATTCCATCGGCCAGCACCAGCAGCCCGATATCCTTCTCGCTGCCAATTGCATCTTCATTGTGGTCACGAATCTTTCCTGTGTCCGTGAGTTCAACAACTTTGATTTTATTCCGAAGGCTCATGTGCGTTTAGGGGTAGTGCCCCTTTCTTCTCTTATTGTGGTCAAACAATTCCGGATGACATGAGCCATCTCGGCGCCGGTTTTAAATCGATCCAAAGGCTTTTTCGCCAGAGCCTTGCCAATCAGTTGTTCTATGCAATTCGGCAGGTCATCCCGCACCGTATGCACTGCCATATGGGGTTCATTGGCTATTTTGTACATCAACTTGGCCAACGAATCCGCACGGAACGGCAAATATCCCGTAAGTAGTTGATACAGAGTAACACCTAAGGAAAACAAGTCCGAGGCTCCCGTCACATTTTCTCCTTCAATTTGCTCGGGAGACATATATGAGGGAGTGCCCAGAACCAGCCCGGTTCGAGTGCGATTGCTCTCGTCAAAACGGGCAACTCCAAAATCAGCGATCTTGATTTTATTTATTTCCGGGTTGTACAGCAGATTGGAGGGTTTTATGTCTCTGTGCACCACGCCCCGGGCGTGGGCGTAGTGTAGGGCCTCGGCAACCGTGGCTCCCAACTCCAATATGGTCTCGTCAGCCAGTCGGGTGGTGCTGGACGTGAACTCGCTCAGCCTGCTGCCTTCCATGTATTCCATGGCGATATAGGCCAGGTCATTGTCCTCGCCGGCATCGTACACACCCACAATGTTGGGATGATCCAGCCGTCCCGCGGCCTCCGCCTCACGGAAAAACCGCTTTTTCACATCCTCCAGCACGCCCTCATCGAATTCTTCGGCCAGGGGGATGGCCTTCAGGGCCACCTTGCGGTTGAGGCTGGGGTCCAGGGCCAGGTAGACAACACCCATCGCGCCCTTGCCGATTTCTTCCTGCACCACGTATCGGCCAAGTCGGGGCTTGTCCTGGCCGCCTTCGGAGAGCCAGACCGGCACCCGGCCGGTTGCGCCGGGGAGCCCGAGGGTGACCGTGTCTTCCAGCTTCTGCGCCATCTGCATGCGTTGCTGCAGATCGCGATAATCTGCGTCGAAGCTGGCCATATGGTCATAGACCTGGCGCGAACGGGTGAGCTTTCGCTTGGCTTCATAGGCCAGGGCCAGGTCGTAAAGAATTGCCATCATGGCGTCATCAAGGGGCAGGGTCCTGAATTTGTCCCAGGCCAGGTCCAGTTGGCCCTGCTGCTGAAATGCGAGCCCCAGCATTCGGTCGCTTTCCATTTTCTCATCCGGCGGTCCCTTGCGGATCCGGCTGAACAAATCCAGCGCCTTTATGCTTATCAGCAATTGCCCGCCCAGTAGCATCAGGATTGGGCCAAGCGGCTGGAACCAGATCTCTTTAGAGACAAAAATGGCCATGCTGGTGACTAACAGGATAGCAACGACACCCAGGGTGATCAGGGCTGAGATTCGGGACCTGAGTCGGGTGAGGATAAACGCCAGGTAAAGCGCAACCAGGAACCAGGTAACGCGCTCGGCCTGGACAACCCAGCCTGGCCTTTCGGTGAAATGCTGGTTAACGAGGGTTGATACCTGGTGGGCCAGGGCGAAAACCTCGGCGGTGCCTTCGCCCAGGGGGGTGCTGAGTCGACGGGCAATACGCCTGTCAGTAGGTCCAAGCAGAACTACCTTGTTGCGGAATTTATCCGCCGGGGTATTGCCCGCAAACACGTCCCAGAATGAGTCTACCGGGAAGGCTGACTTGCCGCCGCGCCTGGGATACCAGTGCGTGATGACGGCAAGGGATTCATCAACAGGGATTACCAGGTTGTTAAGTTGCAGTTTTCCTTGTGCGTTCAGGCTGGCGGTGATTGTTTTGTCTTGATTGACGCCGCTGGCCAGCAGCGCAGCCAGGGAGGGGTAAAGCTTGCCCTGGGAAGACACAAGCAAATTAAACCGACGTTTTACATTGTCGCTGTCGCTGGGCATGTACAGATGACCGTTGCCGGCAGCGACGGAGGCGAATTCGGGCAGGGATTGGAGTGCGAATCCTGCCCTGGGAGCCTGGGCTGGTCGGCTATCGGCTAACCACTGGACCGGGCTTTCAGGTGACACGCCGTCCGGGTGGCCGCTACTGGGGAAGTCCATAGGAAGATATACATTGCCAGCGGCGGCGATGATTTTTGCCAGGCTGTTATCGGTATTCAGCTCGGCCAGCGCCTTGTCCAGGTAATCCTCGGACTGTCGCAAGCTCTGTTCGTTGCCATTGCTGGATTGCAAACGATCCCGGATTTGCTCCAGGTGGTATCGCCCGAGTTCGTTTTGAGGGGTGTCCAGTCGCACCGTCGTGGCAATCGCCCTGGCTCCGTTGTCTGCAAGTAGCTCGATCACCTGTGCCAGTACACTGCGCTGCCAGGGCCAGGGGCCAACGTTATCCAGGCTTTTCTGATCGATGGAGATGATCGCCAGGTCATTGGAGGGCGTTTTGTTGGTCCAGCTCATGGCCTGGGTCAACAGGGCTGACTCGGCGCTGTGCAGTGAATTACGGAGGGGAAATGCGGCCAGGAGGGTAAAAAAAACGCAGTAAATTGCTGCGACCAGCCAGTTTGAGCTCCAGATGTTAGATGTACCCAGGCCCATAGTGCCCTCGAAAGTTAACTGACTCTGAAGTCTATTCGATAATGCATTGTTAGTTCTAGGTTTTTTCGGACTTTTTTAGGTCGGTGCCCAGGATTATCAACCCCCGGGCGTACCCCGGCTATTCCCGGTGGCTAGCTCGGGCTGGAGTCAGGGATTCAAGTGCCCAGTCCAGTGCCTCTTGCAGGCTGTTTACCGGTATGAGTTTCAAGCCCGGGATTGACCCCTTGGGAGCGTTGGCTGCGGGCACGATGGCGGTCTTGAAGCCGTGCTTGGCTGCCTCGCGTATGCGTTCCTGGCCGTTTGCGCAGGGCCGCACCTCGCCGGAGAGGCCTATTTCACCGAAGGCGAACGTATCTGACGGGATGGCCCGGTCACGGAGACTGCTAAGCACGCTTAATAAGATTGCCAGGTCTGCGCTGGGTTCGCTGACCCGTATTCCACCGACCACATTTACATATACGTCCTGGTCGTGAACCGCGATGCCGCCATGCCGGTTCAGCACCGCCAACAGCATGGCTACCCGGGTATTGTCTATTCCCACGGTTACCCGTCGAGGGTTGCCCAGGGCGCTCTGATCAACCAGTGCCTGCAGTTCTACCAGCAGGGGGCGACTGCCTTCCCACAGCACGGTGATAATGCTTCCGGGCAGTTCCTTGTTGGACTTGCTTAGAAAAATTGCCGACGGATTGCGAACCTCTTTCATGCCGGTGCCGGTCATGGCGAATACGCCGATCTCCGCAACCGAACCAAACCGGTTCTTGTCCGAGCGCACGATGCGATAGCGGGCGTCGTCAGTGCTCGAAAGCATCATCGTCGCGTCCACCAGGTGATTAAGGGTCATGGGACCGGCCAGGTTTTCGCTCTTGGTAATGTGGCCGACCATGATGACGGAGCTATTCAGACGCTTGGCGAATCGGCTGAGCAAGTTGGCGCACTCGCGAACCTGGGTGGTGTTGCCGGCAAGTGAATCGATCTCCGGATGGTGCATGACCTGGATGGAGTCGACGATGACTACCGCGGGCCGATCCCGTTCCATGATTGCGGTGATCGCTGAGATATCTGTTTCGGCCAGTACCTTCAGTTTGTCTGTTTGTAGCTGCAACCGTTGGGCGCGGTCCGCAATTTGCTCCAGGGACTCTTCGCCCGCCACATACAGGACCGGGTGGGTTTCGGCTATCTGGCAGGCGCTTTGCAGGAGCAGGGTGGATTTTCCGGCGCCGGGGAAGCCGCCCAGTACCAGGGTGCTGCCGGGAACCAGTCCACCGCCAAGTACCCGGTCGAATTCCACCAGGCCCGTGGATAGACGGGCAATCCGCTTCTTGCTGATCTTGTCCAGGGTGGTGACCTTGCTCTGTCCAGCGCCGGCAGGCGTATTGCGAGAGGGCGTCACATTGACCTGCTGTTCCAGGGTGTTCCACGCGCCGCATCCGGAGCACTGACCGGACCACTTGTTGTGATCCGTATCGCAATCGCTACAGCGAAATACTGTCTTGGGTTTCTTTGCGCCGGTGGCCATATTTGCTTGTCTGGGTCAGGTTATCGAATTATTTGTTCGGAGAGTTCTGGTTGCGGGACCAGCCTACCTCGACAGCGGCATTCCGGTCGACCGCCACAACCGGGTCGATCGCCGGGTAATGGCTGGCCGGGTGTCTCTAGGAGGTTTCCCGCAACTGAATGCGAACAGTCTTCACCGCGTTCTCCGCAGTCTGGAGCACTGTCATATCAAATTCTTTTATACCCAGCTGAATTCCGGGTTCCGGAATATCCCCCAGGGCCTCTACGACCAGTCCGTTGAGGGTCTTGGGTCCGTCAGTGGGCAGTTCCCAGTTCATTGACCGGTTCAGATCCCGCAGGTTGGCAGAGCCGGCTACCACGAAACTGCCGTCTTGCTCCGCGTGTACGTCCGGGTTAATGGTTCCGGGTGCGGAGGTGAATTCGCCAACAATTTCTTCAAGAATGTCTGCCAGGGTAACCAGTCCCTGGATGTCGCCATATTCATCTACCACCACACCAAATCGTCTGCTCTGGCGCTGGAAGTTCAACAACTGGGTGTTCAGCGGCGTGCCCTCTGGAACGAAATAGGGGTCGCGGGCGGCATTTTCCAGGGCCTCAGGAGTAAGTCTCTGGTGAGCCAGGTCACTGATTACCTTGCGCAGGTGAATGATGCCCAGGATGTTGTCCAGGCTGTCGCGGTAAAGAGGTAGCCGGGTGTGCTGGCTGGTCTGGATTTGACGCAGAACCTCATCCCACTCGTCATTCAGGTCGATGCCCTGGATGTCCGAACGGGGCACCATCACGTCATCCACGGTGATGTTTTCCAGGTCCAGGATGCTCAGCAGCATGCGTTGGTGCTTCCTGGGAATCAAAGAGCCGGCCTCGGCCACGACTGTTCGAAGTTCTTCTCTGCTCAGGGCGTCGCTGGCAGCATTTCTTGTCGAAAGCCCCATCGCATAGAGCAACATGTGGGTGACGCCGTTAAGCAGCCAAACCACCGGGCCCAGTATTTTGAGCAGGGGGTAGTAAACGTATGCCGAGGGAAAGGCGATGCTCTCGGGATGCAGGGCAGCGATAGTCTTGGGGGTGACTTCGGCAAAAATCAGCAGCACAACCGTCAGTATTATGGCGCCCGCCGCAATGCCGGAGTCGCCGGCGATGCGCATACTTATGATCGTGGTCAGGGATGCCGCGAGAATGTTAACCAGGTTATTACCCAGCAGTATCAGCCCGATCAGCTTGTCCGGTCTGCGTAACAGGGTGTCGGCAATTTTTGCTCCCCGGTGGCCTGCCCTGGCCTTATGCCTCAACCGATAGCGGTTCAGGCTCATCAAGGCGGTTTCCGAGCTTGAAAAGAAAGCGGAAAGCAGCAGCAGCAGGAAAAGAATGCCGAAAAGCAGTGAGGTCGAAGCGCTATCGTCCAATGGGGTTTACGTCATTCCGTGGCAGAAGTTATTGAAAATACTGAAGGTGCCTTAGAAACCTGTCAAGGCTCCGGCTAGTTGCCATTGGCGCTCCAGCAGGGTTTCCAGCACCAATTTGGTGCCGAAATACGCCATGGCCAGGAAGACAAAACCGGCCAATGCCATGTACACCGCTTTCTTGCCTCGCCAACCCCGACGCCAGCGACCGACCAGCAAGGTCGCGAAAATAAGCCAGGCGATCACCGACAGGATCGTCTTGTGGGCCAGGTGCTGGGCCAACATGTTGTCGACGAATATCAATCCGCTGAACAGACTCAGGGTAAGCAGCACAAAGCCCACTGTCAGGATGGAGAACAGTATCTGCTCCATACCTTCCAGGGATGGCAGCATGAGCAGCCAGCCACTGGGTTTGCGGTTACGCAGGCGAGCGTCTTGCAAGGCGATGGCGGCGGCCATCAGGGCGCCAATGCCCAGCAGGGAGTAGGCGGTAATGGAAATCAGAATATGGCTGGTTAATTGCCAGCTAAGGTCGCTGGTGATCGGTTCACCCAGCGGCAGGAAGCTGATGGTCACGCCAGCAATGGAGAGACTCAGCAACATACTGGCCAGGCCAACCATTCGAACCCGCGGGCTCAAAAACAACGCGATCCAGGCGGTCAGCCAGCCAAGCATTGAAGTCATGTTGGTGACCCCCAGGGCGAGGCCTCCTTCAACGTGTATGGCTTGATATAGCCAGTAGCCGTGACTGATGACACCCAGACCCACAAGCGCCGTACCGATACGGTGCTTGGCCGTTCCGGTCGTACTTGTTAGGGCCGACTTTCCGAGCAGGAGCATGGCTCCTACGTAGAGCAAAAGAACTGTGATTCGTAACACAGAAATGGTTTCCGCTATGACTTAGCTTGATTCTCGAAATCTTCGCACATGGTGAGGCATAAGAGAAGTCCGCGAATACACTGATATTAATGGTGTTCATGGCGGGCTTGATTTTAGGGGAACCAAGGTTCAATGCAGGTACGAATTCTGGGATGCAGTGGGGGCATAGGCGCAGGCCTTAAAACCACCTCTATTTTGTTGGACGACGATGTTCTCATCGACGCCGGAACAGGCGTGGGTGACTTGTCCCTGGAAGAGTTGCGCCGGCTGCGGCACGTGTTCCTGACCCATTCTCACCTGGATCATGTTGTTGGCCTGCCCCTGTTCATTGATGCGGCGTTTGAGGCCTATCTGGAAAACCCCCTGCAGGTGCATGGTTCTGACGACACTATCAAGGCTTTGCAAACCCACCTCTTTAATGACGTGATGTGGCCCGACTTCTCGGTCTTGCCCAATGCGGAGGAGGCGGTGATGCGCTTCAGTCCCCTGTCGGCAGGCGATGTGCTGGACCTGGGTTCGCGAAAGATGACTGCTGTGGAAGTGAAGCATTCAGTGCCCACCCTGGGGTTTTGCGTTGAGTCGGAAGGCAAGGTGCTGGCATTCAGCGCGGATACCACGAATAACCAGACCCTGTGGCCGGTGCTCAATGGATATAAAAATATTGATGTGCTGGTGATTGAAGTGTCGTTTCCCAACCGCCAGGCCGAACTTGCGCAAAAATCAGGGCATTACTGTCCCCGTACCTTTGCCCAGGACCTGGCCAAGCTCGAGCATAATCCTGCCATTTGGCTTACCGCCATGAAGCCGGGCGAGGAAGAGTTGATCATGGAAGAGGTGAGGGCGGAGTTGCCTGATCGGCATGTGAGCCGTCTCGAATCCGGGGTGGTATTCTACCTCTAGCCCGGCGGCCCCACCCGTGGCCGACAGTCTTTCCAAGAACGTCGTTTTCTCGTGGATTCCGGGTCTGACTTTGCCCTGTACACACTGTCTATCTTAAGATGCGTCCTCTCCGGGTACGGCATCCACCAGCAAGTATTTAACAGATATGTTTGATCAACTAACAGAAAGACTTTCCTCCGCAGTCGGCGCCTTGCGCGGCAAGGGCCGAATTTCCGAGGACAATATCAAGGATGCCCTGCGCCAGGTGCGGATGGCGATGCTGGAGGCTGACGTTGCCCTGCCGGTGGTTAAAGACTTTATAGAGCAGGTTCGGGAAAAGGCCGTAGGCGAAGAAGTGCTGCGCAGTCTCACCCCGGGACAGGCGCTGATAAAGATCGTCCACGCTGAGCTGGTCACCCTTATGGGTGGTGGCGACAGCGAGTTGAATCTTCGCTCCCAGCCGCCGGTAGTGATTTTGTTGGCCGGTTTGCAGGGCGCGGGTAAAACCACCAGTGCCGCCAAGCTTGCACGCTTTTTGATAGAGCGGGACAAGAAAAAGGTCCTGCTGGCCAGTGCCGACGTTTATCGGCCGGCCGCCATCCTCCAGTTGCAGCGACTTGCCGAGCAGGTTGGCGCGGGATTTATGCCCAGCGATGCAAGCGAGGATCCGGCGGTTATTGCCGTCCGGGCCCTGGAGGAAGGGCGCCGATCATTGGCAGATGTGGTGATCCTGGATACTGCTGGTCGCCTGCACGTTGACGAGAAAATGATGGGGGAGATCAAACTCCTTCACCAGGCTGTCTCGCCAACTGAAACATTGTTTGTCGTGGACAGCATGGCCGGCCAGGACGCGGTCAATGCGGCCAGGGCATTTTCCGACGCCTTGCCTCTTACCGGTGTAGTCCTGACCAAGACCGATGGTGACGCACGAGGTGGTGCGGCCCTGTCGGTACGCCAGGTTACCGGCGCGCCGATCAAGTTCCTGGGTGTGGGTGAGAAGACCGAGGCGCTTGAGCGCTTCCATGCGGAACGTGTGGCTTCGCGCATCCTGGGTATGGGTGATGTGCTCACCCTGGTTGAGGAAGTCGAGCGTAAGGTTGACCGGGACCAGGCCGAGAAACTGGCGCGAAAGGTCCAAAAAGGCAAAGGCCTGGACCTGACTGACCTGCGTGAGCAGCTTCAGCAGATGATTAATATGGGCGGGCTGGCGGCCCTGATGGACAAGCTGCCCATGGGCGGGAAGCTGCCCCAGGGCGTTTCCGAGCAGGCTGGAGACAAGCAGTTGCACCGGCAGATTGCGATTATTAATTCCATGACTCCTCATGAAAGAAAGCTGCCTGCCGTGATCAATGGATCCCGCAAGCGCCGGATTGCCGTCGGATCGGGGGTGCAGATCCAGGATGTGAATCGTCTGCTTAAGCAGTACAAGCAGATGCAAAAGATGATGAAAAACAAGAAGTTATTCAGGCAGTTGTCATCTATGGGCAAGGGCGGCTTCAGGGGCCGGCCCTGAGTCTTGTTTTGCCGCTATTTTTGCGGGTTAGCGGCCCAAACCCCGCCAGGGGTGGGAATTTGCCAGCTCGGATAGCTTATTGCCGGTATTCCGTAAAATTGCGGTTTCTCTGGGGTCTCAGGGGGCGGTTGAGCCCCAAAGGGTAAGGTAAGTTGGACTCAGTCCGAATTTCTTGCCTTCAAGCCTAGGAAAACCCTTCCAATTTTCTCTAAAAGCATTAAAATGCTCTGTTTACTGCGGCCCCCCGCCGGAAAGCGGAGGGCCGGTTTATTTCAGCTGAAGCAATTCAAAAGCTCAATAGCGGGTATACAAACAGATGGTAAGTATTCGTCTTTCGCGCGGTGGTGCGAAAAAGCGGCCTTTCTACCACTTCGTGGTAACTGACAGCCGTAATCGCCGTGACGGCCGTTACATCGAAAAAATTGGTTATTTCAATCCGGTTGCCAAGGGCAAAGAAATTCGCCTGCACATGGAAATTGATCGGTTTGAGCACTGGGTCGGCCAGGGCGCACAGCCCAGCGATCGTGTTGCTGCTCTGATCAAGGAATTCCGCAAGCAGGCTGCTGCCTGATAACTGTGGACGGAAATGACTGGGTACAGCTGGGCAAGATTACCGGGCTGTACGGAGTCAAGGGCTGGGTAAAGGTCTTTGCCTATACCAATCCCAGGGAAAACATCCTCCACTATCGGCGCTGGTTCTTGTTGTTAAACGGGAAGCGCACCGAAGTTAAGCTGGAATCAGGGCGGGTACACGGTAAAGGTATCGTCGTGCTGATCCAGGGTGTGGAAGACCGTGATGGCGCTACGGAATGGATGGGCGCGGAAATTGAAGTTCCGCGATCAGACATGCCGGAAAGTGAAGACGGGAGCTGGTACTGGATGGATTTGATCGGCTTGCAGGTTGTAAATCTGCAGGGCGTGGTCCTCGGCCAGGTTTCCAGTCTCATGGAGACCGGCGCCAACGATGTGTTGATCATCAAGGGGGACCGGGAGAGGCTGGTTCCGTTTGTACAGGATCAGTACGTTAAACGGGTTGACCTGGAAGCCAAGTTGATTGAGGTGGATTGGGACCCGGATTTTTGACGCGGGTGCCATGCACATAGAAGTTGTTTCATTGTTCCCCGAGTTGGTTGAGTCCGGCGTGAGTTACGGGGTGATTGGTCGGGCGATGCAGCGCGGCCTCACAACGTTGGGTACAGTGAATCCGAGAGAATATGCCGATGACCGGCACCGCACCGTGGACGACCGTCCATATGGAGGCGGACCGGGCATGGTGATGAAGGTAGAACCGCTGCGCCAGGCAATAGCCCAGGCGCGTGAGAAGGCTCCCGAGGGAGCTCCGGTTATTTACCTGAGTGCCCAGGGCAGGGTGTTTAACCAGGCCCGGGCAGAAGAATTGGCCAGCTTGCCGGGGTTGATCCTGGTGGCCGGTCGCTACGAGGGCGTTGATGAACGCGCCATCGAGCAGGAGATGGATGAGGAATTGTCCATAGGTGATTTCGTTCTCAGTGGGGGCGAGTTGCCGGCTCTGGTAGTGATTGATTCGGTACTTCGGCTGTTGCCGGGTGTACTGGGAGACGAGGATTCGGCTGCCCAGGACTCCTTCAGCGCTGGATTGCTGGATTGCCCGCACTACACGCGACCTGAAGAGGTTGATGGAATGCGGGTGCCCGAGGTGCTGCTTGGCGGTAACCACGAGCAAATTAGGCGGTGGAGGCTCAAGCAGTCGCTTGGGCGGACATGGCTGAGACGGCCTGAGCTGCTGGCTGTCTTGAAGTTAGATGATGAGCAGCAGGAATTATTGAGTGAGTTTATCGCCGAAAGAGGCGGGGAACTTTAGTTTTGTTTGGAGACCGGCGTGAGCGGGATGTCGACATGAGCAACATAATCGAGCAACTTGAAAAAGAACAGATGGATCGTGAGATCCCTGAATTTGGACCCGGCGACACCGTCGTGGTGCAGGTTAAAGTGGTAGAAGGTACCCGTGAACGTCTGCAGGCTTACGAAGGCGTAGTTATCGCCAAGCGTAACCGCGGTCTGAATAGCGCCTTCACAGTGCGAAAGATGTCCCATGGCGAGGGTGTGGAGCGTGTGTTCCAGACCTACAGCAAGGTCATCGAGTCGATCACCGTGAAGCGTCGTGGTGACGTCCGTCGTGCCAAGCTTTACTACCTGCGCGAGCGCACTGGTAAGGCAGCCAGGATCAAAGAGAAAATCTAACACGGGTGCAAACCCGGGTTACTGGAAACGGCAAGTGCGGGTGTTAACCCATGCGCACTTGCCTTTTTCGTTTGTGCGCTTCGCTTTTTTCCTGAATCGAGTGAACCTTCTACTGCGAATGCACTCAAAACATTGCACCTACCTGGTTGCGTGATTCAGAGTAAAATCGAATGCACATGAAAAGAATCAAATCCATATTCCCTATGCCAGCTCTTTTGGCATTGCTGGCCCTGCAATCAGGCTGTGCAATCGTGATGGACAGGGTGACCGGAAAAATCGCCGGTAATCTTTCCAGTGCGATCCTGAACCAGGAAGACCCCGAAACGGTGCGCGATGGCGCGCCAGCCTATCTGCTGTTGATGGATAGCATGATCGAGGGCAATCCTGAAAGCGCGTCTGCGCTAAGTTCCGCCGCGAATCTCTATGCCGCCTATGGCGCTGTTTTTGTCGAAGACCCGGAGCGTGCCAAGCGACTAACCCGCCGTGCCCATGAGTACGGCCTCAGGGCGATGTGCGTGGTGCATGAGCCCGCTTGTGGTTGGTCTGAAATGGACTTCGCCAGTTTTGATGCGGACCTGGAGACTCTTACCTCTGACGAGTTGCCGGAGTTGTATAGTTTCACGGTCAGCAGCCTGGCCTACACCCGGGCCAACAGCGATGACTGGGGTGTACTGGCAGAGCTTCCCAAGGTGGAGTCGGCATTGAACCGTCTGTACCAGTTGGACTCCGATTATCAAAGCGGTGCTATCCACTTGTACATGGGAATTCTCAACACCATCCGTCCGCCCTCACTGGGTGGCAAACCGGAAGTGGGTAGAGAGCACTTTGAGAAGGCCATAGAGTTATCCGCTGGCAAGGACCTGTCGGTGAAAGTGGAATTCGCCCGAAGTTATGCCCGCCTGGTATACGATCGAGAACTCCATGACAGCTTGCTGAAAGACGTGATCGAGTCAGACCCTGTCCAGCCGGGACTAACCTTGTTTAATACCCTTGCCCAGAGGCAGGCCGAGAGATTACTGGAGACTGCCGATGATTATTTCTAGAACCCGAAGTGGACTGTTGTCGATGGTGTCCGCCATCGTGCTTGGCCTGCTGTTAGCACCTTCTGCCCAGGCTCTGGATCTCAAGATTGCCACCATCGCTCCCGAAGGCACCGTCTGGATGAAGCAGATGCGTGATGGCAGTAAAGAGATCAAGGAAAGAACCGATGGCCGCGTGAACTTCAAGTTCTTCGGCGGCGGCGTCATGGGCAACGACAAAAAGGTGATGCGCAAGATTCGTATTGGCCAGTTGCATGGTGGCATGTTTACCCCCAGTTCAGTCGCTGACATTTATCCAAGCATGCAGCTTTACGGGATGCCCCTGGTGTTCAGTTCCGTGGGCGAAGTGGAGTACGTCAGGGAACGGATGGACAGCATCCTGATGGCAGGTCTTGAAGAGGCCGGACTGGTGAGCTTTGGCTTTTCGGACGGTGGATTCGCACGGGTGCTTTCTAACACGCCGATCACCTCAGTCGACTCTCTTAAGGGCCGCAAGGTATGGGTTCCCGAGGGTGACTTGATTACCTACAACACCATGTCGGCGCTGGGTTTGTCGCCGGTAACCCTTGCGGTAACCGATGTGATGACCGGCCTGCAGACCGGGCTGGTAGATATCGTGGGGTCCTCGCCTGTGGGGGCAGTGGTGATGCAGTGGCACACCAAGGTCAAGTACATGACTGATTTTCCGCTAGGCTACCTGATGGGTTACATGGTGGTGGACAAGAAGTACTTCGATAAAATTTCCGATGCAGATCAGCAGATTGTGCGTGAGGTATTCGGCAAGGTTTACGCTGAATTTGATCGTCAGAACAAGTTGGATGACAGCGCGGCCTTCCAGGCCCTGGTGGATTCGGGAATTGAGATTGTCCGTCCCAATGAGCAAGAAATTGAAAACTGGCGCACCCTGGTTTACGCCAGCAATTTTGAAATGGCCGATCGCGGTGTGATCTCCAGGGAACTGCTGGACAAGATGCTGGGCTACATAGACGAATATCGTCAGAGCCAGAAAGAGGCAAACTAAGCGGTGGTAGAGCAACAGGCAGGCATCATTGCCCGACTGGATCGCCTGGGGCGACTGGTCGAAAACAGTATGCTGGTGGTGTTGCTTACCAGCATGATTTTGCTGGCATCCTCGCAAATTATTCTGCGTAATTTCTTTGATAGTGGCTTTGTCTGGGCCGACGAGTTGTTGCGTATTCTGTTGTTGTGGACGGCCATGTTTGGTGCTGTTGCTGCCAGCCGGGAAAATCGCCAGATAGCCATCGATGTCCTGTCGCGATTCCTTCCCGGTCGCTGGAAAAACCTGGCCATGACCCTGGTGCAGTTTTTTACCGCTGCCGTGTCCGGCTTGATCGCCTGGCATTCTTATCGCTTCGTGAATGATTCACGCATGTTTGAAGACTTGTTGATGGGTGATTGGCCTGCCTGGGTATTCCAGTCGGTTATCCCCCTGGGCTTCGCAATGATCGCCTATCGCTACCTGGTTTTCGGTTTGGCCAGTGCGTGGAAGGTAATCCGCGGGAAAGGGGTGGCGGCATGATTATCGTCAGCCTTTTACTGGTCTTGCTGGCGCTGCTGGGTGCGCCGTTGTTCGCCATCATTGCCGCCAGCGCCATGTGGGGCTTCGCCAATACCGATGTGGACCTGTCGGTGATGGGTATCGAGATCTTCGGTCTGGCTGAGGTCCCGATCCTGCTGGCTATACCGCTATTTACCTTTGCCGGTTACCTGATCAGTGAAAGCGGTGCTCCGCGACGCCTGGTACGAATTTCCAACGCACTGCTAGGCTGGCTGCCCGGCGGGCTTGCGATGATTTCCCTGGCGGCCTGTGCGTTGTTTACCGCGTTCACCGGCGCCTCGGGTGTCACCATCATCGCGCTGGGAGCGCTTCTCTATCCGGCCCTTAAAGAGGCGGGCTACAAAGAGTCATTTAACCTGGGACTGGTTACCTCTGCTGGCAGCCTGGGTTTGTTGTTCGCGCCTTCCTTGCCCTTGATTCTGTATGGCGTGGTGGCCGAAGTATCGATCGACAGCTTGTTCCTCGGGGGCATTCTGCCGGGTACCCTCATGGTGGTGATGTTGGCTGCCTACAGTTTCTGGGTGAACCGTCACAACCGGGCCGAGCCAGGCAAGTTTTCCTGGAAAGAAGTACGCGACTCCTTGTGGGAAGCCAAGTGGGAAGTGCCGCTGCCGATTGTCGTACTGGGTGGCATCTACGGTGGTGTGTTCGCCGTTTCCGAAGCGGCTGCAGTCACCGCATTGTATGTGCTGATCATTGATGTATTGATCATGCGCGAGGTGTCCCTGAAGCAGTTACCCCGGATCATGCAGGAGTCCATGGTACTGGTAGGTGGCATCCTGATTATTCTTGCGGTCTCCCTGGCATCAACCAATTACATGATTGATTCAGGCGTGCCTGACAAGTTGTTCGCCATGGTGGAATCCATGGTCGATACTCCTTTCGGATTCATGGTGGCGCTGCTGATTTTCCTGCTGGTGCTGGGTGCCATCCTGGATATTTTCTCAGCTATCGTGCTGGTAGTGCCGTTAATTCTTCCGGTGGCCCAGGGCTTTGGTATCGACCCCGTTCACCTGGGCATTGTTTTCCTGGCTGCCATGCAGTTGGGGTACCTGACTCCACCCGTGGGTCTGAATCTGTTTATAGCGAGTTTCAGATTCGAGAAATCCATTACCAGTATTTACATGGCCACCTTGCCCTTCCTTCTGATCCTGGCGGTGGCCGTGGTTATTATTGCGTTCTGGCCAGAGATGACGCTGTTTTTCTTGCAAGATTAGGGCAGAGTTTGAATTTGGGCTGATTAATCTGGGGATTGTAGATAGATGAACCTTTCGGGAAAATTATTTGTTGTGGCCCTGGCCATGCTGCTTTTCAGTGGATGTGGGAATACAGCAGCTCGGGTTCCTGAACTGATTCTGCCCAAGGGGTTTTCCGCCGAGGTTTACGTGGAAAACATTCCCAACGCCCGCTCCATGGTGATGGGAGACAAGGGAACCCTGTTCGTTGCGAGCAAGGGTGAGGGTAAGGTCTACGCAGTCACGGGTGTGGGTAGCGACAGGCGAACGGTAGTGGTAGTTGCCCGGGGATTGAATATGCCCAATGGCGTGGCATTTCGTGACGGCAGTCTCTATGTTGCAGCGGTAAGCCAAATTACCCGCTATCCCGGTATTGAGGACTCCCTGGAGTCGCCTCCCGAGCCGGTGATGGTGGCGAATGATTTCCCCACTGATGGCCATCATGGCTGGCGATACATCGCCTTCGGTCCCGACGGCAAGCTGTATGTACCCATAGGCGCTCCCTGTAATGTCTGTGATGAACCAGGCTACGCGGTCATTACACGTATGAATCCGGATGGCAGTGATCGGGAGGTTGTTGCCCGGGGTGTGCGCAATACCGTGGGCTTTACCTGGCACCCGGAAAGCGGGGACTTGTGGTTCACGGACAACGGTCGTGACTGGATGGGTGACGACATGCCGCCCTGTGAGCTCAACCATGTAACCGGCCCCGACATGCACTTTGGCTTCCCCTATTGTCACGGTAACGGGATCTCCGACCCGGACTTCGGACCGGGACATGATTGCACTGATTACACGCCCCCGGCCCAGGCCCTGGGTGCTCATGTTGCCCCACTGGGCGTGAAGTTTTATACCGGCAGTATGTTCCCCGAGGAATATCACATGCAGGCTTTTATCGCCGAGCACGGCTCGTGGAATCGCAGCGAGAAAAGCGGCTACCGGGTGAGTATGGTGCGAATGGAAAACGGTAAGCCCGTGGCTTATCAGCCTTTCATCGAAGGTTGGCTAAAAGACGATGCAGTCGCTGGCAGGCCGGTGGATTTACTTGTGCTAAAGGATGGCTCCATGCTGGTCAGCGATGACCAGGCAGGTAGAATCTGGCGAATTAGTTACACAGCAGATTAGGTTGCAGATACGCGGGCCGGCAGATTTGGGCCTTGTAGACATTATGGATGACAGGAACTATGCGTAAAAACTCAATTTTGGCCAAGGTCTTTATGGTTTTCTGGAATACCCTGGATGGGGCCAGAAAAATAATGCATCTGCTGCTGTTGTCGGCGTTTTTCCTGGTCCTGCTGGCTGGCCTGGCACCCAAGGTTTACCACGTGCCTGATGGGGTGGCCCTGATCCTTGCGCCTGCCGGTGCCCTGGTAGAGCAGATCGAAGGTGATCCGCTGGATCGGGCGTTGGAGGAAGCCACAGGAGGCGGCTCCGTACAGACCCAGATGCGTGACCTGGTAACTGTGATGAAACGCGCCAAGGATGATTCCCGGATTGAGGCGATGGTCCTGGACCTGGATGGTATGGGCGGCGCCGGATTGTCCAAGTTGCAAGAACTGGGGCAGGCCATTGATGACTTCAAGACCAGCGGCAAGCCGGTCCTTGCCATGGCCAGTGCCTACGGCAAAGAAAGTTACTACCTTGCGGCGCATGCAGACGATATTTATTTGCATCCCATGGGAATGGTTATTCTCGATGGCTATGCGCGTTATCGGATGTTCTACAAGGATGCCCTGGACAAACTTTCCATCGACTGGAATGTCTTCCGTGCCGGCGCCTATAAGTCTTACGCAGAACCTTACATGCGCAATGACATGTCAGATGAAGACCGTGCGTCCAGTAAAGAGTGGCTGGACGGCCTTTGGGGCTCCTACCGCCAGGGCGTGGTCGATGCACGGGGCATAACCATGGAAGAACTCGATGGTTACGTGAACGATTACGTGCCCCGCCTGACTGCCGCTGGTGGAGATACTGCCGTGGTGGCCCTTGAGGGCAAACTGGTAGACAAGCTGATGTCCCGGATCGAGTTTTCCGATCACATGAAAGAGATTGTCGGCGTTGATGATGAAGACGAGAGCTTCAAGCAAATTCATTTCCTGGATTACCTGGACGCGCTGAATGGGTCCGAGAAGGGCGGCCACGGTAAGGATCAGGTTGCCGTCATTGTCGCCAGTGGCAGCATCGTTGGTGGCGAGCAACCCCCTGGCACCATCGGGTCTGATTCAACTTCGCGATTGATTCGCCGCGCCGCCGAGGACGAACACGTCAAGGCCGTGGTGTTACGGGTAGACAGTGGCGGCGGTAGCGCCCTGGCCTCGGAATTTATCAGGGAAGAATTGCTGCGTCTGAAACAGACGGGCAAGCCACTTGTCGTCTCCATGGGTAGCGTGGCCGCCTCGGGTGGCTACTGGATATCCATGTCGGCGGATGAAATCTGGGCCAGCCCAAATACCATTACCGGATCAATTGGGGTGATCGCCATGTTCCCCTCGTTCCCGCGAGCACTGGCCAGGCTGGGATTGAACGTCGACGGTGTGGGAACGGCTCCTTTGAGCGGCGATTTCCGTGTTGATCGTCCCTTGTCGGATGATGTGAAGGCGATTGTCCAGGCTATCGTGGACAGTGGTTACCAGGACTTCATTACCAAGGTCGCTGCGGCAAGGGAGATGGAAGTCAGCGAGGTGGATAGCGTTGGCCAGGGAAGAGTCTGGATAGGCTCCAGGGCTCATGAACTGGGTCTGGTCGACCAGTTGGGTGGACTCCAGGACGCCGTGGAATCCGCCGCTGCGATGGCCGAGTTGGATGACTATCGGGTTCGCTACATCGAACAGGAACTGGATCCCACGGATCAGCTTCTGATCAGCATGCTTAAGGATGCTGGCGTGTTGGGCCGGGCGCAACAGACCACAGCTGCCTGGTCCGCGCTAACCGTTGATGGCGTGCTGGACAAGCTGAAGTTGGAACTGGACGCCTTGTCGAGATTCAATGACCCCCGCGGCGTGTATATGCACTGCTTCTGCGGGGATCAGTAAACGAACGGGCTGCCTAGGCAGCCCAGTTCAGAATCACTTTGCCCGACTGGCCGGAATTCATGATGTCGAAGCCCTTCTGGAAATCATCAATACCGAAGTGATGGGTAATGATGGGTGAGACATCCAGTCCGCTTTGAATCATGCTGGACATCTTGTACCAGGTTTCGAACATTTCCCGGCCATAAACGCCCTTGAGTACCAGGCCCTTGAAAATAACCTGGTTCCAGTCGATAGAGGTGTCGCCAGGGGGAATGCCAAGCAGCGCTACCTTGCCGCCGTGATGCATGGCGGCAAGCAGATCCCGCAGAGCCTGGGGATTGCCGGACATTTCCATACCCACGTCGAAACCTTCCTGCATGCCCAGGTCCTGCATCACTTGCTGCAGATTGTCCCGGGTGGCGTTGACGGTGGCGGTAGCGCCCATCTTCTTGGCCAGGTCCAGGCGGAAATCATTCACGTCGGTGATGACCACGTGGCGGGCGCCCACGAAGCGTGCGATGGCGACGGCCATGATGCCGATCGGGCCTGCGCCGGTAATCAGCACATCCTCACCCACCAGGTCGAAGGACAAGGCCGTGTGTGTGGCGTTGCCCAGCGGATCCAGGATGGAGGCGATGTCATCGCTGATCGCATCGGAGAGTTTGAATGCGTTGAAAGCGGGGATGCTCAGGTATTCAGCGAAACACCCCGAGCGGTTAACGCCCACACCGGTGGTGTTGCGGCAAAGGTGCCGTTTTCCGGCGCGACAGTTGCGGCAGAAGCCACAGGTAATGTGTCCCTCGCCGGATACCCTGTCACCAGGCTCAAAGCCCCTGACTTCGCTGCCTATCTCCACGACTTCGCCCACGAATTCATGGCCAACCGTCATGGGGACCGGAATCGTTTTACTGGCCCATTCATCCCAGTTGTAAATGTGGATGTCGGTGCCGCAAATAGCGGTTTTTTTGACCTTGATGAGAATGTCGTTGTGGCCCACGGGGGGCTTGCTCACATCGTCCATCCAGATTCCGGGCTCGGCGTGTTTTTTCACCAGTGCTTTCACAATATCTATTCCTGATGGGTGTTCTAGATGACGCCGAGATTCTTGCCCACGAGGGTGAACGCAGCGATGGCCTTGTCCAGGTGTTCGCGGGTATGACCGGCGGACATCTGGGTACGAATCCTTGCCTTGCCCTGGGGCACGACCGGGAATGAGAAACCAATAACGTAAATACCGTGTTCCAGCAGCTGTTCAGCCATGGCGCTGGCCAGCTTGGCATCACCCAGCATCACCGGAATGATGGGGTGCTCACCGGGAACCAGGTCAAAGCCTGCTTCTTCCATTGCCTTGCGGAAATAGCGGCTGTTCTCGTGCAAGCGGGTGCGCAGGTCGTCACTGGACTGAAGTAAATCCAGCACCTTGATGGAGGTGGCAGCGATCACCGGTGCAACGGTGTTTGAGAACAGGTAGGGGCGTGAGCGCTGGCGCAGCCAGTCCACGATTTCCTTCCTGCCGCTGGCATAGCCGCCGGAGGCGCCGCCCAGGGCTTTGCCCAGGGTGCCGGTTAATACATCGATCCGTCCCACCACGTCACGGTACTCGTGAGAGCCGCGGCCGTTGGCGCCCATGAAGCCGGTGGCGTGACAATCGTCTACCATGACCATCGCGCCATGCTTGTCGGCAAGGTCACATATCTGGTCCAGGCTAGCGATGGTGCCATCCATGGAAAACACGCCGTCAGTGGCGATCAGTTTCGCCCTGGCGCTGCGTGCTTCGATGAGCTTGCTCTCCAGGTCCGCCATGTCGTTATTGGCATAGCGCAAGCGCTGCGCCTTGGACAGGCGAATGCCGTCGATGATGCTGGCATGGTTCAGGGAATCGCTGATCACCGCGTCCTGTTCGGTCAGGATGGTTTCAAACAAGCCGCCGTTGGCATCAAAGGCCGAGGGGTAGAGGATGGTGTCCTCGGTGCCCAGGAACTCGGAAATGCGCTGTTCCAGTTCCTTGTGAACGGTCTGGGTGCCGCAGATGAAGCGTACCGAGGCCATGCCGTAGCCGTACTTGTCCAGCGCCTCGTGGGCTGCCTGGACCAGGGCCGGGTGGTTTGCCAGGCCCAGGTAGTTGTTGGCGCAGAAATTAATGACCTCCTGGCCATTTTGTACGCCAATGACTGCCTGTTGGGGCGTGGTGATGACCCGTTCTGGTTTGAACAGTCCGGTCTCGCGCAGGGTCTGCAGTTCCTGCTTCAGGTTGTTCAGAAATTCCGCATCCATTTTTCTAGATCTTTGTTGGTAAAGGAGGCTGATTATAGCAGTAGAAAAGGGATTTCGTAGGCCTCAGAGATTGCTGCGTCCTGTGAGTGGCTGGGGTAGACTGAATCGGACTAGCAGCGGTCGGATTAACCAACTCGATGGAAGGTTTACGAATAGACAAGTGGCTTTGGGCCACACGGTTCTACAAAACCCGCTCCCTGGCGGCAAAGGCCGTATCGGGGGGGCTCGTGCACCTGAACGAGCAACGGGTCAAACCGGCGCGAGCCTTGAAAGAAGGCGATTTGTTAAGCGTGGGAAGCCAGCCTGATATCAGGGAAATCCGGGTATTGGGCATGCCCCGAAGACGTGGCCCGGCGGTTGAGGCAGTCACTTTCTACGAGGAAACCGAGCAAAGCGTCGCTCGAAGAGAGACAAACAAGGAGCAAAGGCAACTGGACCGGTTGTCAGAGCCCAAGCCCGAGGTTAGACCGGACAAGCGATCCCGTCGCCAACTCAATCAGCTCAGAGGCCGATAACCATGCCCCGTCCCGTGACTCCGGCCCTGACTGTCGATGCGATTATTGCCCTGAGGGATCGTCCCGGTGCGCCTATTGTCCTGATAGAACGCCGCTACGAGCCACTGGGATGGGCGTTGCCGGGTGGCTTTGTGGATCTGGGTGAAACCGTGGAGCAGGCAGTGGTGCGAGAGGCCCGGGAGGAAACCGGCCTGGATATCGTGCTGGGCCCCATGCTCGGTGTTTATTCGGATCCGCAACGGGATTCACGTGGCCACACGGTCAGCGTGGTGTTTACCGGTGCGGCGGCAGGTCAGCCCGTCGCGGCAGATGATGCAAAGGCGGTTGGAATCTACAGCCTGGATGCGTTGCCGCCATTGGCCTTTGATCACGCCCGGATTCTGGACGATTACCGGCGCTGGCTGGAGCGCTGCAACAATAGCCGCTGAGGATCGTGTTTCGGCTTGTATTTGGGCCGATTTGCTATCAAGATTTGCCTCCTCGCAATAATTTCACGCTGGATCTGATGCTTTCCTGCCGACCAGTGCATTCAAACGATTCTGGAGACTTACCCAGTGCATCCTACGCAACATGCCTCGGTGGACGCCGGAGAGATTATTTTTTCTTCGTCCGCGCCTGAACAACCTGATAGCCAGCTTCCGATCCAGGAAAAATACCTGGAGGATGAAACCCTGTGTATTAACAGGCTGCTGGATATCGCACGCCTGACTGAAGCTCAGTCCAGGCAAGTCCAGGAGACTGCGGCCGCCCTGGTTACCGCTGTGCGCAGCAACCGTAAGCGCAAGGGTGGCCTGGATGCCTTTTTGAAAAAGTACGACCTGTCATCCCAGGAAGGCGTGGTGCTGATGTGCCTGGCAGAGGCCCTGTTGCGGGTGCCCGATGCCGAGACCGCCGACAAGTTGATTGCCGACAAGCTGTCTACCGGAAAATGGCAGGAGCACGTGGGTACCAGCGACTCGATGTTTGTAAACGCCTCGACCTGGGGGTTGATGCTTACCGGGAAACTGGTACGGCCCGAAGAAGTCGCCATGGAAAATCCGGCGAATTTCCTGTCCCGACTGATGTCTCGCATGGGCGAACCCGTGGTGCGGGCGTCATTGCGACAGGCAATGAAGATCATGGGGCACCAGTTTGTCATGGGCCGGAATATTACCGAGGCCATGAAGCGCTCCCAGAAGGAAGACAATCGAATCTTCCGCTATTCCTTCGACATGCTGGGCGAGGCCGCTCTGACCTCGGCGGATGCCAGGCGTTATCTGCAGGCCTATTCGGACGCGATTACCACCCTGGGCGGAATGGTTGATAAGTCGGCGAAAATAGAAGACTTGCCCAGTATTTCCGTGAAGCTCTCGGCGCTGTTTCCGCGTTATGAACTTGCCCAGCGCAGACGGGTGCTGGAAGAACTCACGCCGCGCCTGAAAGACCTGGCGCTGCAGGCCCGGGATGCAGGCATTGCCCTGACCGTGGATGCGGAGGAAGCAGATCGTCTGCAACTTTCCCTGGAAGTGATTGAGCGGGTCTACCGTGATCCGGACCTGGCTGGCTGGAACGGTTTTGGACTGGCGGTGCAGGCCTACCAGAAACGTTCCCTGGAAGTGGTGCGCTGGTTGTGTCGCCTGAGTTCTGAAGTCGGCCGCACGATATGTGTACGGCTGGTCAAGGGCGCTTACTGGGATACCGAAATCAAGCGCTCCCAGGAGCAGGGGCTGGCGTCCTATCCGGTGTTTACCCGCAAGCCGAATACCGATGTGGCCTACCTGGCCTGCGCCCGGGTATTGCTGGAGGAGGGCGACAAGATTTATCCCCAGTTCGCCACACATAACGCCCATACCGTAGCCAGCATTCTGAGCATGGCAGGGGAGCGTGAGTTCGAGTTCCAGCGCCTGCACGGCATGGGTGAAGAGCTCTATGACGAGATCGTGCCCGCCGATCGCCTGAACCTTCCTTGCCGGGTGTATGCGCCGGTTGGCAAGCACGAAGACTTGCTGCCCTACCTGGTGCGGCGCTTGCTGGAGAACGGCGCGAATACCTCCTTTGTGCACCGTATCGTTGACGAAAGCGCCCCTATCTCTGACCTGGTGGCGGACCCGGTGGCCCAGGTAGAGGCCTTCGAGCAAATTCCCCATCCCCATATCCGACTGCCAGCGGACATGTTTGCTCCCCAGAGAGCGAATTCTGCGGGATTGAACCTTGCGGACCCGTTAGCGCTGAAACAGCTGTCACTGGCCATGCATAACTCCCTGACGTCCCAGAAAGAGGCAGGGCCTGTGGTTAATGGGGTTACCTCAAGAGCCACGGCTCACGCTATTTATGATCCGTCGGACCGTCGTCGGCAGATTGGTTCGGTTGCGGATGCCACGCCTGAGCATGTTGACCAGGCGATTACCGCGGCATGCGCTGCCCAGCCGGGCTGGAACAAGACCCCGGCGGCTCGCCGTGCCGAAATCCTGGAAAAGACCGCGGACCTGTTCCAGGAACACATGCATGAATTGATGGCCCTGTGTATTCGTGAGGCGGGCAAGTCCTTGCCGGACACGGTGTCGGAATGGCGTGAAGCGGTGGACTTCCTGCGCTACTACGCGGCCCGTTGCCGGGCTGAGTTTGCAGGCGAGGAAAGGCTGCCAGGGCCCACCGGTGAGTTAAATCAGCTCAGCCTGCACGGGCGTGGCACATTTGTATGCATCAGTCCGTGGAATTTCCCTCTTGCGATATTTACCGGCCAGGTAGCCGCTGCGCTGGCAGCGGGTAATGCGGTCATAGCCAAGCCTGCGGAACAGACTCCGCTGGTTGCGGCCCAAGTGGTGGGACTGTTCCACCAGGCGGGCGTGCCTACCGGTGTGTTGCACTTTTTGCCCGGTGACGGGGCAAGTGTCGGTGGAACTGCTGTGGCCGACCCGCGGGTGGCAGGGGTGGCATTCACCGGATCAACCGATACCGCGCGCCTGATTAACCGGACCCTGGCCGCCAGGCCTGGCCCGATTGGTACCCTGATCGCCGAGACCGGTGGCCAGAATGCCATGATTGTCGACAGTTCGGCCTTGCCAGAACAGGTGGTGAAAGACGTCGTGATGTCGGCATTCAACAGTGCCGGCCAACGTTGCTCGGCATTGCGTGTGTTGTTTCTTCAGAATGAAATTGCTCCCCGGGTCATTGAGTTGTTGAAGGGCTACATGCAGGAACTCAGGGTCGGAGATCCTGCCTTGTTGTCCACTGACGTGGGTCCCGTGATTGATCGCGAGGCCCTGGGCTTGCTGGAAGAACACGTCAGCAAGATGGCGCAGATGGGCAAGATTATTCACCAGTGCAAGGTGCCGGAGGAGTCTTCTCACGGTACGTTCCTGGCGCCGGTGGCGGTGGAAATCGATGACATCGGTATCCTGGAGAAAGAAGTCTTCGGGCCGGTTCTGCATATCGTGCGTTACAAGGCATCTGACCTGGACAAGGTTCTGGAGAGTATTCGTAACACAGGTTTTGGTCTGACCCTGGGTGTGCACAGTCGTATCGATGGCATGGCCAGGTACGTGAATCGCCGGGTCCAGGTGGGCAATGTTTACGTGAATAGAAACATGGTCGGTGCCGTCGTCGGGGTGCAGCCTTTTGGTGGTTGCGGCCTGTCTGGCACAGGTCCCAAGGCCGGCGGACCTCATTATCTTCACCGTTTCGCAACAGAGCGGACGCTTTCCATCAATACCGCGGCAGTAGGCGGGGACACGAGTTTGTTGTCTCTGTCCGCTGACCGCTAGCAGGAGCTCACTTGAGCATAAGCATCTTCGATATTTTCAAGGTAGGTATAGGTCCGTCCAGTTCCCATACCATGGGGCCCATGCGGGCGGCCGAGCGCTTTGTAAGGACTCTCGAAGAACAGGGATGCTTTGATCGAGTGCACCGGGTTGCGGTGCAGTTATACGGTTCCCTTGCGCTGACCGGTAAAGGACACTGCACGGACACCGCCATGATGCTGGGTCTCGAAGGTTCGCTACCGGACGGGATTGATCCGGACAGTGTGCAGGCACGCCTGGGGGAAATCCGCGAGCAGGGAAAACTTCTGCTGGGTGGTCGCAAGGAAATCGCGTTTGATGAAGTGCTGGACCTGTTGTTTCTGAAAGACCAGGTGTTGCCCGGTCACAGCAACGGGATGCGGATCACCGCCCTGGACAATCACTTTGAACCGTTGCTCGCACGGGAGTATTTCTCCATAGGCGGTGGCTTCATCGTGGAATCCGGTGAGCAGGAGGATGTCCCTGTCGATGCCAGGGAACACGAAACATTTCCTTATCCTTTTGTTTCCGCCCAGGAGTTGCTGGATCTGTCACAACGGCATCACTTGCCGATTCATGAGTTGATTCGCGGCAACGAACGCAAGTGGCGCCCCGATGCCGAGATTGAGTCAGAGCTGGATAGAATCTGGAGTGCCATGCAGGACTGCGTGGCTCGTGGCCTTCGGCAGGACGGTGTGTTGCCTGGAAATCTCAAGGTCCGCCGCCGCGCGGCCCTGATGGCCCGCAACCTGGAAGAGGCGGGTATTGGCGATCCGCTCAACGCCATGGAATGGGTGAATGTCTGGGCGCTGGCGGTCAATGAAGAAAATGCATCGGGTGGCCGAGTGGTAACGGCGCCCACCAATGGTGCGGCAGGCGTGATTCCAGCCGTGCTGCACTACTACGTGAATTTCATTCCGGGCTCGGACGTGGAGGGCGTTTATCGCTTCCTGCTTACCGCCGGCGCTGTGGGAGTGCTGTACAAGCGCAACGCATCGATTTCCGGTGCCGAAATGGGCTGCCAGGGTGAGGTGGGTGTGGCCTGTTCAATGGCTGCGGCCGGTCTTGCAGCAGCCAGGGGTGCCACGCCTGAACAGGTGGAGAATGCCGCTGAGATTGGCATGGAACACAATCTGGGGCTGACTTGCGATCCGGTGGGTGGCCTGGTCCAGATTCCCTGTATCGAACGTAATGCCATGGGCGCGGTGAAGGCGATTAATGCCGCCAGCCTGGCAAGACGCGGAGACGGAAAGCACAGCGTCAGCCTGGATCAGGTGATCGCGACCATGCGTCAGACAGGCCTGGATATGGCGAGTAATTACAAGGAAACTTCTTTGGGCGGCCTGGCTGTCAACGTACCCGAATGCTAGGCGCGTAGCGGGCGAACAAGAAGTTCGGCTAGTCCTCTGTCCTGCCGGTTTTAGCCGGCCAGTCGAAATGGGTCAGGGTTCCTGTTTCCCAATCCACATCTTTCCATTTCTCAAGTTCAAAGGTGATTTCGGCGTAGCTGCTGGTAGGCATGTTGTCCACGTGGGCATCGGCCAGGCGTCCCGCAAATCCGGTGATGCCGGGATTGTGTCCGACCACCATGATTTCAGGAGTCTCCACAGTCAGTTCGCGCAGTACAGCCATCAAGTCGCCGGGTTCGGCAAGGTAGATTCTGCGGTCATAGGAGATTGCCGTCTCACTAACTCCCAGTTCGGCTGATACCAGTTTGCTGGTGCGCTTTGCCCGGGTTGCGGGACTGCTCAGGATTTTTCCGGGCTTGATGCCTCGAGCGCTCATGCGCTGGCCTATCATCTTGGCATCGTGTTCGCCGCGTTCATTGAGGTGACGCTCAAAATCACTTTGCGCGCCCTGGGCCCAAGCGCTTTTTGCATGACGTAAAAGAATAAGTTTCAGCATGATTGGGAGTCCTTTCCTGCTAACTGTCTACGGGGAGCTTGGGGAGTCGTCCCGGTACAGCTGGAGAATGCCCAGCATCCAGTCTTTTAATGGCATGCGCTGGCCGTCGGCCAGCACTACTTCATAGGCCTTGCCAGTCATCAGGCTGCGTGTGGCCGTGAATTCGATGAACTCTTCGGGGCTGGTGATCTCATCCTGAAAATGTTCGTACTTGCGGCGTATGTGCTGGGCAGCCTTGTCGCCGGTTGCCCGGTTGTTATTCCGGATGAAGGTCAGTCCGGAGTTCTCCACGGCCAGGATCAGGTGCTCGCAGGTGGCCTTTAACTCGAGGGTGTTTGCATCCGCATCCTCAGACTGCGCCAGGGCAGCCTGGGTGAACAGTAGGAAAAAAGCGGTGAGCAGCAATCTTGTCATGAAGACCTCTAGTCAGTATCGACTTGTACCTGGATCATGCCATCCTGCACCCGCGTGGGGAACGTGGCCACGGCTTCGTAGGCGGGGGCGGTGAGGGCCTTGCCCGTGCGGATGCAAAAACGCGCGCCGTGTCGGGGGCAAATAATCTGATCGCCGTCAATTGGACCGCCAGTCAATTCTTCATTGTCATGGGTGCAAATATCTTCGATGGCGTAGTACATGCCGTCAAGGTTGAACAGCGCAATCACGCATTCATCCAGTTCGAGAACTTCGAATTCACCCGGCGCCAGGTCAGCTTCGCTGGTAACGTCCAGCCAGTTTAATGCCATGCTATTTAGCTCCGATTACATGAGGCCGGTTTGCAGTCGGGCTGCTTCGGACATCATGCTCTGGTTCCAG
>CAKZML010000208.1 GCA_937128475.1 uncultured Chromatiales bacterium
TCGTATAAATCCTGGTCCATAGGCGGGTTTCCGTCCCATATCTGGAATTCCCGATTCTGCCTGAACGCCGATCGAAGAAAGACATAAGGGTCTTGGGCTCGTTGCATGGTGTCGTCCAGGGGTAGCAGCGAGTCACGCAAGTCGATGATGCGCAAGGCAAGCAACTTGTCCTTGGCTCCCTGTTTTTCGATGTGAAACATGGGGTTAGTCGCTGAGTCCACGCCCAGGGAAAATGCATCACGCAATGTGCTCGGTCCCAGCAGTGGGAGAATAATATATGGCCCCGCTGGCACGCCCCAGGTGGCCAGGGTCTGGCCAAAGTCTTCCTCTTGCCGCCTGAGTCCTTGTGGCGCGGAACCCTGGTAGAAATCAGCATTACCTGCGACGTCGAATATCCCCAGGACTCCCAGGGTGGAGTTGATCGCAAAACGTCCCACTGAATTGCCTGCGCTTCGAGGCTTCCCCTGGAGAAGATTGTTAATGCCGTTAGTGGGTTCCAATAGATTGGAATAGACGTTGCTCACCCCTGTTTGCACAGGCGCGGGCATCAAATCGTCATAGCCCATGGCCAGTGGCTTGAGCATGACCTTGTCGATGAAGCTGTTGAAGCTGTAGACCGTCCGGTTAACCGGTTCCAGGTGGTCGGCGTCGGCGTATCCGACGGGTTTGCTTGCGCAACCGGACAAACTCGCCAGCAGGAAGGTTGCCGCAAGTCCAAGGGTGGCTGCGCTTTCTCGCCGAATGCTGCTCATGAAGTTCCCGTTGATTTTATTGTTGTTTCCAAGGCTTATCTTTTAGGCAAGTACTGGGCGATTTCCGTTAGTCGCGCCTCGAAGCGTGACCGTTGTACCGACTCTAGCGTCGGCTCGGCCAGTGCCATTTTAAGCTGGTCTACCGCCATGGGTAATTCGCCAGTGATCACGTGATATTCGGACATGTAGTAATGCGCATTGGCCATATCCCCTTCGGCACTGGCCGCCATGGCAATCAGCCTGGCCTGCTCCGCAGTAGGGGGGATATTGTTCAGCAAATCCAGCAGGATTTCGTGTGCCCTTGCCGGGTTGCCGGCGACCATCAGGGATTTGGCGAATGCCACGGTTACCGGAATGTTCCTGGGGAACAGGCGAAGTGCATTCTCGTAAATTGCCAGGGCGTCGGCAATTTGCCCACTGGCTTCCAGGGCGTCTGCGTAGCCAAGGTGAAAAGCGATGATGTCCTGTCTTTCATCCAGTAACTGTTTGAACGTTCCCAATGCATCGGGCAATTGGTTGCGGCCCATCATGGCCAGGGCATAACCGTAGCGCATATGGACAGGGTAGGGGGCGGGGCGATCCCTGGCGTAGTCACGGTAATAGCGCAGGGCATCTTCTGTGGAGTCCGCGCTAAGTACCCGCAGGCGTTCCCGCATGAGCAGGTATCCGTCGCTGTCCTGGCGATCGATAAGCGGGTACTGGGCCGCACGATTTCCTGCCTCGGCGATACGGCTGGATTCCATGGGGTGGGTGCGCAGGTATTCCGGCATCCAGCTGCCGCCCGACCCGGACAGGCGACTCATGGTGCCGAAGAAATCTGCCATGGAGCGCGGGTTGAATCCGGATGCGGCGAGAAAGCCTATGCCCACTCGGTCGGCTTCGTATTCATTCGCCCGGGTGTGATTGATTTGTTGCTGGGCGCTGAAGCCCTGGCTGGCCATGATGATGGCCTGGGTCATGTCCCCGCTGGCGCCGGTGGTGGCTGCGATCAGCAAGCCTGCAACCAGGGCGGCGGTAGAAAGAATTTGTGATTTCTGATCGGCCTGGGCACGCCTTACCACGTGGCGCTGGGTGACATGGGCCACCTCATGGGCGAGTACGCCTGCCAGTTCGCTCTCGTTTTCTGTTTCCAGGATCAAGCCGGCGTTGACGCCGATAAATCCGCCGGGAAGCGCGAACGCATTAATCCCGTTGTCCTTCACTACGAAGAAATTGAAGCGATGTTGTCCATCATGGGCATTGACCACGATCTTGTGCCCGACTTCCTCTACATAGTCCTTGAGCATGGCATCATCGAGAATTCGACCGGCGCTGATCAATCCTTTCACAACCGAGCGACCGATCTGGTACTCCTGGTCTGTGCTGATCATGCTGTCCGCGGCACTGCCGATGTCCGGCAGGTCATTTCCGGCGGCAATAACCGGCTGTCCTGTTGCCAGGAAAATCATGCTCACGATGATGAGAAGGAAAAACTGTTTCACGGACTTGAAGGCACTCCCTGTGTGACCGAAGAGACAAGTTTGAGGCAAAAAGGTTTCGGCTGCGATTAATTTTCTGACAGATTCGCCGCGACAGAAAGGCGGGAACTTGCCTCGCAGGACTTCGGAAATACGTAACTGATTGAGATTTCAGAGTATTTCGTTTGCGTAATCCGCCAGTCTTGAGCGTTCACCCCGTCGCAGTGTCACGTGCCCCGAATAGCCCCAGCTACGGAAACGGTTCACCGTGTAGGTCAATCCCGATGTAGTTTCGGTCAGGTAGGGGGTATCAATCTGGGCGATATTGCCAAGGCAAATGAGCTTGGTGCCTGGTCCGGCCCGGGTAATCAGGGCTTTCATTTGCTTGGCGGTGAGGTTCTGGGCTTCGTCGACAATGATGTAGCGGTTCAGGAAGGTTCTGCCGCGCATGAAATTCAGGGAGCGTATCTTGATCCTGCTTTTCAACAGGTCGTTGGTCGCCGCTCTGCCCCAGTCCCCACCTTCATCGCTTTGGGTGAGAACCTCAAGGTTATCCATCAAGGCGCCCATCCAGGGCTCCATCTTTTCTTCCTCGGTGCCCGGCAGGAAGCCAATATCCTCACCCAGGGGTACGGTGACCCGGGTCATGATGATTTCCTTGTACTGTCCGCTGTCCAGGGTTTGGGCGAGTCCCGCAGCCAGCGTGAGCAGGGTTTTGCCTGTACCGGCGAAGCCCAGGATGGTGACGAAGTCCACATCTGGACGCATTAGCAGGTTAAGGGCGAAATTCTGTTCGGCGTTGCGGGCCTTGATACCCCAGACGCTGCGATGTTCTCCGGTGTGATCCTGAACAAGTTCCACAATCGCGCCATCAGGGTTGAGTTCCTTGACTATGCCGGCCAGGGGACGATCGCCACCCATGGACAGGAACTGGTTGGGACACCACTGGGCGACCCGTGGGCCGTTGATTCGGTAAAACGTGCGGCCTGACTCCTGCCAGGAGTCCAGCCCCTTGGAATGTTCATCCCAGAAGTCTTCGGGCAAATCATCGATGCCGGTGTACAGCAGGTCCGGGTCGTCCAGGGTCCGGTCGTTAAAGTAGTCCTCGGCATGTATACCCAGGATCGCGGCCTTGATTCGAAGGTTAATGTCCTTGGACACCAGGGTTACCCGGATCTCCGGGGCAGCCTGTTGCTGTGCCAGGGTGTAGCCGAGGATCGAGTTATCGGCAAGATTGCCCGGCAGGGTGTCTGGCAGAGTGGCGCTCATTGGGCGGGTCTGGAAGAACAGCCTGCCCTGGGGGCGCTCCTCGCTGGGTTCGAGCAGGGAGCTGGGAAGTGGCAGTCCCTGGTCGATCTCGGCCTTGCTGACCGATTGCATAAGTTCATCCAGGAAGCGGCTTACCTGTCGAACGTTACGCGAGGCTTCTGACAGGCCCTTCTTGTTGGCGTCCAGTTCTTCCAGTACCACCATGGGTATATGCACCTGGTGTTCATCGAACCGGAATATTGCCGTCGGATCGTGCATCAGCACGTTGGTATCGAGTACGAAAATACGGCCCTGGCCGTTATCGCTGGTGTTCAAAATATCCTGAACTCCTGTGTTCCTTGCAGCCTCTCAAGGGGGAGGTGAACTGCTCAGTTCAGTTCCTTTACTGCCTCCAGTACCTCTTCCACATGGCCCTTTACCTTGACCTTGCGCCACT
>CAKZML010000209.1 GCA_937128475.1 uncultured Chromatiales bacterium
GATAAAAAAAGCCCCGCATCGCGGGGCTTTTTATTTGCGTGTAACGCCTGGTTCAGACTACCGGGCAGGAGTTTGGCAAAGGTGGACCAATCTGTCCGCCGGGTGCGATAGGGTCGAAAGCGATCAAGCTGTCCATCAAGGCTGCATTGCCCAGGCCATGGCTTGGGAAGTAGTTCGCCGTGCCAAACAGGTTCTGCTCTCCATGTAGCGCCATGTAGTTCAGCACCACGGTTTCCACCAGCAGATTTACGTTGTTTGCCGCTGGCGTGCCGGCGGTTTCCACTGAAGCGTCTGCCCGCATCCAGCCAATCTGCTGGTGCTGCTCGGCGGAATTGCCGTCGCTGCCGCCGGTGTACAAAGTGGGCGTGCCACCGGGGTTGTAAACCAGCATGTAGGAGGCTGCGGTAGAGGAGTTGTCGCCTGTCCAGACGCCTTTACCACCACCGTTGATTGAGTTGTCGATCATGCCGTTACTGAACACGGAACCGTCACTGAACACGTAAACCATCAGTGGTACGCCGACTTTCGCTGCGTACTCCAGGCAGGCGCCAATGCAGCGTCCGGCCCGCAGGTCGCGCAGCTCTCCGGTAGCCCGGTCGCCGGTATGGTAGTCGAAGCCGCCCATGGTGACGGTGCCTGCACCGGCATAGCCGTTCACCACCAGTTTCATGATGGCGGCGGTCTTGCGGAACTCGCTGTCGCTATCGAACTCGGCCTGGGTGAATACGCCATTGTCTCCAACAATGCGGCAGTCCAGGGCCGGATTGATATCGCCGGGGTTACCGTAACGATCGGCCAGGTCGGCGGCCTTGACGTAACCACAGCTCACGAGATCTTTAAGGACCTCGTCTGCAGTAACCATGGTGTTTACCCGGCCCAGCTTCATGTCGCTAATGCGTTGAATGGATTCCATCACCGCCACGGCATCGGACTGGTCCAGCAATCCAACCAGCTGGCCGGTATCAACCAGGCCGGTGGCATCGCTGGTGCGATCAATCTTGGTCGGTCGTGCTGCCGGCAGAATCATGCCATCGGGGGACATGGAGTTGCCGCCGGATACGGAGCTGCGCGAGCCGATTAGTGTCAGCAGTTCGCCATCAGCGCCGGCACGGTGAATTCCGTACATGGGGTTGTGGGGATTGTTGCCGGTGTCGTTGTCCGAGCGAGCCGGTATGACGGCGCCGTTAATAAAACCACTGGCCGCATTTAGTTTCTGACTGATGCCGGCGAGCATGGCGCTATCGGAATGGAAGGCAAGACCTAGCTCGCGATTCACGAAATCACTCAGCCCATTGGCGGGATTCAATATCGAGGGGATGCGATCACCCGGCAGGCCCAGCTTGCTGTAACCCGAGGTGCTGAGGAAGTCTTCCTGTCCACCCATGCCGCCGACCAGTACGTTGGAGCCGGAAATATTGGCGCCACCGGCCAGGTCGAAACAGATGAACGGAATCTTGCCTGCACCGGAGGTCGCGATGCCGCAACTGTCACGCAAGGTTGAGATGTCGCTGGACAGTGCTGCATAGGCTTCACGCGGGTTTGCAAACAGGCCCAGTACACTGCCGCCCATGATCGTGGCAGCGCCGGTCATGAAGCCCTGGGAGATGAATTCACGTCGGGTCATCGGCCGGCCGTGGCTATTCAACAGCAGGGGATCATCGGGAAGCAGTGGTTTACGTCGCTTTATCATGTTGTGCCTCTGTATATCTCTGAGCCGGTCTACTGAACCAGCATCGCTGCGTTCCCAAGGGTTGCGCCGCAGACTGCTTTTACTACTGTGTTGGTGCGTCCGGCCTCGCAACTGTCCGCGCCGGTACTAAAGTTGTAGCAGGCGGTCAGTTGATCGGTCAGTGAATTGAGTTCGCCCTTCATGGCGGCGATATCCGGCTGTGTCGCCAGGCCTGTTCCCAGTGCGTCGGGGAAGGCAATGCGATTCACCAGGGGATCGAATACCAGGTCGCGATCGGCACCGGGTCCGAAAGCGGTGTTGACGTTCGCCGGGAATCCAAACCCAGGCCAGAAGTTGGCGCGGGCGGTGGGGTCATCAACCAGTGCGTTGCAATACTCGATTGCCATCTGGGCGATAGCCATCTGGTGTGCTGCCAGGAACCCACCCAGGTTTTCTATGGTGGGTAGCTGCTGCTTGACCCGCTGGAAGGTGTCGAACACGGCCGGATTCTGGGTGCTCACCGTGGTCAGCGCAGACATGGTGGCGTTGATTTCCTCGAAGGTGCGCAGGCCGATATCCGGCATAGGCTCGCCGTTCCCAGGTGGGCCCGGGGGTAAGGGAGTCGCTTCCACGAATACATTGGAATCACCGCCGAGGAAGTCGAAGCTCAGGAAAAATTCATCCTGCTCGGGGGTCTTCTTGACCGAGATGATGGTTCCCTGGCTGGAAAGCATTTGCCCCTCTGGCGTGTAAGGCGCCGTGAAGGAAGCCGAGCGTGTATCGATGAACTGGAATGCCTGGCCCACATCGGCCAGTGCACCGTTCACACCTATCCGCATTCCGGCAATGGTGACCGGGCCGGGATCGGTGATGCTGGCGTCCAGACTAATGAAGCGCGGCTGGTTAAACAGGTAGCTGTAGGAATCAAACTGGCTGACTTCAAACAGCAGGTAGGGCTCCGGCACCGTGGTGATGTGTTCACCCAGGTAGAACAACAGGTAAAACTTCTCGCCAACACCGACGTCGAAGTTCTGCACGATCTGCTCCGGGGTGAGCACCCGGTTGTGGATGGCTACCTGGCGGATAACACCCTGCCACTGGCGATTGCCCGAGGTTTCATTGCCCAGCACGAAGGCGAAGTTGTTTCGCCAGCTACCGATATCGCCACCGGCTTCCGGGTCGATGTCGTCGGTGAACACGCCATTCACATAAATGCTGCGGCCGTTAACCGGATCGAAATTCACCACCACATGCTGCAAGGTCGCCTGCAGGTCCTCGTCCGCATCGGCGGTGGACAGGGCAGGCGTGCCGTTCTCGTCCGTGGTGCTGCTGCGATTGAAGGCATCGTAGTTATACAGTGTCTGGCCCAGGGTAAAATTACGGGTCGCATCGCTACCGGAATAGCTGATGATGTAGGCCTCTTCCTGGGTGACATTGCCCGGGGCAACCCAGGCCTCAATGGCGTATTCGCCAGTGGTGGTAATAGTGTCGTAAAGCTTCCGGCTGTTGGCTGTAGAGCCCTGGGCCTTGCCGCTACGAATATTGATGCCGTAGCCACCCACCCACTCGACATCGCCTGAGATGGTCAGGTCAATGGCCGGATCCACGCCACTGGTATCGAAGGCAATGGAGCCCTGGCCGCTCTTGAATTCCCAAAGAGCGATCTGGTTGGCTTCATAGCGGTTGCCGCCACTGGCGACGATGCCATCGGCCAGGGTCATGGCTTTACTGATAACCAGGTTGGGGTCTACTGCGTCGGGAACGATGCCGCTGGCGAAGTTCTCGATGGCCGTTTGCATGGTTGTTGCATCGCTGGGGCAATCGGTCCAGCAGTTATGGAATTCACTGCGTAGCCGAACAACCAGTCGCGAATCGGTCGGGTTATCCAGGTTGATCTTCGGCTTTACTGCCTCGTATGCGATATCGCGATTGGCATCGGCGAAGAACGGTTTTTGAGGCGTGAGTGACTCTGGTGCATGACAGCCTGAGCAGTTGGCCAGGAGGATCTGGTGAATCGGATCGAATCCTGCGGAACTTGTCGGGAATGCCTTGCTGGTTCCCGGGTCGACCAATGGACTGGGTGCCGTCAAAACAATTTGTCTGCCACTGCCGATGCCGCTGGCACCGGCCCAGTTTTCAATCCAGGTGGTCATCACGTCGGCACAAGCCTGCAAGCTGGCAGCATCGCTACCGGACCAGCAGTTGTGACCGCCGCCAACCTTGGTAACCAGGCGGGAGTCGCCGGGTACTTCCAGGTTTACCAGGTCGATGGCCGCAGAGTAGGCCAGGTTTACGTCATCGCTGCGAGCGAATTCCGGGGCCTGGCCACCGTCGTTGTGGCAAGCGCCGCAACGCTCGTCACCGCGAATATTTTCCCAGAGGTTTACTCGGAACGCCTGGACATCCGGAAAGCTGGGTGCGGGTCCGGTGTAGGAATTAGAGGGAGCAACCGCTGCCGGGGGATTAACTTCCGTCTCCGCTCCGCCGCCACAGGCGTTTAACAACAACAGTGCAGAAACAATGGAGATTCCCTTCACTGCAGCGGTGCAAAATGTGTTTTTAAGTTTAATCATTCCGCTTCCTATTCGCCCATGCAGTAAGCCGCAGCTTCTGCAAATACTGGTTTCATAAGATATCCACCGCTGGTGGTGAACGTATCGGTCATGTCGCTGACTTTCTGTCTGTCGGTCCCGTCCACAGGATCACGCAGACATGCGAGCCTGAATGCTTTTTTGACCTGGCAACTGGCAAAAGTGCGACTCCCGGCTAATTCTTCGCCCATGGACTTGGCGCCATTACCCTTGCCCGGCAATGATGCTGACTCGCTCCAGCCCAGTAGCATGTTTGGACCGGTGCGCCAGTAGTTTTCCCAACTGTCATCGGGGGTCACATAACCGGGGCTAAAGGTCTGGCCGTTGATGAAATACTTGGGCTGTGGGACGCCGGCGGTGTATTCAAGCTGCCCGGATGCTTCATTGAAGTTGTAATACGCAAAAGCCTGGGCCATGGGGTCCATCCCGGTATGACAGCCCACGCAGTTATTCTGGAAAAGGCGACTGTCGCCACCAGGGCTGCGTGATACGTCCTGGCGAATCCGGTCAGGCGAACGAGTGGTGTCCTTCACCTGTTCAAGATCGGTACACATGTGATTAAGCAGGGTGAATCTGAACATCGCCCGGTTGGTACCGGCGACAAAAAATGCTTCCGCTGCCGCCCGGGTAGTCATTACCCCGGCGGTGGCGCCGGCTTCCAGTCCGGTCACCTGGGTTTGGGTATCGGACACCAGGACGGCCTGCAGATCGGCGCCGTTGTTCTCCAGCCACTCGTAATGGGCATTGCTGGCGGTGGAATAATTCGGTGGGGTGCTGCCGTTAACGTTGGCGCCGTTGGCGTGGTACACCAGGTTGGCGCTCAACAGCTCATCGAAGCCCACATCGTCCCGGACCATACCGATAACGGTGGCGGTGTAGTCATTGAGCGGTGCAAATACCGTGCGATCCCTGTTGGTCCAGGGGGTCGCCCAGTTTTTCAGGGTAACGCTATAGAACGCCGGATCATCCATGGCACGCATGGCAGCGGCCTGGGGGTTGTTGTTATCAATATCCGCAGCCATGGCGTCCAGCACCAGTGCGCTTGGTGGTGTTCCCGCAAGGCGATCATGTATGCGCTTGGCCTGGTCGCGAGAGTCAGCCAAACATGCCGACGACCACGCGAAAGTCAGCGCTGTTGCGGTGATAACTGTCTTCAGAGGCAGGCTTGCCAGGCGCCTGCTTCCCGCTCTGTTGTGCTCGTTGCTCATGTAGGCATGTCCCGTTTGTTTTCTGCATGTGCAGTAAACCTTTCGCATCGGGGTCGTATCTGTGACGCGGTTCGCGGTTTAGGTATTTACCACTGTATTATGTTTAATCGCACTGAAACTCACAGGGACTCTTAGTTCATTCTCCAGTCACGTGACTATGAAGGTTGTGCAGGATGAGCTTGCGGAGAAGTGAAATGATTTGGGCGCGTAAAATAGCGCCGGCACTGACTGCCGGCTTACGAACAATGCTGGTTGGCCTGTTGCTGCCGGCGTTAGTAAGCTGTGGTGGTGATAGCGGAATCAGCCTGGGTGACGGGCAGAGTCCCGACCCGGTAGTCATTGATTATCCTATCTTTTACGTTAAACGACAGGTGCCCCTGGATAACCAGGGTGCGGTTCAGCAGAACGATTTCCGCGAGCTGCTGACGGTGCAGTTTGGCGCCGACCTGTACATGCGAGCCCGGGCTTCCTCAAGCGCCCTGGAGATCAATCTCACCGAATCGATCACCACCGGCCTGGGCGATGTCCGGGATGTTTCTGTGTCCTATGACGGGACCAAAGTGCTGTTTTCATTGCGCGGCCCCATGGATCCGGATGCCCAGGATGAGGACCAGCCGAGCTGGAATATCTGGGAATATGATGTCCCCTCGATGACCATGCGAAGGATTCTTCTGGACGATATTACGGCTGAGGAGGGGCAGGACGTTTCTCCCATGTACCTGCCAGATGGCCGGATCCTGTTTAGCTCGACCCGTCAAAACCGCTCTGCCGCCAAGCTCCTGGACCAGGGTAAGCCCCAGTTTGCGGCACTGGATGAGGATCAGCGTGAGCCGGCCTTCGTCCTGCACGTTATGGATGACGATGGTGGCAACCTGACCCAGACCTCGTTCAACCAGAGTCATGATCTGTATCCCTCCATCCTGGATAACGGTCGGGTGCTGTTTTCTCGCTGGGACGGCATGATTGGCAATAATGCCGTCAGCCTTTACCACGCGAATCCGGACGGAACCGATTTGCAGTTGCTGTATGGGGCCGATAGCCACGCCACCGGCACCAACGGGTCTACGGTGCAATTCATCAAGCCACGCGAAATGCCCGATGGCCGGATCATGGCCTTGCTGAGACCGTTCAGCGGAACCAGCGAAGGCGGCGACCTGGTCATCATTGATACGGCGAACTACCTGAACAACACTCAGCCGAACGCGGACAACCAGGGCATTCTCACCGGTCCGGCCCAGGAAGCGGCTACGGTTAATGATGTGCGAACGGTTCCTGGACTATCCCCCGGCGGGCGGTTTGCCTCGGCCTGGCCCCTATGGGATGGAACCAATCGTGTATTTGTGAGCTGGAGCCTTTGTCAGTTGCAGCTTATTGATCCCCAGGCCGCGCCGGACACTGAATTTCCGCTGCTGCCCTGTACTGATGAAAATCTCCAGGATCCGCTGGCGGTGGAAGCCCAGCCGGCTTATGGCATCTGGATTTACGATCTCAGCGACGACACCCAGTTGCCGGTGGTGGTTGCTGAGCCCGGGCTCTTGTACACGGATGTTGCGGTGGCCCAGCCACGCACGCGTCCGGTAGCCATTATGGATGGCGCGTTTTCCGGAAATTTTGATCCCACCCTGATCAATGACGACGCAGGCATCCTGAAGATTCGCAGTGTCTACGACATGAATGGGGTGGACACCGCGGTGCCCGATATCAGTTCGGTAGCCGATCCCGCACTCACCCTGGCAGATGAGCGACCCGCGCGCTTCCTGCGGTTATACAAGGCCGTTGGGATTCCTGATGACATCACCCTGGACTTTGATAACTCGGCGTTTGGCGTTTCCGCTCAATTTGGAATGCGTGAGATCGTAGGCTACGCCCCGGTGGAGCCGGATGGCTCGGTGATGATCAAGATACCTGCCGATGTGCCCATGACTTTTGACGTGTTGGACAAGTCTGGTCGCCGCATTGGCGCCCGCCATTCGAACTGGCTGCAGGTCAGACCCGGTGAAACCCTGGCCTGTAACGGATGCCATGCCAATGCCGTGGGTGAGTCCCATGGCCGAAGTGATGCATTTGTGTCTGTTTACGCCGGCGCCACGGGTAACGGCGTTCCGTTCCCCAATACTGACCCGCTTGCCTATCCGACCATCAATATGGGCGAGACCATGGCCGAAGCGCGAGCCAATGCCGATCCTGCCGCCCTGGATCCGAATGTTGACCTGGTTTACTCGGACGTATGGACCTATCCCACGGACGCTGGCCGACCGGTGGATGCACCGTTCAGTGTGGGTTACGCAGATTTGCTACTGACGCCCCCACCGGAAATTTTTAACTGTTTCCCCTGGACGCCCCAGTGTCGGGTGCTGATTAACTATGAAGACCACATTCAACCGCTGTGGGATGCCTCCCGCCCGGTGATCGACCCGGTTACGATGCTGGAGACCGATAATCATCGTTGTACGGACTGCCATGCACTACGGGATTCCATGAACGAGCTGATTGACCCTGCTGCGCGTGGTCAACTGGAGTTGACTGCAACGGCTTCCGCGGCCCAGCCCCTGCATTACGTATCCTACCGGGAGTTGTTGTTTGGGGATTTCCTGGAAGAGATTCGCGACGGGGCTGTTCAGGACGTGCTGACTGACCAGGGCGCCGTGGACATTAATGGCGATCCGATCCTGGAGCCTGTGGGGATTGGATCACCCCTGTCGGCGGCCGGTGCAAACAGTCGCCCCGCATTCTTTGCTCGCTTCAGTAATACGGGTGCTCATCCGGACTGGTTGAGCCCGGCGGAATTGCGATTGATATCAGAGTGGCTGGATCTTGGTGGCCAGTATTACAACAACCCCTTTGACGCACCGGTGAATTAAAGATGCGTGGACTCTGGCTGGTTATTGGATTTTTCCTGCTCTCGGCAAGTGCCGGGGCAGAAGATGATGTGCAGTTTGTGGTGGTGGCCGATCCCTACATCGAATTGCATACCGGTCCGGGTACCGGATATCCCATTACCCAGATCATCGAGCGAGGTGAGGAGGTTGGCATCCTGAAACGTCGTACCGACTGGTTCAAGGTTCGAAGCCCTGCCGGGCACGAAGGCTGGGCCAACCGCACGCAAATGGAGCTGACCTTGCAGCCCTCGGGCAAAGCCACCGAGTTTCCCTCGGCAGGCAGAGACGCGTTTGATGAACGCACCTGGGAGTGGGGCGTGCTGGCCGGTGACTTTGGTGGAGCAACCACCTACGCCGGGTACGGCTCGTATCGCTTTTCCCGACACCTGGCAGTAGAAGTGAACGCCTCCCAGATCCTGGGTAATTTCTCCGACGGCTGGGCTGTTAGTGCAAATATTGTGCATACATTTGTCCCGGAGTGGCGTGCGTCACCTTTTTTCTCCCTGGGTACTGGCATGATTCATATCGAGCCTAAAGCCGCCCTGGCCCAGACCCAGGATCGCGATGACCAGACCGCGATAGTTGGCGTGGGTATCAGTTCCTACCTGTCGCGCAGGTTCATCGTGCGTCTCGAATACAAGAGTTATGTGGTTCTCAGTAGCCGGAATGAAAACGAGGATGTTGAAGAATGGAAAGCAGGATTCGCAGTATTTTTCTGACTACCGCCGTTACGGCTACCTTCCTGAGCCTGGGAGCCAGCAATGCGTGGGCCCAGGATTCGGAAGCCGCTCCCGAGGTGATCGACCCTGCGGTTGAGCGCCGGGATATTGATGTCGCGGCGATTGATACCGAGGACTTCGAGGTTACCGCGTTCTTCGGCCTGATGAGCGTCGAGGACTTTGAGTCCGGCGGTGTCTACGGGGCACGACTGGGTTATCACATCAGTGAGTCATTTTTTGCCGAGGCCAGCTTTGGGGCCACCAAGGTGGGTACCTCCAGCTTTGAGAAACTCGGTGGTGGCGCTGAGCTGTTAAGTAATCGTGACCTGACCTATTACGACCTGTCCCTGGGCTACAACCTGTTCCCCGGTGAAGTCTTTGTCGGCTCCAAGCGGGCGATGAACAGTGTTGTCTACCTTGTTGGTGGCCTGGGCAGTACGAATTTCGCCGAGGACAATCACTTCACCATCAATGTTGGCTTTGGTGTGAAGGTGTTGCCGACAGACTACGTCGCCATCAGCCTTGAGGTTCGCGACTACATGTTTGATATCGACATCACTGGTGAAAACAAGACGACGCATAATCTTCAAGGCACTTTAAATATCAGTTATTTCTTCTGAGGGATGCAGGCGAGTGATAGCAAGAAATAAATTTAGTAGTTTTCTGGCGCTTATCCTGGCGATGCTTCTGTCGTTGCCAGCTGTCGCCGGAAACACGGACAAACCGGCAACGCCATTCTCCCTGCCTGATAGTTCCGGCACGATGATCTCCCTGGACGATTACAAGGGACAGGTTGTATTGATTAATTTCTGGGCCAGCTGGTGTGGTCCCTGCCGAAAGGAAATGCCCTTGCTGGAAGCGCTGCATCAGCGCTACGAACCGTTGGGTTTCACTATGTTGGGAATTAACGTTGAAGAGGACTCATCGTTGGCCGACGGGTTCCTGCGGGATACACCGGTAACCTTCCCCATACTCTACGACCGTGAGAATACCGTCAGTAAGTCCTATGACGTTATCGCGATGCCCACCACGATCATTGTTGATCGAGAGGGCAATGTTCGCTTTATCCATCATGGCTACAAGGATGGTTACGAGAATGACTATCAGGATCAGGTGCGAACCCTGATCAGGGAATAGGTTTGGCTATGCACAGATTAATTCGACTGCTCTTAATAGCCGCGCTGCTCCAGGTTGCTGCGTGCTCAAGTGTCGAGCCGTGGGTAAAGCCTTATGAGCGCGCGAACCTGGCTACCGAAGAGATGAAGTTTGATCGCAACCCGGTTTGCGAGTCTTACATGAACCATGTTTACGAGGCTCGTGAAGGTGCCCGGGGCGCTTCTGGCAGCGCCGGCGCCGGCTGCGGGTGTAATTGAACATGCTGCGCCGGATTTCAGTTAGCTGGCTTTTGGCCCCCCTGGCTTGCCTGTTGGTGATCCAGCCTTGCATGGCCCAGGTATTGCCCGAGGATCGGGCCGATATCATGGTTCACTCCTATGACGGTGGTGGCGTGACAGTGACCGGGCCATCGTTGCTGGTGCGAAAGAAAGTCACCAAGGACTTGTCCTTAACCGCTAACTATTACGTGGATTCGATCAGCAGCGCGTCGATTGATGTGCTCAGTTACGCCAGCCCCTACAAGGAAAAGCGGACCGAGGTATCGGTGGGAGCAGATTACCTGCTGGGTGACACGATACTCAGTGCCGGTTTCACCAACAGTAACGAAAATGATTTCAAGGCCCAGACCGCCAGTTTTGGTGTTCGCCAGGAAATCTTCGGTGGACTGACGGTGGTCAGCCTGGGATATGCCCGGGGTTGGGATCAAGTCGGTCAGATAACCGACCTGGATTTTTCCCGTGAGGCCGAGAAACGCTTGTACCGCCTGGGTGTCTCCCAGGTCATCACCAAGAAATTCGTGATGAACATGGACTTTGAGGGGATTACTGACCAGGGTTACTTGAACAACCCCTACCGCCAGGTGCGTTACGAAGCGCCGGGTGCACAAGGATACTTGTGGCAATCGGAGATTTATCCCGAGACCCGGACCAGCGGCGCGGTCTCCCTGGGCGGCAGATATTTCCTCGGCGAGGGTTCTGTGGTCTATGGCAGCGCCCGGGTTTATAGCGACACCTGGGGTATTGATGCCTGGAATACCAAGGCCGGCTATACCTATATCCACAACAAAAAATGGATATTCGATGCCAGTTACCGCTATTACACTCAGAGCTCTGCAGACTTTTATAGCGATATGTTCCCTTACGTGGATGCCCAGAACTTCCTGGGACGCGATAAGGAGATCAGCACCTTTAATGACCACAGCATCAGGTTCGACGTGACCTACGACTTCGCCGTGGACAAGTGGAAATTCCTGGAGCGTGGAACGCTTAATTTCGGTTACAACCACATCTTGTTTAGCTATGACGACTTCCGCAATGTGCTGGAAGGCGGCCCCGCTGGAACCGAGAGTTTCTACGACTTTAATGCGGGCGTCATAAATGTGTTCGTGTCGTTCTGGTTCTGACACGACTCCTATCTGGCATACACTGGCGGTCAGACAAACTGATGTCGGACCTTGAGGGCCTTACGCGTTGAGAAAATCATTCACCATCCTGTCTTTATCGGTAGTGCTCTTGCTGCTGCGTTGGGACCTTGCCCAGGCCGAGTGGTTTTCCGACGAGCAGGAAAAGATGGGCACCCGGGTAGAGGTGCAACTGTGGTCCGATGACCGGGCAGTGGCTGAAGAGTTGATCGCCCAGGCGATGGCCGAGTTGGATCGCATCGAGGCATTGATGAGTACCTACATGGATACCTCGGAGATGAGCCGGGTGAATGCCAGCGCCTACGCCCAGCCCCAGAAAGTGACCGCCGAACTGTTCGGGCTACTTAAGATCGCCATGGAAATTTCCGTCGCCACCGACGGCGCCTTTGACATCAGCTACGACAGCGTCGGCCAGTTGTACGATTTTCGTGCGGGTAAACATCCGGACGAGAACCAGATCGCGGCTCAGCTGGAGAATATTGATTATCACCACGTGATCCTGGACGAGGCGGCGCAAACCGTTAGTTTCAAGACCCCGGGTGTAAGAATAAACCTGGGCGGGATCGCCAAGGGTTACTCGGTTGAACGGGTTATTCGCTTGTTGCGTGAGGCCGGGGTTGAGCACGCCCTGGCCACGGCCGGGGGCGATACGCGAATCCTGGGCGATCGCCGGGGCAAGCCATGGATCGTGGGTGTTCGTGACCCGAACCAGCGGGACGGCATTTTTACCCGTATCCCGCTGGATGATGAGGCAATCTCTACCTCCGGTGACTACGAGCGCTTCTTCATCGAGGATGGCAAGCGTTATCACCATATTATCCGCCCAACGGATGGCCGGCCCGTTGAAGGGGTGCGTAGCGTCAGCGTGATAGGCCCGGATGGCACCGTTACGGACGGCCTGTCTACCGGCCTTTTCGTGCTGGGGCCCGAGGCCGGACTTGAGGTCCTGAAACGGTTTCCAGGCTACGAGGCCCTATTTGTCACCAACGATAACTTCTATTACTCGGAAGGCCTTTCCCCGGAGTAGGTGGTCTGTCTGGCGTCCCGCCTGCCACGGGCAACAGGAAATCCTGGATTGTTTTCCATAATCCCCATAGAACAGTGATCTCCGTCACAGGATCTAGGTGTTTTCCCTGATAGGGTTAGCCTGCAAGATGCTGAACCGCCATGACGTGGCGTCAGCATAATTAATGCGAAGTCGAACAAGGGCAAACCTGTCGAAAGGCAGGGACGCAAAGCTACCGGTCTAAGGCTATTCCCCCTGGGGAGATGCTAGGACAGCGGGGCCGCTCAACAGCATGCGTCCGAGCTTGAGACCGTTGCCCTACGGCTAGTTAGAAACCAGACAGGAAACTGTCGGCAACGGAGTGCGACGCGGCGATGCGAAAATCACCGGCACAACTTTTTTTTGCGATTTTGATCGCAGTCCTGACGATGAGCCCGGTCTCGTCTTCAGAGCTTGTTGATGCCCGGGCTCCTGACTTCGCCTTGCACAGTATTGATGGAAATACCCAGCGACTGAGTGAGTTCCGCAGCGAGGTCGTGCTGCTGAGCTTCGCATCGGAGCGCTGCACCCGGTGTCGCCAGTCATTGCCATTTTTTGAAGAATTACACCGTCGCTACCAGGCAGGCGGGCTGAAAGTCATCGCTGTCGATATCGATGGCAATCCCAAGTCTGCAGGCCACGTGGTTGCAGAGTTGGGCCTGACATTCCCCATGTTGCTGGATACCGATCAGTCGGTTAGCCGGCTTTATGACCTGAATCAGTTACCACTGACCTTGTTGATTGATCGTGAAGGAACGGTTCGCCTGGTGAACAAGGGTTTTCGTGGTGATAGCGGTGCGCAGATCGGCGCCGAACTGGACCGACTGTTGGCGGACTAGATGTCGCCCCTGGAGATATTGAGATGAAGCTGAGAGCAAAATTTCGCGGTGTACTGGTTTTCCTGCTGTTGGGGATGACCGTGCAGGGTTCGTTCGCAGAGTCCTCTGGCGACCTGGCCGCGCTTGACCAGGAAACCCAGGCTTTGAAGAAGTCGGTTCTAGAATTGAACCGTGACTTGTTCGTGCTTGAGGAAGAGTTGCTCTACCCGTCGAACACCCAGGTAGCCGTGTTCGTGTCCATGGATGTCGGTGAGTACTTCGCACTGGACTCGGTTGAGTTGAGCGTTGATGGGAAGAATGTCAGCAACTACCTGTATACCGAAAGAGAGCTGAACGCGCTGCTAAGAGGCGGTGTTCATCAGCTTTACATCGGGAACCTCAAGGTCGGGGAGCATGAGCTGGTCGCCGTGTTTACCGGCAAGGGCACCCATGAGCGTGACTATCGCCGCGGCGCATCGCTGGTAATAAACAAGAACATCGGCTCCAAGTACGTGGAGCTTCGGATCTCGGATAAAGAGCAGAAGATGCAGCCCGAATTCCTTGTGAGGGAGTGGGAATAAATCATGCTGCGTCCTGTCGCTAATCATCGATTTAGCCTTGTCGCCTTGCTGGCGATGATGGCCGCAGCCGTCGGCCCCGCAAGGGCGGACGGCGTTGATGGTTTCCTTGTGCAGGACCTGCATTACGGTGAAGTGCTGTTTCACTTCTACAAGCAGGACCAGTTCACAGCATTAACCCACCTGGTGACGGCACGCAGTCAAAGTCGGGTGGCGCATCACCAGGATGATGCCGAACTGCTGCAGGGCGGCTTGCTGCTGTCCTGGGGACAGCACGAGGAAGCCGGCAAGATCTTTGAACGGCTGCTGGATACCACTGAAGACCTGTCAGTACGAAATCGCACCTGGTTCTACCTGGCGAAGGTTCGCTATCAACGTGGTCACCTTGATGCGGCCCAGCGAGCGTTTGAGAGTATTAACGCACCACTGCCCCCCGAGCTCGAAGCGGAACGCTATAACCTCCAGGCGAGGCTCTATATCGATACCGGCCGTTATGCAGATGCGGTTGCCTTGCTGAATAGCTGGAGCGGTGACGAAACCTGGAGCGCGTACGCCAATTACAACACCGGCGTGGCGCTGGTTCGTATGGGTGAGCTCCAGGCAGGCGCTGCCCTGCTGGACCGTGTCGGCACCATGTCGGCGGTGGACGAAGAAACCCGTAGCCTGCGTGACCAGGCCAATGTCGCCCTGGGCTTCTCGTTCTTGCAGGCACAGCTGGATGGCAATGCCAGACCGGTTTTGCAGAGAGTTAGATTGAATGGGCCGTTCTCCAACAAGGCGCTGTTAGGCGTCGGCTGGGCGGACTCCGCGGGTGAGCAATACAAGAAGGCGCTGGGTGCCTGGCTGGAACTCAGCGAGCGGGACCTGCTGGACAGCGCTGTCCAGGAATCGCTACTGGCAGTTCCCTATGCCTACGCACAGCTTGGCGCCGACCCCCAGGCCGCCGAGCATTACGCCCGGGCCCTGGATGTTTTCGGAACCCAGTTGGCGCGACTGAACAATGCCCTGGCGGATGCCGGCGATGGTCGACTGCTGAAGAGTTTGCTGGAAAGTGAGCCTGAGTCCACCGGTGGCTGGTACTGGCAGTTGGACAGCATCCCGGATGACGAGCGTACCCGCTACCTGTACTTCGCCATCGCCGATCACCGCTTCCACGAGGGTCTCAAGAGCTACCGGGACCTGGTTGCCCTGGATGCCCACCTGGGTGAGTGGAGTGAAAAGCTGGGTGCCTATAGAGACATGCTGGCGACCCGGGAACTGGCCTATGCCGAACGCCTGCCGGTGCTGGAAGAAAAGCTTGCCCGGTTTGACCTGCCTGCAATGCAGGAACAGCAGGCAATGAATACCGAACGTACAACCCAGGCCCGGGAGAACCGGGACATTGTTGCAGTGGCTTCAGCTGCCGAGCAGAAACAATGGCAGCGCTTGTCGGCGATGGAGAACTCCCCGGCATGGGGCAGCCAGTCGGCCACCGCCCTCGAGGACAAGCAACGGGTTCTCAAAGGGGTACTCCTTTGGAATATGGATAAGGAATATCGAGTTCGCCTGTGGCGCCAGGAGAAGGCCAACGCAGAACTGGCAGATGAGTTGCAGCGCGCTGCCGAGCAGTTCGCGGCCATCGAGGCGGCGACCGCTTCCTTGCCCGGTACCGTTGCGGACTTTGAGTCTCGCATTAATCGACTGGAAGCATCTATTGAACAACTCCAGGCTCGTCTTGGAGTTTCCATGGTGAAGTACGAGCAGTACCTGAACGGCATCGCTACCGAGGAACTGGTGGCCCAGCGTGAACGGGTGAAAACCTATCTCGCACAGGCCCGGTTTGCCCTGGCAGCTATTTATGACCGCATGGCGGCACAGAACCGCTAGGCGGGGCGATCATTATGGGTAACACAGCGATAACAATTGTTGCACTGGGATGGCTCTGGCCATTCGCGGGCGGCAATGTGGATGTGCCGGATGAGGAGGCGACCATCGGGTCGCTGGAGCAACGCACTGTCGAAATTCCTGCTCCGGAAACGGCGGTTACCGATCGTCGGGCCGCCCTTGAGCAATACAAAAAATATCTTGAGTTGCCGGAAGTTGATCCGGCCATGAAGCTGGAGGCACTCAGGCGCCTGGGTGACCTGAGCCTTGAAGTGGGCGAAGACGAAAACATCGATAACCCGGCCTACCAGGAATCCATGGCCTACCATGCCGATGCGATTCGAATTTACGAAGAGCTGCTGAGCAGAAATGACGGCTACGAGAAAGCCGACAAGGTGCTTTACCAGTTGTCCCGGGCCTACGAAAGCGCCGCTGATTCGGACAAGGCCCTGGTTACCCTGGATCGCCTGGTAAGCGAATACCCGAACAGTCCCTACCTGGCCGAGGCCCAGTTCCGACGTGGTGAGATCTTGTTTGTTCGCAAGGATTACTATGCCGCGGGGCAGGCCTTCTCCCAGGTCGTGAAGATTGGCGATGTGTCACCCTATTTCCAGCAGTCGCTGTACAAGAGCGGCTGGTCATTCTTCAAGCAGGCAGAGTACGAGCAAAGCATCGGCACATTTATGGACCTGCTGAACCTGCGCTTGTCTGCTGCCGCCGCGCTGGATACCGACGCGCTGAATGAGCAGCAACTGCTTGCCGGCATGTCTCGACCTGATCGGGAGCTGGTGGATGACACGCTGCGAATTTTGAGCCTGACATTTTCTTACCTGGAAGGTCCGGCGAGCATCAATGACTACCTGGGCAAGCGCGATGCCGGAGACTCGGCATACCTGCTGTACACCAGCCTGGGCGCCCTGTATCGGGAGAAAGATCGCTATCTGGATGCCGCGGACACTTACCTGGCCTATGTTGAGCGTGAGCCCTACGGGACCTTCTCGCCTGAGATGTCCACGCTGGCTATCGATGCCTACCGTGACGGCAGGTTCCCCAGCCTGGTCCTGGAAGCCAAGCAGGCCTATGTAGAGGCCTACGGACTGCACAGCGAATACTGGGCATTCCATGAAGTAGACAAGCGGCTGGACGTTATTGATCCGCTGAAAAGTAATCTCAGCGACCTGGCCCTGCACGATCATGCCGAAGCCCAGAAAACCGGCGCGCCTGAAACCTATGCACGGGCTGCAGGCTGGTATCGCAAGTTCCTGGAGTACTTCCCCACCGATCCGGATTCCGCCAAGCGCAGTTTCCTGCTGGGTGAAATACTCATGGAGTCACAGGATTTCGCCGGGGCCACGCAATTCTACGAACGCGCAGCCTATGATTATCCGGGCTATCCCCAGGCGGCAGAATCCGGCTATGCGGGGCTGCTGGCATCCCGTGCTGAGTTAGCCATCCTGACAGGTTCCGCCAGGCAGACCTGGGAAGCTCAGCAACTTGAGAGATCCCTGCGATTTGCCACGGTATTCCCCGAGCATCCCCAGTCCTCAACCGTGCTGACCGATGCCGCGGAGTCCTACTTTGCAGCCGGACAAATGGAACAAGCTATCCAGGTTGCAGAGCAAGTTCTTGAGCGTGATCTTACCCCCACGCCCCAACTTCAGAATGTGGCCTGGACAGTGGTTGCCCACGGCAATTTTGATTTGGCCAACTATTCCCGGGCCGAGCTTGCCTACAAGGAGCTGCGCTCACTGGGCGGAAGCGAGGGGCTGGCCGGAACCGAACTCGACGAACGCATTGCCGCCTCGGTTTATCGCCAGGCAGAGGCTGCCCAGGCTAGTGGTGATACTGATGCCGCCGTTCAGAACTACCTGAGGGTGGCTGTTGCAGCACCCACCGCAATTATCGGCGCCAACGCGGTTTACGACGCTGCTGCGTTGCTGATGAGCGAACAGCGCTGGGAACAGGCAATCGATGTGCTCGATAGCTTCAGGGGCAGTTACCCGCAACATGCCTTTGGCGATGAGGTAACCACCAAGCTGGCCCTGGCCTACCGAGAATCCGGCCAGTCGATGAAAGCCGCCCGGGAATTTGAACAGGTGGCGAGCCTGGATTCCGTGGGTGCCGAGGTCCGCCGTGAAGCATTGTGGACGGCAGCAATCCTGTATGAGGAAACCTCGGGTCTCGCAGATGCCCGCCGGGTCTGGAAGCAGTTCCTTGGCCAATACCCCGATCCATTTGGCGAGGCGCTGGAAGTTCGCCAGAAGCTGGCCGACCTGGCCGGTGAGATGAATGACCTGGGTGATCGTCGGACCTGGCTTGAGTCTGTGGTGAGCGCTGACGCCAAAGCCGGTAGTGAGCGAACTGATCGAAGCAAGACCCTGGCTGCACGGGCCATTCTTGAGATGGCCGAAGGGCAGTGGCTGGCATTTTCTGCCGTGCGCCTGAACGCGCCGTTGGCGAAAAATCTGAAGCTGAAGAGATCGCTGATGGAATCAGCCCTGGGATCGTACAACCAGGCTGCCGGCTACGGGGTTGCAGAAGTCACCACCGTGGCCACCCATCGCATCGGTGAGCTGTATTACCAGCTGAGTGTGGACCTGATGGATTCTGAGCGGCCCGCCGGCCTCAACGAGGAAGAGCTGGAGGAATACGAAATGCTCCTCGAAGAGCAGGCCTACCCGTTCGAGGAACAGGCAATCACGATGTTTGAGGTAAATGCCTCCCGCGCGATGTCCGGGTTCTATGACGAATGGGTATCACTGAGTTACCAGCGCCTGGCCAAATTGGTCCCGGGTCGCTATGCCAAGGCAGAAAAGGCAGAGAGCTATGTATCCAAACTTTACTAGTCGGATAGTCCGAGCCGCTACGCTCGTTGTGCTGATTGCATCGGCAGGCTGCGCGACGACCAGGATTTCCCAGGATGAGCAGGCCGCCGTCGAAGAGATTGAAATCCCTGCCGCTGTGCAAAACCAGTATGCCCAGGCTGTGCAACAGCTTGAAGCCGGTGAGCTTGAGTCTGCCGCGGGACTGTTTGAAGCATTCGTAAAAGCTCACCCCGATTACGCCTCGGCCTACATCAACCTGGCCAGTATCTACGACCAGCAAGAGCGTGATGACGATGCACTGAAGATGCTTGCGCGCTGCCTGGAGTTGGACAGCACGAACCCGGTGGCGCTTAACCGCCTGGGAATGATCAAGCGTCGTGCCGGTGACTTTGACGCCGCCGAAAGTGCATGGCTCAGCGCGATTGCCGCGAACCCGGATTACCCCTACGCCTGGTACAACCTCGGCGTTCTGTACGACTTGTATCTGCAGGATCTTCCTGCGGCTTTAGAGCACTACCAGACCTATCAACGACTCAGCGGCAGTGAAAGTGATGCCGCCGTCGATCGCTGGATTGCAGACCTGGAAACCCGCATTGGATCTCAACCGCAGACCGCACTGGCCAGGGGATTGTGATGACTGCCTGTAAAACCATTTTATTGCTTCCGGTGTTGATGCTTTGCATGAGTCAGGTGCTGGCTGAAGAGACCGATAAGCCGCAGAAGAAGGCTGCCGACCAGCAGGATGTTCTGCAACTGGATTCCAGTGCCGTGACCGGTAACCAGGAACTGCCCAAGGTGCTCTACATCGTTCCATGGAAGGATGCAGGCATGGGTGACCTGGCGGGGCGACCCGTCAACAGTCTGCTCGATGAGGTGCTCGCACCAATTGATCGCGAGGTCTTCAAACGGCAGGTCAAGTACTACTACCAATTGTCAGCCGCTGACAAGAAAGCAGCGGTAAGTAAGTAACGATTTTTTAATTTGCGAAATTCGATATCAGGAGGCGCAAGCCATGCAAATTTACAGCAGCGTAGTTAACTTTTTCCAGGACGGCGGGGTATTCATGTACCCGATCGTTGTCGTTTTTGCTTTCGGTGCAACAATCGCCGTCGAGCGGTGGATATATCTCACCCGGGCAACAATTAGCAGCAAGTCCCTGTGGAAACAGATCACGCCTTACATCAAGGCCCGCAAGTTCGACGAGGCCGTTACTATCGCCTCCAAGTCCAAGGCTGCGGTGGCCACGGTGCTCAGCTATGGTCTGAAGCGCAGCGCTGTAGCACGACGTCGTGATGACATCGAAAAGGCCATGGAAGAGAGCTTGATGGAAGTCATGCCTCGCCTTGAGAAGCGCACCCACTACCTGGCGACGTTCGCGAATATGGCCACACTGCTTGGCTTGCTTGGCACGATCATTGGTTTGATCAATGCCTTTACTGCAGTCTCCGGCGCCAATCCTGCCGATAAGGCCGATCTGCTCTCCGCCAGTATTTCGGTGGCGATGAATACCACCGCATTTGGCCTGATGGTGGCGATCCCCCTGCTGTTGGTGCACACCTTGCTGCAGACCAAGACCACCGAGCTGGAAGACAGTCTTGAGATGGCCTCGGTAAAGTTCCTCAACACGGTATTTGAAAGCCGTAACGATGAGCAGGCGGCATGAGAAGCCGATGGAGGAAACGGCGGCAGCATGAACCGCCCGAGCTCAACATCACGTCATTTATGAACTTGATGGTGATCCTCGTGCCGTTTCTGCTTATTACCGCTGTGTTTTCACGGATGGCGATTCTCGAACTGAATCTCCCGAGTACTGAATCGGTGGTCCAGGAAGATGGGCCCGAATTCTCGCTGGAGGTGATTGTCCGTAGCGATGCCATCGAAGTGGGCGATCGCAACGCCGGGGTATTGAGCGCTTTGCCCCTGGTCGACGGAGAATATGACCTGGAAGGTCTGAACGCTTACTTGAAGCGTGTGAAGGCCTCTTTCCCTGATCAACTTGCCGTAACTCTGCTGCTGGAGTCGGACGTTGATTACGAGGTATTGGTCAAGGTCATGGATGCCGTGCGCAGCTACCGTGTAGACGAACCGGGAAATTTCACCCGGGCCGAACTGTTCCCTGAAATATCGATCGGGGACGCGCCCCTAATGGCGCAGGGAAGGTGATTAATGAAATCTCGTAAAGCCACACGGATGGAGAAACATCACAAGCGGCGCGGGACTGGCGGTCTTAACCTGATTTCGCTGATGGATATTTTCACCATCCTGGTTTTCTTCCTGCTGGTTAACTCCCAGGACGTCGAAGTCCTGCCCAATGCCAAGGATCTCCAATTGCCGGAGTCCTACTCCGAGCAGCGAGCCAGGGAAAATGTCGTGATCATGGTGACTGCCGACCAGGTGTTGGTACAGGGGCGCCTGGTTGCCGATGTGAAGGACGTTATGAGTCGGGACGCAATTGTCATTCCCGCACTGGAGAAAGAATTGCGTCTGCAGACCCAGCGCCTGCTTCGAAAAGACAGTGAGGCGGGTATTGAAAATCGGGAGGTCACCATTATGGGTGACCGCGAATTGCCCTATAGCTTGCTGAAACGAATTATGGCGAGTTGCACTGCAGCTGAGTATGGAAAGATTTCCCTGGCTGTTACCCAGTCGGCTCCGGAGCCCGGTCAGTTAGTGACCCGGCTGTCGAGTCGGTAACCCGGAACATTTTGAGCAGGTGTAGCAATAGTGATTGTCACTCATAGGACCTATCAGCTTCCCTGGGAGATGTCCCAGGAGCAGGACGACAAATTCAACAAGCTGTTAAAGCAGTTTGCGCTGGCTGTGCTGGCTTTTTGTCTCGTCATGCCCTGGCTCCCGGTGCCAGAGCAAGATCGCACCCAGGTTGAGGAACTGCCTCCGCGCTTCGCAAAATTGTTGCTGGAGAAGAAGGTTCCGCCGCCACCGCCTCCGGTGGTGGAGCAAAAGGTTGAGCCTGTGGCCCAGCCAGAAAAAGTAGTGCCGGTGGCCCAGGCGAAACCCGAACCCGTGCCACAACAGACCCGGGAAAAGGCCCGGGAGAAAGCAGCGAAATCTGGATTGTTGCCCTTTGCTGAACAGTTGGCAGATCTTCGCAATAGCGACGTTGTTAACAACGCAATCGGGAACCAGGAACTTAGCAGAGGCGCCGGAGAGGCCAGCAAGGTTGAACGTGCCGTGATCTCCTCAACCGCAGGAAAGGGAAGTGGTGGTATCAGTACCTCGGGCATGAGTCGCAACACCGGTGGTGGTGGGCTGGAAGGCCGATCCACTACCCAGGTCAGCAGTCCTGTGGCAGGCATTGGCGATGGGGGTCCGCGGGTGGTTAAGGGCGGTGGCGCTCCGTCCCGCAGTCGTGAAGAGATCGAATTGGTATTCGACAAGAACAAGGGCGCAATTTTCTCAATCTACAACAAGGCGCTGCGACGCAACCCGACCTTGCAAGGCAAGCTGGTGGTGCAGTTGACCATCGCGCCTTCTGGTGACGTGACGGCAGTGGAGATCCTGTCCAGCGAACTGGACGATGAGGAGATGCAAAAGAAACTGCTGAGGCGAATCAAGATGTTCAAGTTTGAGGACAAAGATGTCGCCACGGTTACCACAACCAAACCGATAGACTTTTTCCCTGCATAACCGGGGTTCGTTAGTATCGCCACCGTTCTGTATTGGTTTGACGGCGGCGATACACCTCACCGATTCCCCCGCAACAACGGTTGGCCTATGGGACGTGTCGGTCGCTGGGCACTGTTGGCAATCGGCGAGCTGGATGACGCGGTCTCTGTTATCCGCCCCCAGCGGACCACCTAAGCGAACGAAATCTGGTATTTCTGGGATGCAGCTGCGGCACCCCTGGGTCGAGATGCGTGTTTCAAGGGGCTGGTACGCGGGGCAGGCCTGGTGGATTACTGCCACCGCCGGGGAGACGATTTTTACTGCGAGTAGGCAGTCCCTGGAGTCCGCTGCAGAGTGCCCGGGCGAAACTTAAGACCTGCCAGGTGTGAACTTTTGGTGGGAACTTCTCGACTCACCGGGGTCAAAAGGATCGGAAACCCATACTTTGGCGGCACGGCCCGTGATTGGGCTGATGGCGGGCCATTGTGCAGGTTACCTATGCCAAGCCGATGGCCCAGGGATTACAATCCCAGGTTGGCTTTCTGTTTTTCACCGTATCTACAAGGCTGTAATACCATGCGAACGAAACTTGCCCTGCTTGCCGGCGCCGCCGTGCTTGCGTC
>CAKZML010000210.1 GCA_937128475.1 uncultured Chromatiales bacterium
GTGAATTCGTAAAGCCTGGGCGAGGCGGGATCGCAGAATCCGACAAACAGGCTCAGCTGATCCTTGTCACGACTATGCTGCTGACGAATCAATTGGGGACGGGTTTTTAGACCCCTGGCGCGCATTGCCTGAATATTAGAGCTAAACCAGTCTTGCACCGGTCTGGCCAGGTCGTTGTCTTCCACGGCCATGGATTTCCAGGCTCCGCGAAACTCAAGCATCACCCAGCACTGGACTGGCTCAGCCGAACCCGCCAGGGGCTCCGCTGATTCCCTGGTCAGCAATGCGCACCTGTCCGACTCGCTCACAGTCCTCTAGTCGGCCTGGGCACGGAAGGGATACTGCTCCATGATCAGGGCCACTACATTGGCGATGCGCTCCCCGATATCCAGCTTGCTCTTTTCCTTGACCGTTCCCACGGCCACCCCTTCCCAGACCAGTTGCTGTCTACTGGTATCAATCAGGTCGATGTTTACCGTTCCCTGGGTGTAATGACGAACATCGGTGTAGCTGCCATAGCCACCCCATGCACCGTAACCCCGATAGCCGTAATACATTCCGCCACTGGGTTGGCTGGTAACGCGGACTTTATCCGACAATACGGCATTAAAGTTCACCAGCAAGTCCGGATTACTGTCGACAAACCGGTAGCCGCGTTCATCCATCTGGGTACGCACTGCCGCCTTGAAGTGTTGGGTAACCAGGGTCTGGTACTGGGCCTGGTCTGTTCCGGTAACCCGCACGAAGCCATAAGTTTTGAACTTGCTGAAATCGGTACCCGGATCCAGGTCCGAACGCAGCTCCGGGGCGCTGGAACAGGCAGCCATGCCTAGCAGGGTCATCAGTAAAGCAGTCACTTTTAATATTTTCATTAGTCTTATTCTCCGACACAGCCTGTGAGGTCCATTGTACAGGCTCCGACGGTGATATCGCACTAGCTGGCAGCAACCGCCCTGGAAGGCTCTCGCGGGAGGGTCCACACGGCCAGTGCCCCCAACAGGGACAGGATTGCCAGCACAGAGAACAAGCGCCCCCCTCCATCGGGTCCGGCAAACAGCCATGACACCAGGCTGATTGCCAGGGGCGCGGCACCAAAGGCCAGCACAAATTTCACGCCAAATGCAAAGCCCTGGCGGCCGGCCGGCGAGTAACGAGCCAGCAGCATGCTCTCTGCCGGTTGAGCGGCGGTCATGACCAGCACCGTAAGCGTGGCGCCGGCCACGAGGGAAAACCCGGTCATCTGGCTGACCAGGAACAACAGGGGGACCTGCAAGGCAAAACCGGCAAGGTAAATCCACTTCAGGGAATAACGATCCGCCAGGTGACCACCGATTACCTGGAATATGGCCGACACCCCGTAAACCAGGGTAACCAGCATGCCCACGCCCAGGGTTCCCTCACCCATGGCATCGCCCAGACGCAGGTCAAACAACTTGGGGAACGCCGCCAGGCAGGCCTGGTAGATGAAGCCCAGGAAAAACATGCCGAGCATCAAGGCAATGACGACCTTGAGCATGGCCGAACGTCCCAGCCCTCGCTGGGCGGCTTCGGCCTGGTGCCCCTCGGGTAGCAGCCCCTGGCGCCAGGCCCGGAGCATGAAGGCACCGGTGAGGAAGCAAATCACACCGGGTACGGCGAATGCCGCCTGCCAGCCGACGTAATCCACCAACAGGCCCGCCGTGGTTCCGGCAAAGGCCACACCCAGTCCGCCGAATATCCCGTTAATTCCCAGGGCCTTGCCGCCGGCGGTGACGCTGCGCACCAGCCAGGGAATCCCCACCGGGTGATAGATTGCCGCGAACAGCCCCAGGGCAGTAAGACTTACCATCAGCATGAAGGGGGTCTGGCTCAGGGAGCAGGCGATACATGCCATGCCCATGCCGAAAAACATCACCACCAGCATGCCAGGGGAGCTCCAGCGGTCGGCCAGCCAGCCGGCGGGAATTGCCACCGCCCCTACCATCAAGGCACCCAGGGTCCACAGCCTCACCAACTCGTGATAGGGCATGGACCAGCTCTTTTCCAGGGCCAGTGCCAGGACAAAAAAGAACGCCGTGAGCATATGCATGTACGCATGGCCCAGGCTGGAGAAAACCAGCACCCATTTACTGTTTTTAGATGGCATCAGCCGCGGCACCGGTCTCGAGGAAAAGGCTATGCTGGAGCAGCAACAACGCGGAAGCAAGCTCCCACTCAGGATGTGTAAAGAATTGCTTCCAGCGCATTGCGTATGGCGTCGGGAATAGCTACCGGCGAATTGCTCTGCCTGTCTACAAACACATGTACAAAGCGCCCAAAGGCGGAGACTTCTCCAGCCTGCTCCGCAAATATCCCAATACCGTACTCAACCGAGCGATTCCCCAGGCGATTCACACGCAGGCCAGCCTCGATGACTTGCGGATAGGCCAGGGCGCTGCGGTAAACGCACTGGGACTCGGCAACCACCCCGATCACCGGACTGTTCTCGATATCCAGCCCACCACGATGAATCAGGTAGTGATTGGCGACACTGTCAAAATACGAGTAGTAGGTGACGTTGTTGATATGCCCATAAGCATCGTTATCCATCCAGCGAGTCTGGATAGGCAGGAAATAGCTGTACTGATCGCGGGTAGGCGAATCACTCATAAATCACCAGTAAGAAAGTGCCGAACGAAACAATTCTTTCAGGGCCGCCCGGTCCACTGCAAGGGGCGCGTTACTTAACAGTCGTTGCTGGGGCATCGCCCCGTCGGTCAGGGCATCCAGGTCATCCACGGTATAACCGATGGGCGCCAGGCCTCCGGGAAAGCGGGCTTTCTTCATCAACTGTTCTAGCCGGGTGGACAATACTTCACCCGCATCATCATTTTCCGCGCCGGCCATATCAGCCCCCAGCCAGTGAGCCACCTCCAGGTGTCTTTCCGGACAGGCGCAGGCGGTATACCGAAACACCGCCGGCGCATTCACGATCACCGACATCCCGTGGGGCACCATGGGATGGTCATCGGGATAATCTTTCACCGTGTAATCCCGGACCAATCCGGCCACCGCGTAAGACATACCGTGAGGCAGGTGCACGCCCGAGTTGCCAAAGGCGATTCCCGCAAGGGTGGCGGCCCACATCATTTTCTCCCGGGCCTCCAGGTCAGACGGATCCGCCATGGCCCGCTCGAAATACTCACCGATAATCTTTAACGCCCGTTCACACCCCATGTCACTCCAGGGGTTCGCGCCCTGGCTCATGGGACGGGCCATGGGACCGGCCGGCGCCACCCGGGCGCTGTAGGGAATGGCGGTGTAGGACTCCGCCGCATGGCTAAGAACGTCAAAGGCACTGGCGGCCAGTACATTGTGAGGAAGCGTGTGGGTGCATTGCGGATCAATCAGCGCCTCGCTGGGACGCAGCTGAGCAGATGCGATTCCGGTCTTGGCCTTCATCTCCAGGAGGTCGAATACCGCGATCCCGGTGCATTCACTGCCAGTGCCACACGTGGTTGGACAGGCAATATGCGGTTTAAGCGGGCCAGGCACCGGCCTGCCCTCGCCCACCGGCGCATTCACGTAGGCAAGAAAATCCGCCGGATAGGTGGCGTACAGATTCGCGGCCTTACAGGTATCGATAACCGACCCACCACCAATGGACAGGTAGCCGTCAGGATTAGCCTCAGCAGCAAACCGGGCGGCCTCAAGGAACGATTGGTCGGTGGGCTCCACCTGCACACGGTCATACAACGCCACATCCAGCCCTGCCCTCAGCAATGAGTCCATGAGGGTCTGGAAAAACGGCATTTCCTTTATGCGACTGTCGGTAAACACGGCCACCCGCTTCACGGCACGTGCGGACAGCCTTTGGCCGGCTTCGGCCAGGCATCCAGGACCCAGGGTGATCTTGGACATGTC
>CAKZML010000211.1 GCA_937128475.1 uncultured Chromatiales bacterium
ATACGAAGGCCTTCCTGGGCATCAGCGAGAATGCCGTGACTACCCAAATCAGAATTGCGCGGCTGCGAAGCGACAACAGTGGGTCGAACCGACATTACTAAAAAGCCCGGTTCGACCCTTGAAAGTCTGCAGCCCAGGCTTACTTCTGCTTCCAGGCCCCGCCTTCACGGTAGTACCAGCCCTTGTCGGCTTTCGCGACCCATCGGTCTGCAAAGGTACTGCGAATGCTGTCCTGCCACTCTGGGTGACCGTTGAGCTTTGCGATCTCGGCGTACAGGGCATTCCAGTCGTTGTTTTGGGCGGCCACCAGTTGCACAACACCGTTGCGGTCCTTTAACGGAACCAGGTTGCGATCACGGAACTCCAGCAGTCCGGCATCGGTCAGGCCGATGGCGCCGGAATCAAGGTAAGGTCTAAGCGACGAAAATCGAGACGCGAGTGCATTCTCGATCGCCTGTTTCTCGGGCGACGGCTTATCGAAATCTACGCTGCCCTGGGCGTTGGCATCACTGATCAGGAAACTGGTGATCCCTTTGGCGAGCGCGAGCAGCACCGACTCATCACGGGAATTTCCCGGCTGCAAAAAGGATGTCGGTTTATCGGCATCTTCTCCCCGGACTTTATCGATGATGCGGTCGGCTGCCTGGACAGCCGCAGCTTCCGGAAAGTACACATTGATCGTGACACACGCTGCGACATACATCGCAATCATGGCCATCATGGCGACTGCTATTTTACGCATGGCTATCTAACTCCTGTTCGGACACTTGCTCACATCTGTTATTTCACGGTCGGTGAGCCGCTTTGGGTAATTGCCGCTAGCTGCTGTACAAGGCTAGGCCAGCTTACCGTATCGCGAAAACCGACGACATCAATTCTCGGCAGGCCGCTACCCCTGACCAGGTAATACCCCCTTCCCATCGGACCTGACTTGGCCTGGCCGGCGCCACTCATGGCGCAGACGTCATCTTTCAGCACACAGCGCAGCCCAATCTGCTTATAGGAAAACACATCAAAAAACTTCAGGAACCCGGTGGATAACACCGCCGTGGCCCCACCTCCGCCGACGCTGGCGAGATTCTCCACCGCACGCTGACTGATGCGGTGCTGAGACTTGTCGTCTGCCGGGGTGTAGAAATTCATGTCCATCGCCACCGGACGCCAGCTTTGCATGGTCAATCCTGCAATGTCGCCGCTTAACCGTCCCTGAATGAGGCCGAAGGAAAACGCTTCGGTGACTCGCTGCAGGTCAAGATTCCGAATCGTCAGGTCGCCCTGCATGCGTGGCACCAGTCCAAAGGGCTGCTCGATACGCAGGTTGGACATCTCGATTGTGCCATCGAAAGCCCGTGCACTCAGTGTGCCGCCCACGGTAATCGTATTCTCGGCCAGCTGTAGCAAGGGAAGCTTGCCTGACAACCTGCCGGAAAAAGCCGGCCATCCGAATGCGCCGGTGAGTTGGCCAAGCTGCACCGGTTCAAGCTCGGCGTCGAGCTTGCCTGTGGCCTCGTCACTGCCGAAGTCGTTGAGCACAAGTTGATTAATCATCAGCGCGCCACCCAGCACGGGCAGACGCAAGGGAGCCAGCAATTCGACATCATCGTTGCCCAGTTGCAGACCTGCAGCGCCGCCACCGATGACGATGTTGTAGACCGTGCCGCTATCCCAGCCCAGGCGGCTGACAGCCGGCACGTGGTCCTGGTCGGCGCTCCAGTCGATGCCGCCGTTTAAGCCGTAGATCGCGAAGCGGCCACCTTTGTCGTCCAGAATCCCATCCTCGATCTGTACGTTAAGCGAGTGCAATTCACTGTCAACCACACTCACGGCGCCCGACAGACTTCCGTCGGTCTCCAGATCGCCCAGTATCGTGCCTGCCATGGCAACTTTGACCAGGTTGGTATACAGATTGGCGATAGACGAGGGACGAAGCTCGACATCTGCCGTTATATTTGTTGATCCTGCATCGTCGTCCGGAAACTGAAGCTGCGCCGATCCGTCCATGTCCAGCAGCTCACCCTGCTGCACCCAAAACCGGGGAATGCTGAAGTCCGAGAAGTCGGGCGTGACAACATCCTCTGCATGCAGGCGCAGGGCGGCCTCCGAGAAATTCGCGTAGAGCGGCTCAATGTAGGCCTCGCCCTGCTTGCTGTCGAAATCCAGGGTCATGCGCGTCGTGTCTGGCTCCAGGGTGATATCCAGATCGAGCGTTCCGGTAACCCCGGCCGCGGCAATCGTACCGGCCTCGTTCGCCAGTGATGCGTCACCAAGACTGGCCCCAAGGATGACGTGTATGGGTTTCTCGGGCGGGACGCTGATGGTCCCGGCAATGTCCGCGACACCCTCCGTGGAATACCCGGTGAACGCGTCGCTAAAGTTCGTGGCCACTTCAAGCAGACCGGCGAGTTGAAGTTGCGTGCCCGTGTACCGGATATCCACACCGGCCTCACTGGCGGTGATGTTGCAGCGGATGCGTCCGCCTGCCACCGCGACACTGGACAGTTCGATGTCGGCGGTGCCGGTGCTCTTGTTATAACCGAAGGCTCCGGGAATGCTTTGGCGGCCGACACCCGGGATGGCCAGTGTGAATGTGGCTTTCGGGCACTGAACACTGCGGGTTTTCAAAATGATGGACGCACAGGCAACGCGGATGTTGTCAAAAACCTGGCCGGACGAGGGTACGGTGATCCTGGCTATGCGAATCTCGCCTCCCAAGCCCACATCCGTCAGCTCGAGGGTTGAGTCGAAGCCGGTAATGATCCATGCGTCAGAGGATATTTTTGCTACCGATCCGCCCAGGACAGACACGTCGTCGCCCAGCGATGGAGGTACCACCGCGAGGAGCAAGAAAGCGACGAGGGCATAGCGAATCATAAACGCTACTCTAGCAGTTTTTA
>CAKZML010000212.1 GCA_937128475.1 uncultured Chromatiales bacterium
TTCTGTTCAGCACTTCTGATACCCGATTGCGGCCGCCCAGAAACGGCTCCAGGGCGGTATTGGTCCCTCGGCATCCTTGTGGCTGTCCCAAAAGGTTCGCAAGCTACTGATTTCGATAATTCTCATCCGGGCAATGTGGCATGTTCACAAATTGGGAACAATCCGTCTATCTATGGATTTTGGGGAGAATCACCAGGTTCGCCGGAGCAGGCAGGGTGCGTTTTACGCACCATTTGGATCCGTGTAGGGCGATGGTGCACGGAGTGCACCCTACGGGGTCGATTGTGGGTAGGGTGCGTTGTACGCACCGATCCGGTTGGTTTAGGCACCGTTGGGACGGTGCACGGAGTGCACCCTACTCCAATCCAAACGGTATCCGCTTCACGGCCAACTGGCCGTTGCTCATCACCAGCAGGATGTCTTGTAACGCGCTGATGTCGGTGAGCGGGTTGGCCGGTACCAGGATCATGTCGGCCTCAAAGCCTTCGTTGATCTGCCCGGTCTTATCCTGCAGCAGCAATAGCTCGGCGGAGGACGTGGTGGCCGATTGAAGCGCCTCGAAGTTGCTCAGGCCCAGGCGCACCAGTTGCTCGGCTTCCACCGAGATACGGTTCACCGACTCGGGCTCGTAATAGTTATCCGCACCGGTGGCGATCTTCACCCCCAATTTGTGGGCGCTGCGAATGACGCGTTCCAGCTGGGGCACCATGTAACGACCACGCAGCCGCAAGGCGGCCTCGTATTTTTGCTCGTTCATCTCGTCCATGGTGACGTAGGTGGGCACCAGCCAGGTGCCGCGTTCTTTCATGAGCTTCAAGGTTTCTTCTGAAAGGTAGCTGCCATGCTCGATGCTGCGGGCGCCGGCCAGCACCGCGGCTCGTGCACCTTCATCACCATGGGCATGGACCATCACCGGCACCTTGCGCTTGGCGGCTTCTTCGACCACCACCCGTAGTTGATGCTCGGTGTAGACCTGCTCCCGGGGGTCGGTGTCGGCACGTCCCGCACGCTCGGTGCCCCGGGTCTTGATCACATCCACGCCGTGATCGATGTTGATGTTCACCAGGGCGCGCAGTTGCTCGTCGGTCTGCACGCC
>CAKZML010000213.1 GCA_937128475.1 uncultured Chromatiales bacterium
GCCTTTCACCACCGGCATCTCCGCCCAGCCCCTGCGTATCAGGCGCTCCGGGACGATTACCCACCTGGAAACTCCCCTGGCCGGAGAACTGCGCGATGGTGTCGATCCGCTAAGCGTTCTAAAAGCCCTGCACCCTACTCCGGCAATCGGTGGCTGGCCCAGGGCTGCAGCGATTAAAGCCCTTGAAACCCTTGAGCCCTATAGCCGAGGCTGGTTTGCCGCACCGGTTGGATGGCTGGCAGCCAACGGCGATGCCCACGCAGCGATTGCTATTCGCTCCCAGTGGGTAAATCCTGACAGGGCAGTAATGCTGGCTGGCGCCGGCATCGTGAAGGACTCGCTCCCGAACGAGGAATGGAGCGAAACCGAAAACAAGTTCGACAACATGCGTTGCATGTTGCGAGGCCAGGTCCATGACGGCTGACCACATCCCACATCGTAACGCCGAGTTCGCGCAGCAGCTTGTACAGCGACTGTGTGAGGCTGGTTGCGCCGGATTCGTGGTCTCCCCGGGCTCACGCAACACTCCGATTGTGATGGCTGCCGCAAATACCCCCATACCTATCGAGGTAGTGGTGGATGAGCGCAGTGCCGGTTTCTTTGCCCTGGGCTGGGCAAAAGCCGCCAGGGAACCCATTGCCCTGGTGTGCACTTCGGGCAGCGCAGGCGCCCATTACCTGCCCGCCGTTATCGAAGCCCGTGAATCCGGCGTCCCACTGATCGTGGTCACCGCCGACCGCCCGCCTGAACACCAGGATATTGGCGCTCCGCAAACCACTTTCCAGGACGGTTTTTACCAGCGCCACATCAAGGGCTACCTGGGCATCGCTGCAGCAGACGATAAAGGGGCGCTGGAAAAGCTTCCGGAACTGGCGAGCCTGGTGGCTACAGTCACCCAGGGCAAACCCGGCCCTGTACACCTGAACATCGGTTTCCGTGAACCGCTTTGGGAAGCATCCCCCAGGGCTTTGCCTGTTGAACAACTGATTGAATCTCCTGAGCCGACACTGCCTGCGGACGAACTGCCAGAATTGCCTCGCACCCGGCGCGGCCTGGTTGTTGCCGGCCCCATTCAGGAAGCCCATCCGGATGCCCAGGCAGCTGCCCAGGCCGTGATCCAGATGGCCCGCCGGTTGGGCTGGCCCGTGCTGGCAGATATCGCTTCCGGTCTGAGGCAGGGCCCGGAAAACTCGGCGAGCCTGGTTAGCGGCTATGACCTATTGCTGCGCTCCGAGACAGTGCGCTCAGCCCTGGAACCCGATTTCGTCCTGCATATCGGACGCATGCCCACCTCCAAGACCTTGTTCACCTGGCTGCAGACGCTGGAAGACAAGGCAACGCCGGTCTGGAATATCTCGACCGACGGTCAGGCACATACCCTGGCCAGCAAACCCAGGATAATCAGAACCAGTTGGCGCAGGCTGGCCAATTACTGTCAGGGTGTCGCCAGCGATGCGATCCCGGAATCTGACTGGATAGAGGGTTGGAGAAAGGCAGAGACGATTACCCAGGAAGTGATCGCCGAGCAAACCGCTGATGTGCCGATCTGGGAAGGTGAGATTTCTGCGATTGCCTCGCGAATTCCGCGCAAAGGCAGACTGATACTGGCCTCGGGAATGGCTATCCGGGATGCGGATTCCTATGCCTCAAAATTACCCGCGGGCAGCGAATGCCTGGTAAACCGGGGCGTGAATGGCATAGACGGGCTAATCGCCACCGCCGCGGGCGTGGCCGCTCAAGACCCCAGCAGACAAGTGCGACTTATAATTGGCGACCTGGCTTTCCAGCACGACATTGGATCCCTGGCCGCTGCAGCGGCCCAACCAAACCTGGACATCGTGGTGATTAACAACGGTGGCGGCGGAATTTTTGAATTCCTGCCGATACGCCAGGCAACAGACAAATTTGATCGGTTCTTCCTGACCCCTCAGAATCTGAATATTGCGGCGGTCACTGCCGGCTTCGGGATCGTATCTTGTCGTTGCGAATCCGCCAGTGAACTGGAACTCGTCCTTAGCGGTGCGAAAACCGGCTGCCGGGTCACCGAAGTAATTGTGGACCGCCAGCACAACGTTAATATTCACAAAACCATAGGGTCGGCTGTAACCGCCAGGCTCAATGAAGAATTCCTACTGGAGCAAGTTGATGGAGAAGGAAATGCCACCCCAGGAGGTGGTCTGGAACCGGGTAAAAGATTATCAGGACATTGAGTATTTCACCTCGCCCGACGGGATAGCGAAGATCGCTATCAACCGACCCGAAGTCCACAACGCATTCAGACCCCAAACCCTGTTCGAACTTCGTGAAGCTTTCGAGCTTGCTCACGAGGACCCTGATGTTGGTGTGATTATCCTCACGGGCACCGGTGACCGGGCATTTTGTTCCGGTGGCGACCAGCGGATTCGCGGTGAAGCCGGCTACATCGATCCCAAGGGCGTGCCGAGGCTGAATGTCCTCGACCTGCAGCGCCAGATTCGCACCCTCCCCAAACCCGTGGTTGCCATGGTGGCCGGCTATGCCATTGGTGGCGGTCACGTGCTGCACGTGGTCTGCGACCTGACGATTGCTGCGGATAACGGCGTGTTCGGACAAACCGGCCCCAAGGTGGGCAGTTTCGATGGCGGATACGGCGCCGGCTACCTGGCCCGTCATGTCGGCCAGAAGCGTGCCCGGGAAATCTGGTACCTGTGCCGCCAGTACAGCGCCGCGGAAGCCTACGAGATGGGCATGGTGAACAAGGTGGTTC
>CAKZML010000214.1 GCA_937128475.1 uncultured Chromatiales bacterium
GCGATGCCGTTGACGGTGACCAACAACGCCTCAAGCAATTCCTCGTCCTGGCATTGATCGGCTCGCCAACGGCGTAACAGGTCTACCTGCAACATGCTCATGGGGTCGACGTAGGGATTTCTCAGGCGGATGGATCGTTGCAAGGTGGGTTCACCGTCCAGCAAGTCCTCCTGCTCCTTGATGCTGAGTATCATCGACTTGGCCAATCGCAATTCAGTATCGATCAGGTCGAATACCATCCGGCTGGGTTCGGGAGCCAATTCGCTGTAGCGTTTACCGATATCCAGGTCGGATTTTGCCAGGGCCATTTCCACATCCGATAACATGCTGCCGAAGAACAACCAGTTCCTGGACATGGTTTTCAATGTATCCAGGCCGAATTTGTCTTTTGCGTTCGCCAATGCTGTTCCCATCCCGTAAGCCGCGGGCAGGGCGATGCGGCACTGGGCCCAGGAAAACACCCAGGGAATCGCTCGTAAGTTCTCAACGCCCTGGCCGGAGCGGCGTGATGCCGGACGCGAGCCGATGCCCATGCGCTCAATGACATCGATGGGTGTCGCGTGACGAAAGTAGTCAATGAACTGGGGGTGTTCATAAACCAGGTCACGATAGGTTTTCTTCGAGGCTTCGGCCATACCCGCCATCACCTCTTGCCAGGCCTCTTCCGGTTGAGGTGTTGGTCTAAGGCTGGTTTTCAACGTGGCCGCGGTCGCTAATTCCAGGTGTCGTTCTGCAATGGTTCGGTTGCCATATTTCTGGTTAATCGTTTCACCTTGTTCCGTTACCCGCAAAAAGCCGTTAACGGTTCCGGCGGGAGCGCCCAGGATTCCACCGACAACATTGCCGCCGCCGCGGCTGACGGTGCCACCGCGGCCATGGAAGAACCCGGCGTCAACGCCATGGTTCCTGGCCACCTGTGCCAGCGCTGTCTGCGCGGTGGCCAGCGCCCATCGCGCGGAGATCAAGCCGCCGTCCTTGTTCGAATCTGAATAGCCGACCATGATGATCTGGCGCTGGTCCCGGGTAGCCAGGTGCGCCTTGTATACGGGGTCGGTAAATAGGCGTTCCAGGATTACCTTGCCGTGCTTCAGGTCATCCACTGTCTCAAGCAGGGGCGCCACATCCAGCGGTATGCGGCCATCAGCCTCCACCAGTCCGGCCATGCGCGCCAGGAACAACACGCTCAGCACGTCATCCGCACCCTGGGTCATGGAGATGATATAGGGCCCAAGTGCCCGCCGGCCAAAGTGCTGCTGCCCCCATTTTATGCTGCGGAACACCTCGATGGTCTTGGTAACGGCTTCATCATCGGGCAGGGCAGGCAGGCGAGTTGCCTTGAGCAAATCGCTCAGCCGGTCGGCTCGCTTGTTCTCGTCGAGCTCCAGCCAGTTATCGTCATTGAGTATTTGCCCGATGACCTGCCGGTGAACCAGTGAATCCTGGCGAATATCCAGTGTCGCCAGGTGAAAGCCAAAGGTCTTCTCCCTGGTCTGTAATCGACTGAGCTGGAAAACACCGGCGTGCCTACCCTTGTTGGCTTCCATTGATTCCCTGATCAAAGCCAGATCAGTCTGGAATTCCTCGGCGCTTTGATAGGCGCCCGGCGCATCTTCCAGTACCGCCTGCATTCGGGCCATCATCAATTTAAGAAGGCACCGATAAGGCATATTGCGAACCCGCTGACCAATTTTTTCAGCTTCATCGGGCAGCAATTCGATATACGCGTGCAGCCGGTCTGATACAGCTTGGGACACCTCAACCTCGGAAAGGGATTGGCTGAGAAAACGTGACAGAGATTTCATCTCTGGCAGGTATTTCTTAATGATCTCCCGGCGATGATATTCCAGCGACTGGCGGATTGTTTCGCCGCTTACATTGGGGTTGCCATCCATGTCTCCACCGACCCAGGAGCCAAAGTGCAGCAGGATGGGCAACTCCTGATCCTTCGCTGCCGGCCAACGCGACTCCAGGGCCTGGCGCAGGTTTTCATAAAATGGCGGTACGACCCGGTAAAGCACATCGGTCAGATAAAACAGCACGTGTTCCATCTCGTTTCTGACAGAGAGCTTCTGTTCCGGGTACATCTCCGTTTGCCAGTTGCTGGTCACGGCAGCGCGTATGCGCTCCAGCGCGGAAAATTCTTCCTCGGGTGTTCTTGACGGGTCCAGCCTCTCGACCAGCCTGCGCAGGATCAGCTGTTCTTTTTCAAGTAGTGTGCGCCGGGTAGCCTCAGTCGGGTGCGCCGTCATCACCGGTTCAATCGTCAGTCGTTTGAGCTCTTCCATGACTTCATCGAGAGACGTGCTATCGAGCTCCTGGGTCAGCGCCAGTAATCCGCCGGGCTGCGCTTTCATTCCTCTTCTTAGGTAATCCCTGCGACGACGGATGCGGTGAACCTTCTCGGCCAGGTTCACCACCTGAAAGTAGGTCGTGAAGGCTCGCACCAGGCGTTCTGCACCATCCACATCCATTCCGGTCAGTAACTCACTCAATTCAGCTGAGGCCTTTGTCGGGTTCTCACGTCGTTGGATGGCAGAGCGTCTAACGGCCTCTACGAGCTTTAAAAATCCGGCACCCTGCTGTTCCGCCAGCACTTCGCCCACAAGCGTCCCAAGCACCCGTACGTCATCACGCAGCGCCTTGTCTTTCTCGGGGAATTGGATTTCACGCATAAATAGAGCTCAATAGTTTGTCCAGAGGACAAATCATAGCGGATTACTGGGGAGTGATACTGGAATCGATAGATAACCGGGGGCAGAGAGCACTGGGGAGTTTTAAATTTATTGGGGTCGAACCGCAATTCTCTTAGGAGGTTAATTTCGTTTCGACCCTAATTCTTTGTGCTGGCTCATTTGGACTGCGGTTTCAATCGGACGCTGCACTCAGCAATCTGCGCCGTGGCAATACAGTCCAACAAACAATTCGGAGTAGATGCGCCAGACACCGTCGGTCTTTCTCCAGGCCGCCGTGTATTGCCCACCATTCTCAAGCTTGCCGTTCTCAGTCGTCCTGGAGCCAACCCAGGTTCCATGTTCAATGGCCAGGGGATATGCCTTGCTAAGTGTTATCTCTGAAGGTGTTCGAACGTAAACAACATCCGGGTACTCCTCAAAGTGCAGCGCAAAACTTCTGGCATGCTCAGTGCGACTGCGTTCGATTGAACCTGTGCTAATCGTTATTACGAAGTCCCCATCCAAATAGGACTCCAGAGCACCGGCATCATGGCTGGCGATAGCCTCATTGGATTTCATGCGGATGGTCCGGATTGCCTCACCGTCATCCTCGGCCCTGGCTGTCGTTGCACTGAGTGCCAACACCAATAAGGCGAAAGTCATCCGAGATAATTGCATAGCACTGCTCCAATAGTTCTGGATTTAGTCTATAGCAGACTCTCT
>CAKZML010000215.1 GCA_937128475.1 uncultured Chromatiales bacterium
CCCCCCTTAAAGGTGCTTTCGCTATGGTGACTCTACACGGGAAGAAACCCCGGAAATTTTGAAAAAAGTACTCTTTGAGGAACAATCTATGCAAACACTGTCGATCCAATGCCCCAAGATAACAGCGCAAAAAAAGCGTAATGGACTGCTTGCCACCGCCATGGCCGTCGTCCTGGTAACGGGCCTTGGAACTGCCAGTGTTAGCCAGGCCCACACTGGCGATCACGATTCTCAGATCATCGAAAGCAATCGGCAGTCAATGGCCGACATCATCGAGAGGGTACAACCCTCCGTCGTAAACATAGTGGCAACGCGATCCGCCTCGCACGCTGCAAAGGTGCGCGGCATGGACCCCCGTATGGAGGACATGCTGCGCCGCTTTTTCGGGCCGGGCAGGACGCCTGCCCATCCTGGACAAGATCAACCCAAGCAATCCGCCAGCGCGCTTGGATCGGGCTTCATCATCGACAGTGAAGGGTATGTGGTAACTAACAACCACGTTATAGAGGATGCGGAGCAGGTGCAGGTGGTGCTTGAAGATGGCACCACACTGCCCGCCCGTATCATCGGCACAGACCCTCGCTCCGACCTGGCCGTTTTGAAGGTGGAAACCGACAAAGCGTTGCCCGCAGTGTTATTTGGAAACTCTGACTCCGTGCGAGTCGGTGAATGGGTAGTCGCCATTGGCAATCCCTTCGGCCTGGGAGGCACCGCCACCGCGGGCATCATCTCCGCCCGCGGCAGGGATATCCAGTCAGGCCCCTATGACGACTACCTGCAGATCGACGCTCCCATCAACAAGGGCAACTCCGGAGGTCCGGTCTTCGACACAGAGGGTCGGGTCATCGGCGTTAACACCGCTATTTTCTCTCCCAATGGCGGTAGCGTCGGCATCGGTTTCGCCATACCGGCATCCCAGGCCAAGACAGCCGTCCAGCAAATTATCGAAGATGGATACGTCACCCGGGGCTGGCTTGGTGTCCAGATTCAACCCGTTACCGAGGACATCCAGGCGAGCCTGGGCCTTGAGGGAACCCAGGGCGCCCTGGTATCGGACGTAAACAAAGACAGCCCCGCCGCCAAGTCGGGACTGGAAGTCACCGACGTGATCCTGGCCTTTGATGGCAAGCAAATCGCGGATACCCGGGAACTTGTGCGCCTGGTGGCCAAGACCAGGCCCGACCAGAAAGTCCCGGTCTCAATCTGGCGTGAAGGCAGGAAACGCGACATCGAGGTCAAGATAGGCACCTTGAAAGATCCCGAGCAGGAGATCGTTGCCAGCAACCAGCCAAGCAGCGAAACAGGCAAATTAGGACTGAAAATTGCCCCCCTGGACAATCAGTCTCGCGAGCGCCTCAAGCTGGATGAGTCGATTGAGGGCGCACTGGTTACCGGTGTAGCGCCCGATTCCCCGGCAGCTCGCCAGGGTCTTCGGCCCGGCGACGTCATCATGCGCATCGGACAATCCAGGGTTGATTCCCCCAAGGCCCTGTCCGACGCGGTGGAGTCAGCCGGCAAGAACGGAGACGATAGCGTCCTGGCCCTGGTCAGGCGCGGCGACTCCCAACGATTTGTAGCCCTTAAGCTGGGCTAGGAGATGAACCAGAATTTTTGCGTGCCAAGAGTACCTGAATAAACGGGCCCCCTCCCGTATCCCAAGGCGTCGTTTTGACGCACGGCCGGAATTTTTCCCGGCCGTTTTTTTTGCCCGTAAAAAATACCCTGCTGATGCATTTGGGCCGGAGCATGGCACAATGGCACCTGACATCCCATGT
>CAKZML010000216.1 GCA_937128475.1 uncultured Chromatiales bacterium
CGAGTCGAACCGGACTGACTGCATAATCCCGGCCCGACTTCACATTCGTAATTCAGGCCTCGTCCTGAAAAATGTCTTCTATGGCCAGTTCGAACAGCCGGGCTGCCTTGAACGCCAGGGGCAAACTGGGATCGAACTTGCCGGTCTCGATCGCATTGACTGTTTGTCGCGAAACTTCCAGCGCATTGGCTAACTGGGCCTGTGTCCAGTCGCGTTCGGCACGCAGTACCTTGAGGCGATTCTTCATTTGTACCGCCTGTTGCCGATGATGGTTGCGGCGAGGTACGTCACACTGGTCAGCATCACCAGATAGGCAATCTCTGCATCCTTGGAAATCAGGCCGGTGATATCCAGCAATGAATAACTCAGACCGAATACCAGGGTGACCCCAAGGGCCAGGGCCGCGGCCTCCAGGGTGACCTTTTTCTGCAACTCATCAAGCCCCTGGATGTGGCGCTTGTTGGCCAGGATCATGCCTATGCCTGCGGCCAGGTTAACGGCGACGGCCAGGGCGGTCAGCAGCGTGTCCTCGCTCCAGAGAAATATAGGCCCAAAGGTAGCCAAGGCCATGGTGGACACCCAGGCCGCGGTCCAATAGGCAAGCAGGCGGGTATTTTTAGAGGTGCGAGCGTTCCAGTCGCTCGTCTTGGTGGCTAGTTCGTCCATAAGTAGAGTTTCCTTGTCCTTGTGTAAAGTAAGCTTGACTTAAAGATAATCGTGCTAGAGCAATGTGTCAAGCTTAATTGACATTTAGGCAAGTGATAGCGACACAAGATGGGCGCAGACCAGGCCTGAAATGTACGGTTTCCCTATGCGGTGGGTTGACCGGATGCCCGCCACACGGCGACCATGGGTGCCAGAAGTCCATCATTGCGAATACAGAATTGTTCACGGCGCCTTGGGATGGCGGGGGTCGTGAAGCCTTGGCCGGCATGGAGGAGAGGCCCATGAAACAACCCCTGCGTTACGCGCTGGCGATCGTTGCGGGCATTGTGACCGCTATGTTGTTGGTGAACATTATCGAGGGAATCGGACACAGAGCGTATCCGCCGCCGCCCGGCCTGGATTTTGCTGACCAGGAGGCTATGAAGGTGTATATCGAGGCGTTGCCCATGGGTGCGCTGGGGTATGTATTGGCCAGCTGGATTATCGGGACCTATGGTGGGGGAGTGGTGGCCGGTGTGATTGCCCGCACCGGTTCAAGGCTGTTTCCGGGTATTGTCGGGGCGGTGATGCTGGCGGCGGTGATTGCCAACCTCATCATGATTCCTCATCCGGTCTGGTTTGCGCTGGTGGGTGTATTCGGCACAATTGTCGCGGCATTCATGGCCGGAGATACATCCCTGCGCTTTCTCGGGAAGCCAGAGTGACTGCTTTCTTATGCGGGTTACACGGCGCCATTCAAGACGGCAGTGCTTGTCAGATTAGCCAAGGTATGGGGTGGTAGTGATCCTGGCGGCTGATTACAGACTTTTTCTAGCGAATTTCGTACCCTGAAACATTGCCGGCTGGCAGCAGATCGTCAGCCGGAAAAATATTGGAATGCAGGAGCAGATCATGGCGGGTGGCTGGGCCCACGACGGGGCCGTACAAGAACAGATAGATGCGAGCGTCGAGGACGGAGTTCGTCGTGCGCGCAGCAAAATGCCCCAGGGCGAGAGCCTGAGTCGTTGTGAAGATTGCGATGAGACGATCCCGGAGGCACGACGGGTTGCCATTCCCGGTGTGCGCCGTTGTGTTAACTGCCAGGAATCCCATGACAGCGCGGAGCGTGCCAGCAGCGGCTACAACCGTCGCGGCAGCAAGGACAGTCAACTCAGGTAGCGACACGGGGCAAGGTAAGTGATGGTGCGCCAAGGCAGTGGGGGAAAACTGATCCTGTCTTCGAGGCGCGCACTGAATGGCCTGCCAACTCAAAGTGCGCCTTTGCCAATGACTCCTGTGGGGTTTCGCTAATGCCGCTCGCGTTTAAGGTCCGAAACGTATTCTTATCGCTACTGGGTGCGGCGGGCCTGGTGTTCAAGCCGTTGTACACCGGACCCTTTCAGGAGCTTGTCCTGTCCTATGGCGGCAATTTCTCGGTGTCCTTTGCGCTGTACTTCGCGGCCATCAATGCCACCGTTAACACCCCTTATCCCAGGACTCTCGCGGCGTTGTTGATCCTGGTCGCGGTGCAGGCCTTCGAGTTGCTGGATGGATTCGGGGTTATGGCCAATGTTTACGACCCCATAGACCTGCTTGCCAATTTTGCGGGAGTGGGTTTTGCGCTATTAGTGGACCGTGCCACATCGGCAGTGGCGGCTGGTTCTCCCGGGCAGGGAAAACAGCAATAGCAATTCTGGAAAAGCATGCCCACATCGAATGCTGAAAAAGAATTTGTGAGCTACGTTGTCGAGCTGATGCAGTCCCTGGGCCCGGTTCGTTCGAAACGGATGTTCGGTGGGCACGGGATATTCCTGGAAGGCCTGATGTTCGCCCTGGTGATTCGCAGCACCTTGTATTTCAAGGCGGATGCAGAAACCCAGGGTGACTTCGAAGCAAGGGGCCTTGGGCCGTTCTCGTACAGTAAACAGGGGAGAGAATTTTCCCTGTCCTATTTCGAGGCGCCCGAAGAGGCCATGGAAGACGAAGCAGAAATGTTCGGCTGGGCAAGCAGGGCGTATACGGTTGCCTTGCGGGCGGCATCCAGGAAGAAAAAGAGCTGACTGTACCCGCCGAAATCGTCAGCACCCGGGGCGCAACCGGGGCATTTGTTATATGGTGTAAGTCTGGTCGGGATATTCGACGAATTTAATAGAGGATGACGCTATGCCTTGGTGGGGATGGATGATTATCGGTGCCTTGTTGTTTGGCTCCGAAATGATGCTCGTGGATGCAGCCTTTTATTTGGTTTTCATCGGCGCCGCCGCGATGGTGACGGGTCTGGTGGGCATGTTTGGGATCACTCTTGATCTGTGGGCCCAGTGGGTGCTGTTTGCTGTCCTGGCGATTGTGGCGATGCTGCTTTTCCGTGACCGTTTGTACAAGAAGCTTCGTGTAGTGGAGCATGATTACGCCAGTGGTCCCGAGGGCGAAACAATACGCCTGGATGAAGACCTGGCTCCCGGTGAAAGCGCTCGGCTTAGCTATCGGGGAACTACCTGGACCGTAATGAACAGCGGTTCCGTGGCGATAGAAAAAGGCAAAGACGTGCGGATCGAGAAGGTCAGCGGTTTGACGCTGATGATCGGTCAGGCGCAATAAATAATTCGAAGAAGGGGTAGCCCAACATGTTTGAGAATGAACTTTTTTTCGTCGCGGTAGTTGTTGCCGTCATCGTTATCGTGGTGCTGGCCAAGACTGCGGTCATCGTGCCTCAGCAAAGCGCCTTCGTGGTGGAAAGCCTGGGTAAATACAGTCGCACCCTGCGGGCGGGATTCCATATCCTTATTCCGTTTATTGAAACCGCCGCCTACAAGCACAGCCTGAAGGAACTGGCCATTGATATTGCCGAGCAGATTTGCATCACCAGGGATAATGTCCAGGTGGGTGTGGATGGCGTGCTGTATTTACAGGTACTGGACCCGGAGAGGGCGTCTTACGGTATCACCGACTATATCTTCGCTATTTCCCAGCTATGCCAGACCACCCTGCGTAGCGAGATCGGCAAGATCGATCTTGATCGTACATTTGAGGAGCGCGGGTCGATCAACGGCAATGTGGTATCCGAGCTGGATAAGGCATCTGATCCCTGGGGCGTGAAAGTGCTGCGCTACGAGATCAAGAACATCAATCCGCCCCGAGACGTCCTGAGCGCCATGGAGAAGCAGATGCGCGCCGAGCGTGAAAAGCGTGCCGTGGTGCTGACCTCCGAAGGCGAGCGTGACGCCCGGATCAACGAGGCCGAGGGTCAAAAGCAGCGCGTGATTAAAGAGTCCGAAGCGGTCAAGCAACAACAGATTAACGAGGCTGACGGCGAGGCCCAGGCAATTCTTGCGATTGCCACGGCCACCGCCGAGGGTCTGCGCCAGGTTGCGTCCGCACTGAATGAAGAGGGCGGTGAGGCGGCCATGAAACTGCGTGTTGCCGAGGACTACGTGGAGCAATTTGGCAAGCTGGCCAAGGAAGCCAACACCCTGGTAGTACCGGCTAATCTTGGGGATATTTCCTCCATGATCGCACTGGCTACCAATATCGTTAAGAAGGGATAGGAAAAACACTTCGGTGGGCTGCCGGTCGTTGGCAGCCCACCGAAATAAGACCGTTTGAAACAGGAGAAGGGATTTGACCGGAGACGCCGGATTGTTGCCCATTCTAGGGTTGTTGGCGTTCCTTGCAGGTGGCTTCCACAGCGCTCAGGCCCAGGACGGGGCCACGCTGGAGGAGCTTTCCTGGTTGTCCGGGTGTTGGGCAGGTGTTGGCGGCGAAATCGGCTCAGTGGAGCAGTGGATGACGCCTGCCGGCGGAACCATGTTGGGTATGAGTCGAACAGTTCGCGACTCACAAACCGTTGCTTACGAGTACATGCAAATCCGCCAGTCCGATGACGGCCGTATCGAGTACACCGCGATGCCTTCTGGACAGGCGGCAGCCACCTTCGCGATGATTGGCCTGAGCGAGTCAGAAGTTATCTTCGAGAACCTGGAGCACGACTTTCCCCAGCGCATTATCTACCGGTTGAAGCAGGACGGACGTCTTGAGGCAAGCATCGAGGGTGAGGTGAACGGGCAGGCCAGGACGGTAGCCTTTCCCATGCAGAGCATACCCTGCAGGCCACCAGTGACCTGATCCCGGTTTGATTCGGTCCTGAAACAGGCGGACACTGTGGGCGACGCAGCCTGCCAGGGAGTCATGCCATGAAAGCCCGTTCGTTGACCTTGATCGCCGCCTTGCTCGTATTTGCTGGATGCCAATATGATTCGCCGCTTACCGATGAGCACAGTGTCTCGATAGACCGCGCCTTGCTCGGTGTGTGGGAAGAGATTCCTGATGACGGCGCCTCGCTGGATGAGTTGAACAGGATGGTGGTCCTGAAATTCTCCGAAACCGAATACCTGGTTCATTACCCGGTCAAAAAAAATGGCGGGTACTATCGAGCCTATCCCTTTAGCCTGGGGGGAGTGGAAGGGGTGCAACTGGAGATCCTGGGATCAGGAAGTGGTCCGATTGAGGAAGACGAAGATGATATTTATATCGTGGCGTCTTACGCAATCATTAACGGTGAACTTGAAGTTCAATTACTGAACGAACAGTTGGTTGATGATGACCTGCCAGGAAGTGCGGCGATTCGAGAAGCATTCCTTAAGAACAAGGAGTCGAAAGACTTGTTCACTGACCCGGGTAAATTCAGACGGGTAGAAAATCAGGACTAGACCGCCAGATCAACAAAGCGCCTCGGCTCGATGAGCCGGGACGGACTATTACGTTTCAACAACAGGGTAATTATGAGCGAGGAACATTTTCGGCGATTGGAGAGCATGTACCGGGCGGCGCCAATCAGTAATATCTATCCGCCGGAAATAGTGATCTCCGACGCGGCGAGCGAAATTCAAATCAAGGTCCAGCCAGAGTACTTTCACGCGGCAGGGGCGGTGCACGGCAGCGTGGTATTCAAGTTACTGGATGATGCTGCATTTTTTGCCGCCAATTCCCTGGAAGAAACGTTCTTTGTCTTGACGACTTCGTTCAATATTTACCTTACCCGACCGGTTTCCTCGGGAATTATTCGTGCGGTGGGTAAAGTGGTTACCCAGAACAGGCTGCAGTTTATCGCCGAGTCCGTGGCCTATGACGA
>CAKZML010000217.1 GCA_937128475.1 uncultured Chromatiales bacterium
GGCCTGAGGATAATTTCGCGTACCTCGATGATCAAGATTGCCGAGCGTGGACTGGATGTGCCCGAGATCGGCAGGCAACTGGGGGTTTCCCATGTGCTGGAGGGTAGCGTGCGGCGCGCCGGTGACCAGGTACGCGTCACCGTGCAGTTGATCGAGGCGGCCACCGACAATCACCTGTGGGCCGAGAACTTTGACCGCAAGCTGGATGATATTTTCGCCATCCAGAGTGAGATCGCCCAGAGCATTGCGGCTCAATTGAAAACTGAGTTGTCACCCGAGGAAATCAGCCGCATAGCCCAGGCGCCCACGGACAACCTGGAAGCCTATGACCTGTATCTGAAGGCTCGCGAGCTCAACCGTTCCTGGCTGGGTGCCGATGGATTCGACAGGCAGCGCGTGTTGCTTGAACAGGCTGTGGCCATGGCTCCGGACTTTCTCGATGCCCAGGATTTGTTGTTAGAGGCCTATGGACGATTAGTCTGGACCGGCTCGGATCCGGAAGGCATTTATCGGAAGAAAGCCAAGGCCCTGGTTCTTTATATTGAAAAGACCTGGCCGAATCGGCCCGAGGCCGGGTATGCCCGGGCTCGTTATGCGTATACCGTCGAGCGTGACTATGAAACAGCGTTGGCTGGATTCATGACTGTGCTGCCGCACCTGCCCAATAACGTGGACCTGTTGTTGAGCATTGCCTCCAGCCATAAACGGCTAGCTCAATTTGACCAGGGCCTGGTCATGATCATTCGTGCAGAATCCCTGGATCCGGAACACGCAACGATTGCCGGAGAGAAAGCAATGCAGCTGATCGGAAGCGGCAAAATTGACGAAGGCATTGAACACCTCAGGGCGTCTACGGAACGGTTCCCCGAGGACGTGTCACTCCTGAAGTCGCTGGCGACGTTCCAACTGGGGCTGAAGGGTGATATGAAAACTTACCTCTCACTGAATGAGCGGGCTGAGGCATTGAATCCAATGGCGGCTTTGTTTGATATCAAATTGTTGCGGATACGCCTGGATGTGAAAGACCTGGATTCCACGATTGAGTCCCTGGACGCCTTGCGCACGGATGATGCCTGGCTTAACTCTCGTATCGACTCCCAGGCGGCTGAATTGCTGAACCTGGCGGGTCGTGAAGACGAGTCAGCCCAGCGGGCCCGTCGAGCGTTGGCTGCTGTGGAGAACCGCCTTTCCAGCGGTTTTCCTCTGCCCGGGAATACGCCCAAGCTCTATTACTCTGAGTTCGCGTACTGGGCGTGCCTGGCGGGTGACGGGAGCGCATTCAATCGTTATCGTGCGATCGCCGATGCCATGAGAGCGAGCGAAATCGGCATGGAACAAGCTGCCAATGGCGAGATGGCGCTTGCACTGGCCGAATGCGGCGATGCGCAGGGTGGCTGGATAAAAGCGCAAGATTCCCTGTCCGATGCTTTGGGTGGGAACGAATGGGAAATGGTGCTGGATCCAATTTACCCGTATTACTTTTCGGATCTACCGAAGTACCAGGCCTGGGTGGCTGCGAAAAGAAAACAAAGTGAGCAGGCCACACAATAGCCGCTTGAACAGTCCAGGTGCCTGCCAGTAAAGCGGGTGGCCATTAGCAGAAAAGGAAAGTGAACCAGAGTTTCGTTCCCGTAATCTTCGGTACGAACTTATTGGCGAGTCGTCCTAGTTCTGGGAAAATAAGAAATTCATACAAATTGGCCGTTAGTCGCGGCTATAAAACGGAGCCGTCATGAGTAAAAAATCCCCAGCCAAGCAAGCAAACCCCCAGAGCAGCAACAGTCAGTTCGGTCTTATCGCTGCAGTCGTCGGGGTGCTGGCGCTTGTCGTGGTGGCCGCGGTATTCCTGTATCAGAGTGAAGCGCCTGTGCCTTTGCAGGATGAGGCTTCCGCCCGCCAGGCAGCCCTGGCCAGCGAACATTCGCCAACCATGGGCAATCCAAACGCCAAGGTACAACTCGTCGAGTTTATCGATCCGGCCTGTGGAACCTGCGCCCTGTTTTTCCC
>CAKZML010000218.1 GCA_937128475.1 uncultured Chromatiales bacterium
ACCGTGGTCTGAATTACCTCCTCAATCAGAAACCCGATGAAGCTCTGGAAGTGTTCATGCGGATGACTGAGCTTGACGATGAGGCCATCGAAACTCACTTGCTGCTGGGCAGCCTGTTTCGCCGCAGGGGAGAGGTTGACCGGGCGATCCGCATTCACCAGGGCCTGATCGCCAGGCCAGACTTGACCGGGTTGCAGCGGGACCAGGCTTTATATGCCTTGGGAGAGGATTACCTCAAAGCGGGATTGTTCGACAGGGCTGAAGAGCTATACGAGCAGTTGGCCGAGTCGGAAACCCATTCGGTGGAAGCGCTTGAAGGCCTCGTGAATATCTATGAACAAGAGCGTGAATGGATGAGGGCAATCGAGGCGAGGCAACGGCTCGAGAAATTACTGACCCCTGATGGCAGAAATGTCATTCCGCATTATTACTGCGAACTGGCGCTGGAGGCTCTTAAGCGGAAAGAGTTTACCGAGGCCAGGCAGTATCTTAAGAAGGCGCGTACCGGTCGTCACAGGACTGCCAGGGGTGCGATGATGCGTGGGGATATAGCGAGGGAGCTTGGCGACTGCGAACTGGCATTGAAGCTGTATGAGCGAACCCTTCAGCAGGACCCCGAGTTGCTTTCGGAAATTCTTCCAAGAGCACATGGATGTTTCACCAACAGTGAAGAAGATTCTACCGGGCGATTCTCCAAGCTGGTTACAGCATGGATTGCACGTAACGGGGCCATCCGCGATGAATTGGCTTATGCCAGCATCGTCAATGGCCTGGCAGGCGTACCCATTATCGATGAGGCAGTGCTTGAATACGTCCGCGACAGCGAGGCATTGGCAGCGTTGTTTTCTGCCGTGGTCGCCGATGAGAAAATTGAAGATGCCGGCGCCATACAACGTATTCACAAGGCCTTGCACAGAATTGCCAAACGCAGTTCCCGTTACCGCTGCAGAGATTGCGGATTCTCCGGTGCGAAGCTGTATTGGCAGTGTCCAAGTTGTAAATCCTGGGACACGATCCGGCCAATAGGTCACTTCAGGTTTGAAAGCCTTCTTCATCCTGGCGTGGTGACCGGGTGATAGCCATTTCTGGCTAATCGCCCTCCAAAATCAGACTGAACACAGTGATGCCGATGGGTAGAGTCGGGATTACGCAATCTTGCGTGTAATTCTTTTCGATACCTTGGAGGTAGTCATGAATAGATTCAGGAAAACACTGGCTGCGGTGATCGTGGCTGGCTTTGGTTCCGGCGTGGTTTGGGCTGGTCCTGTGAACATCAATACGGCAGATGCTGACACCTTGGCGAGTGAGTTGGAGGGCATCGGCGCGGCCCGTGCCCAGGCCATCGTTGAATTTCGGGAAAAGCACGGTCCTTTCAACTCGGCAGAGGAACTGATGCTGGTTTCTGGAGTGGGAGAGAGGGTGTTTGAAGCGAACCGGGGAAACATTCTGATCAAGAGTAAGGGCTCTTCAGAGTAATTCCGGTTGCTTCGTCGAAATGGGGCGGGGGCCGTGATTTGGTCCCCGCCTGATAGGATTATGGACCTTGGAAGGGCATGGGTTATGATGAATGCCGATTTTACTGAGTCAAGGTGCTTCGAACGTGAAAAAGATTACTACCGCTGTATTTCCCGTTGCGGGCAGAGGGACCCGTTTTCTTCCGGCAACCAAGGCCGTACCAAAGGAAATGCTGCCCATCGTGGACAAGCCCCTTGTGCAGTATGCGGTGGAAGAGGCTGTGGCGGCCGGAGCCACCAAGATTGTATTCG
>CAKZML010000219.1 GCA_937128475.1 uncultured Chromatiales bacterium
CCAGTCATCGTAGACGGCCAGTGTCGACGCAAGGCCCGCCCAGGCCCGGGCGAATTCCGGATCCAGCTCGGTCGCCCGGGTAAACAACTGCACACTGACTGGCAGGTTCTGCCGTGCCTGAAACAGGGCCTGTGCCTTCAGGAACAGCTCGTAGGCATCCAGGTTATCCGTGGCGGCGACCACGTTGACGACTTTGTCCGCCGACTTGATGCCCAGCTTGTCCTTGAGCGAGTCCACGATGGCGTTGGCGATCTCATCCTGGATCTTGAAGATATCCACCAGGTCCCGGTCATAGGTTTCAGACCACAGGTGCCGGTCGGTGCCAGCATCAATGAGCTGGGCGGTGATGCGTATGCGATTGCCATCCTTGCGCACGCTGCCTTCCAGCACCGTGGCTACGCCCAGCTCCCGAGCTATCTCGGGAATGTCCAGGTTCTGGCCACGAAAGGTAAAGGCCGAGGTTCGGGAGGCGACCCGCAGGCCATCCACACGCACCAGCACATTGAGCAACTCCTCGGAGATGCCGTCGGTGAAATAGCGCTGGTCCTGGTTGGGACTTAGATCGTCAAAGGGCAAGACGGCGATGGAGGCCAGGGCATCATCGGCAGTGAGCGGCTGGCTGGTTGCCTCGTTGGTCGAGGTTGCCTGATCCGTGTCGTTCACGGAGGCCGTCTCCTGCTCGGGGATCAGCCGGTCAGTCACCAGGCCCACGATGGCAATCACCAACAGCACAGTGATCAGGGTATTGATCTTGTGGGCGCTCTCACCGGTGATGGACTGGGTGCGGTCCACGTCTTTTTCACGCTTGAGTCCCTCGGGTGTCATCTCGTACACCCAGGCGAAGAGCAAGGCAGGGACGAAGCCCAGGATTAGCAGCATCACTACCAGCGAGCCCGCCCACGCAGGTACCGGTAGCAGGGATGAGAGTACATCGGTGAGCTGCAGGAGCACCCACGAGGACACCAGGTACAAGATGGCGACCCGGATGACATTGCGACGCTTTAGTTCGGCGATGAAGGTCATAATTATTATTAGATTCAGTCCATGAACAGTAGACATCATGGCTCAAGGCCTATCGCTTGTCACTACACCTGCAAATCCAGACCTTGTTGGCAGGCCCGCCAACAGGGGGCATTACGAATGGCGGGTATCCGAGGGTATGGCGGTGATACCGGCATTAAATGTATCTGACCCCACTTCCCCTCATTCTCCCCCAGGGCTCTTTTTCACTCGTTGTGTGACCCAGTCCACACCATGATTCCCTCGACTGCCCCTAGCATAGTGGTATGAAAGCGCCTGGATCGGTCATGACCTTACTTGCACATACAAGACGACTCGTCTGCCTGGCAGCCCTGCTGGGGCTGACTGCGTGTGCCTGGGCGCCGCCCCCGCCCACCTCGCCGGTCAGCGCCCGGGAGAGTGTCCCGGCTCAAACTGATGCCGGCTGGTCCAACTGGGGTGAAGGAAATCCCGAATCGTCTTTCCGTGAGCAAATCGTTCAAACCGCCATGGCCATGATGGGCACGCCCTATGTTTACGGTGGCGCGACACCCCGGGGGTTCGATTGCAGCGGCCTGGTGCAATACAGCTACCAAAAGGCAGGGATCAATGTGCCTCGCACCTCTCGCGGCCAGTACCGCAGTGCCAAGCCGGTGCCAGTAGCCGCCGCACGACCGGGTGACCTGGTGTTTTTCGCATCGGGACAGAAGATTTCACACGTGGGTATTTACCTGGGTGACGATGAGTTCATCCACGCTCCGGAAACCGGTCAAAGCGTGAAAATAAGCAGTATCCAGGATGGGTACTACCAGGCGCGTTTCGTGGGCGCCGGGCGCATTCCCGAATACTAGAAAAAGTCGCTCCGCACGGTTGCGTGGTCCTGCCAATGATTATCCCCTGGGCCTTAGCGGGGCTTTGGCAGTTGGCGAGGGCGGACTAAAAAGGTTACCTTTCCAAGGGCGAGTCACTGCGATCCAGGAGGTAAGTCGTTGAGCGAGGCCGATCGGAAAAAATGGAATGCCCGATACGAGGAAGGCG
>CAKZML010000220.1 GCA_937128475.1 uncultured Chromatiales bacterium
TGCTCTCGTATCAGCTTCTGATAACTCGTCAGGCGACGTGCTTCGAGCTGTCCCTGGTCAATGGCATTCTGTACAGCACATCCGGGCTCATTATCGTGCTGGCAATTTCCGAAACGACACTGTTCTGCCAGTGACGCGATATCGGCGAACGTGGCGTTCACACCTACGTCGCAGTGTGCCAACTGCAATTCACGCATGCCTGGTGTGTCCAGCAGCAGGCCACCCTGGGGAATCCGGTGAAGGGAACGTCCGGTAGTGACATGTCGGCCCTTGCTATCGTCCTCGCGAATTGCTCCGGTGGATTGAACAGTCTTGCCGAGCAGGGTATTTACCAGGGTAGACTTTCCAACCCCGGATGAGCCCATCAATGCCACCGTATTACCGGTCTCACACCAGGGCGAAAGCTTGTGGACTTCCTCTGCATCCAGGCAATTTACGGTCACTACCATCAGGCTTGAATCCAGGGCCTGAATCTGGCTGCAATAACTCTCCGTGTCCTCACATAGGTCAGCTTTGGAAAGAACGATGACCGGTGCCGCTCCCGCTTCGTTTGCCAGGCTTAGATAACGCTCAATGCGGTTCAGATTGAAGTCGTCATTCAGTGATGTAACGACAAACAGCGTATCCACATTAGCAGCGATGAGTTGCTCGCCCACTTTGCTACCCGGGGCTTTGCGGCGAAACAGGCTTTGCCGCTCCAGAAGCTTTTCGAATTTGCCCATGGGAGATAACACCAGCCAGTCTCCCACGGTTATTTCAGGCATATCCGGATGCAGATCAAGGCCCTGTTCACCCGCTTTACCCAGTAGGTCAAGACGATTGCGATGTTGTGCAATTACCCTCGCCACCGGATAGTCCCACTGCTCCAGGGCCAGTTGCTGCTGGAAAAATGGCCGCCAGCCCAATTGAGCCAGGGTCAAAGCATCTTGTTCCTCATTTGTCATGCTTACAGGTTACCAGCAACTGACTGATCTGTTGATTCGAGCATGCCTGTCTCTGGCCGACATCGAAACACGATGCCTGGTCTCAGATTGGTTCTACGTTGGGTCGTAAGCGGATATTCTGAAGGGGGCAGGGGACGGGCAGGCACCTGGTTATAAAGTGCCTGCCCATTAAGTCTCGAACCTGCTAGCGCTTCATCTCGTATGCGTCGCGCTGGGAGTAGACTTGCTCTGTCCAAACCCGGTCAGCACGTGCTGCATCCACTGCCGGTTTGCGGACCATTTTCAGGCACTGGGCCATCTGGGCCTCGGTGCTGCTTGGCTTGTTGTGCAGTTCCAGTGCGAACTGGGACATATCCCGTACCAGGCAGTCGAATATCTGATCCACTAGATCGCTGTCCACGTTCAGCAGTCGTGCGTTCTCGAGTATCAGCTGTGCATATACCACCAGGGCGAAGATCTCGCCGCCAGTGAGCAGGAAATCGATGTCTTTCATCTGCTCGGGTGTGGGTGAGGCGGTTGCCAACAAGCCCCGGTAAGTCAGTGCCTGTTCCAGGAAGAGTTTGACGTTGGGCTGATCGAAACCCTCGAAGGCCTGTTGCCAGTCGTGGAAGCGGATCTTGCTCAAGCCGTGGGTCGGTCCCTGGTTAAACAGGAAGTCATCATTGCGTGGCTCGTCCTGGGTGCCCACCGGCTCGTAGCTGTCCGGGTTGAAGAAGTAGTTGGGCATGAACTTCACGATGAGGGCGATGTTCACATGCACCGTGCCTTCAAGTTTCGGCAGGGCACGGATGTCCACCGCGGCCTGGGTGAAGTACATGTCCTTCTCAAATCCCTTGGCCGCGATCACGTCCCACATCAGGTTGATCACTTCCTCGCCCTGGCAGGTGACCTTCATCTTGGTCATGGGGTTAAACAGCAGGTAGCGACGATCCTCGGCTGAGGCGGTACGCATGTAGTCGGCCGAACGCAGGGCGAAGAGCTTCATCGCCACCAGCCGGGCATAGGCATCGGTGAACAGCCGCTTCACATGGGGGAAATCAGTCACCGACATCTTGTACAGCTTGCGATACGCGGCGTGATGAATGGCCTCGTAGAAGGCGTGTGTGCAGATACCGATGGAGGCCCAGCCCAGGTTGTACTTGCCCACGTTGACGGTGTTCAGGGCCGCGTTCCAGGCCTCCTTGCCACGGTGCAGGATGTCTGCATCGGTCAGGGGGTAGTCGTTGAGCTTGTACTCGGAGACGTAGTTCTGGCTGGCCACCACATTTTTCACCAGTTCGTAATTCGGGTGATCAGACTTGGCGGCAAAGAACAGGTACTCGTCGCTACCGTCGAAACGTCCGAAGGTGGAGGTGATAGCCGCCTTGTTGCCATTGCCGATGTAGTACTTGCTTCCGTTAGCGGCGTATTCGCCTTCACCGGTGGATGAAACAATCATGTCGGTGGAGTAGATATCGGCGCCGTGGGTTTTCTCGGACAGCCCGAAAGCGAATATTCCACCTTCTTGCAGAGATTTGGCCGCATCCTGTTTGATTGCTTCGTTGTCACTCATCCAGATCGGGCCAAGGCCCAGCACGCTGACTTGCCAGGCATACCAGTAGGGCAGGCCGTAGAAGCCAAGAATCTCGGCAAATTCGCAGATGCGCCAGGTATCCCAGCGTGAATCGTCGGCGCCGTAGCCGGAGGGCGTGCACATGGTGGCGAAGATCTTCTCTTCCTTCACGAACTCCAGGAATTCCGAGTACCACTGGCGGTCATAATAATCTTTTTGCAATTGGTCGTTGCCGCGGCTCTCGAAAAACTCGATGACTTTGGCCATGAGTTCACCGGTTTTGGCGTCGGAGTAGCGCGGACTGAGCTTGCCAGGGTTTAACAGGATCATCGTTACGGGCCTCTGCTTGGAATGTGAGGTTTGAGTCTACGCTGCAGTGCAGCGTGAGGGAATGGGTAAAAACCGGCTTTTCATGCTGGGCAGGGACTTCCGTTGCACGCCGACCCGCCGTCTGGTGCTACGGCAGTAAGTCGAAGGAAAAACTCAATTGCCTGCCCGCTTCGAGAATACGTCTTGCCTGTGGCTTACTCAGAAAGCCTCGCGGCTTTCTGGTGCTCCTCGGAGATTCTAAGTTCTTCTACCAGCCGGGCCTTGGTTGACTCCAGTTGCGTGATAGAGCTTTCCTTTGCCTCCCCATCCGTCTCGGCCAGGGCTTTGAGTTCGGCATCCACGATTTCTATGGACTTGCGAATTTTCTCGATCTGGGCGGCATCATCAGCCTTATCGAATATCACTGCCTCTGCCCGAGCTATCTCTTCTGCCGCTGCCTTGGGCGCTGGCGCTGGCGATGGGATGTAGTGCCTGTCATCGGGCACGGCACGGGTGTTCATGAAGTTTGGTGAGACGATCTCAATTCCGGCCTCATGCAGGCAGTCCAGCATGCATTTTCTGAGGGTGGAGCGGGAGGAGATCAGGCTGGTGACATCCTCAAGCAGTCCGGCTACCCGGTAGGTTACCGAAAAGTCCCCGAGTTCACGTATGTGGACAAATCCGTCACTGAGCCCGGCACGTTCAGTAGCCTGGGCCAGGATTGCCGCGATTTTCGCGTTTGAAATTTCATAACCTAGCGAAACTTCGGCGGTAATGATCGTGCCTGACGCACGTACCACCTGCATCGGCTGGGTGACCATGTACAGGTTTGGTACGGTCACCAGGTCACGAAACTCAGTTTGCACCTCGGTGTGCAAGAGGCTCATCTCAGTAATCCGACCCGTGAGTTCCGCCACGGTGATGAAATCGCCTGGCCTTGCGCTTTTCACCGCCCTGAGCATGATGCCGGCCATGATGTTGCCGATAAACGTTGTCGATGACAGGGCGATGGCGGCACTGAGCAGTATTCCGATTAGACTCAGCAACTGCCCCCGCGTTGTGTCCCCGACAGGCAGGCCAACCATAACCGCGAGAAACCCGGAAAAGGTCAGGGCCAGCATGATCAACTGGAACTTGAACTGGGTATCGGGTTTCTCTTTCCAACGGCGTTTGAGCAGCCAGTTTGCAGACCCGATTATTGTCAGGACCAGGAGTAGGGTGATCAGCGCCGGAATAAACAGGCTTACCAGGGCAATTATGCCGTTGACTGCGTCCATGATTGTCGACTGTCCGTCAGAGTAGATAATGGAGTGCCAGTATCTGGCTCAGTCAGGTCTTATGCAAGGCGCAGGTTAGTCTCCAGCGAAGAGGCGATGATATGCTTCGGACACGATTGACACCCTGCAATTCAGCCAGTGATCCAGGTTTACATGCATGAGGTCATTCTGATGCCGGTTCGGTGGCCCGAAGGAGGGTTTACACATGCTTCATCACATCTCCCTGGGCGTCTCTGACCTGGAACGCTCCGCGGCTTTTTACGACGCGGCCTTGAGCGCCCTGGGTTATGCGAGGGTCTGGGTCGATGAGACCGCTGTAGGCTATGGCAAACCCGGCGGGGAGGATGAGTTCGCGATCAAGCTAGCCCCTACAGGCGACAAACTGTCTGCCCCGGGCTTTCACATTGCCTTTGCAGCACCTTCGGCCGAGGCGGTTCGGCATTTTTACGAGGCAGCGCTGGGCCATGGCGGTGAATGCGAGGGCCAGCCAGGTGAGAGGCCTGCCTACGGGGATTATTACTACGCTGCCTTTGTCTCGGATCCGGATGGCCATCGGATAGAAGCGGTTATCAATGGCGCCGGGTAAGCTTCCGGCCAAGGGGAGGGTGAGAGCGGGAAAGGCACCTTTTTTATCGATTTTAGAATAGTATTGTTGCTGGACGCTTTCTGGAAAAGGACTTGAGCATGAGACGAATTCTCTTTTTGTTGACAGTGTGTACCCTGGTGATCCCTGTGAAATTGATGGCCGATGAGCCAACAGCCGAGCAAAGGGCCACCCAGTCCGAACTGGATGCTGCCTGCGAAATCGCCCGGCAGAAAAATATTGCTATCGGCCAGGCAAAGGAAGTAGAGCGATGCCATAAAGAAAATGAAGCTTCGGACCGGGAGTCTTGCGAGGAGCTTTACAAGTACTACGGCGAGGCTACCGGTAATCGCCCGGCGCTGTTTTACGATCTTCCCGAATGCAAGGCGGCACATAAATTCAGGAACAGCTATTAACGCTGGAGACTCTCTGGAATTTTCCAGGGCAACATGGATGTTTAGACGATGATGAAGAAAATACTGTTAGGCGCTATGGCGACGTTGCTCAGTGGTTGCCTGGGAATGCCCGAGTCGGTCAAGCCAGTCCAGGGATTTGAACTGGATCGCTACCTGGGCAAATGGTACGAAGTAGCACGACTGGATCATTCCTTCGAGCGGGGCATGGATCAGGTCACCGCTGAGTATTCCCTACGAGACGATGGTGGCGTTCGGGTACTGAACCGGGGCTATTCTGTCGAGAAGAACAAATGGAGTGAGGCCGAGGGGAAAGCGTACTTCGTGGGCGAGAGCGACGAAGGGTATTTGAAAGTCTCGTTCTTTGGCCCGTTCTACGGATCCTACGTCGTGTTTGATATGGACCAGGAGAACTACCAGTACGCGTTCATCTCCGGTCCCGATACATCCTATCTATGGTTCCTGTCGCGAACCCCAACGGTTGATCCGAAGTTGCTCGCCCGCTTTGTCGAGCAAGCCCG
>CAKZML010000221.1 GCA_937128475.1 uncultured Chromatiales bacterium
TGGCTGGTATTGACCTGTCCAGGTTCGCCATTGTTGCCGGTGCACTGGGTGTGGGTATTGGTTTCGGTTTGCAGAATGTCGTGAACAATTTTGTTTCAGGACTGATTCTGATGTTCGAAAGACCGATACAGGTGGGGGACACCATTGAAGTGGGTGTGCTGGTAGGACATGTTCTCAGGATTGGTTTCCGCTCCAGCACAGTTCGCACCTATGACGGCGCCGAGGTGATCGTGCCTAATGGCAATCTGATCTCCTCGGAAGTTGTCAACTGGACCCTGTCCGACCGTACTCGTCGGCTGGATATACCTGTAGGCGTCGCTTATGGCTCGGATCCGCAAAAGGTCCTGGACGTGTTGACTGCCACAGCCCATGCTCACAAGGATATCCTTTCCTACCCGGCGCCCTCGATAATTTTCAAGGGCTTTGGAGAGAGCTCACTGGATTTTTCAGTTCGGGTCTGGATCAAGGATTTTGAGGAGCTTTACCGGGTATCCAGCGAACTGTCCGTGAACATATACGCGGCGCTGAGTGAGGCCGGTTTCGAGATTCCGTTCCCGCAACGGGATTTGCACCTCCGGTCGGTTTCTCCCGGGATAACCTTGTCCGGGCCACAGCCAGGCGGCGTACAAGACAAGGAACAAAAATCCTGATGGCTCAGTTTGCAACGAGGTTCTGCTATAGTTTCGGTAGACGTGTTTAATAATTTCCCAGGTGAAAAAGCATGAAGCGATATAAAGCGTTGGCATTGGTTTCGATTCTGGGTCTGGGTGCTTGTGCAGTAAGCGAGACCAGCACGGGCTGGGATCCCAGTCGCAGTGCGACGCCCTCGGAACAGAATGCGAATAGTAGATCGGTGGCCGAGGCGGTGGCGAACTTCAAGAATTCAGACCCGGGCATTTCGCGTTTCTTCGATAACGCACAGGGCTACGCCATTTTCCCAACGGTAGGCAAAGGTGGGGTGGGTGTCGGCGGCGCCTATGGGAAAGGTGAAGTATATGAGCGTGGACGCCTGGTGGGTTACAGCTCAATTACCCAGTTGACGATTGGCCTGCAGTTGGGTGGCCAGGCGTATAGCGAGATCATCTTTTTCCGGGATCGGTCGGACCTGGACGATTTCCGTAACGGCAATTTTGAATTTGGTGCACAGGCTTCTGCCGTGGCAATCACCGCCGGGGCCTCAGCCAACGCCGGTTACAGTAATGGCGTCGCGGTATTTACCCTGGTCAAGGGCGGGCTGATGTATGAAGCAACAGTGGCCGGACAGAAATTCAACTTCACACCACTGAACTGAAGTAGGTACGCCCCAAGGATGTAGCAATGCTTGAGTTACGTTCACAAGGATTTGAACACGGGTGCGAGATACCCGCCGTGTATACCTGTGAAGGCGATAATTTTTCACCGCCATTATTCTGGGCGGGGGTTCCCGATGAGGCAAAGAGCCTGGCGCTTGTTGTCTGTGATCCGGATGTGCCGGACCCCAATGCCCCCACCCGGGAGTGGGTTCACTGGTTGTTGTACAACATTCCTCCGGGTGTCCAGGCGCTGCCCGAGGCGGTAGCCATTGCAGAACTTCCCGATGGCACGTTGCAGGGTAAGAACGATTGGCATGAGGTTGGCTATGGCGGTCCGTGCCCACCCATCGGGCGACATCGTTATTTCCATACCCTTTTTGCCCTGGACGTTGAACTGCCGGATCTTTCTTTTCCAGATAAAGCAACGTTGATGCAGGCGATAGAGGGGCACGTGCTGGCCCGGGCTGAATTGGTAGGCACCTACTGTAAAGTCACTGCTTGAGTTGTTTAGCTGGCAAGCCTGATGGGCTCCCGCCGGTTGCCCCAGTGTCCGGGACGCGGTTCGAACACCCCCGGTAGAGGCGTGCTGCAATTACTGCAGCACCCGTTTTCGTCCAGACCCCAACCTTCCAGCCAGTAACCGTTGCGCGCTATCAGCGTTTCCTCGCAATGATGGCAGTAAGTACTTTGACCCTTTGGATCATGGACGTTTCCGGTGTAGGCGTACCGAACGCCGTTTGCCATGGCCAGTTCGCGGGCCCGGGTCAGGGTTTCGGGTGGGGTAGCCGGATGATCCATCATTTTCCAATCTGGATGGAACGCAGTGAAGTGCATGGGAACGTCTGGACCCAGTTCGGCTACCACCCAGCGAGTCATTTTTTCCAACTCCGCGTCCGAGTCGTTTTCACCGGGGATCAACAGGGTGGTCAGCTCCAGCCAGGTATCGGTTGAGTGCCGGACATACACCAGGGTTTCAAGCACGTCTTTCAAATGCGCGCCGCAAATCTTGTGATAGAAGTCCTCGGTAAATGCCTTCAGGTCAATATTCGCCGCATCGATGTGTTGGAAGAAGTCCTTGCGGGGTTCGGGACAAATATACCCGGCGGTAACCGCGACACTCTTGATGTCCTTCAGGTGGGCGGCCTTGGCCACGTCTATTGCGTACTCGGTAAATATTACCGGGTCATTGTAGGTATAGGCGATGCTCTTGCACCCGTGCTCCAGGGCGGCGCTCACCAGCATCTCAGGCGAGGCCTCGTCCGCCAGGGTATCCATCTCCCGGGACTTGCTCATGTCCCAGTTCTGACAAAATTTGCAGGCCAGGTTACAGCCGGCCGTGCCGAAGGACAGTACCGGGGTGCCGGGTAAAAAATGATTGAGAGGTTTTTTCTCTATCGGGTCAATGCAAAAGCCGCTGGACCGCCCATAGCTGAAAAGTTTGATCTGGTCTTGTTCGCGACCGCGAACAAAGCACAAGCCACGCTGCCCTTCCCCTAACTTGCAAAAGCGGGGACACAAGTCGCACTGAACTTTGCCGTTATCCAGTAAGTGCCAGTAGCGCGTTGTAACGACAGTGTGGATTCCGATAGACATATTCCACAATTGATCACGCAGCCATAAAGCTTAATCTTGATTATAAGCTCACTGTACAGGGACCTGTAAATCGTGGCTGACCGCAACGGAGGTGCGATGAGATGTTGTCCAATGATGTAAGGCCGGCCGCCGTAGCAGGGATGTTTTACCCGGGACAGCCAGGCGAACTTACCGCCCAGGTTGATAGCCTCCTATCCAGTGCCTTGCCTGTATCAACAACCTGCCCAAAGGTGCTGATTGTTCCTCATGCTGGCTATATTTATTCAGGCCAGGTTGCCGCCTCGGCTTATGGCTTGCTCGACAATTATCGCGGCCTCATTGAACGAGTGGTACTGCTTGGGCCATCGCACCAGGTGCCTCTGCACGGCATGGCAGTGCCTGGTTCGAGAAGCTTTGAGACGCCGCTGGGTCTAATCCCGATTGATGAGGAGGGAGTGAAACGGGTATCGGAGCTTAAGAATGTTGTCCTTCGAGATGATGCTCACAGGCAGGAACATAGTCTCGAGGTTCAGTTGCCGTTTCTGCAACGCAGCCTGGATGGGTTCACATTGCTGCCCGTGGTGGTGGGTCTATGTGACCCCGGCGATGTGGCGGCCCTGATCGAGAGTGAATGGGGCGATGAAAAAACGCTGTTGGTAATCAGCACGGACTTGAGTCACTACCTTCCCTATGGATCTGCCCGGACCCAGGATCAGTCCACCGCCGAGAAGATACTGTCCATGCGTGCAGACTTACGAGGCGACCAGGCTTGTGGATGTCATCCACTGAACGGCATGTTGCTTGCAGCCAATCGGCGCGGAATGAAAATTGACGCGCTGGACCTTCGTAATTCAGGTGACACGGCCGGTTCCCGGGACAGGGTGGTTGGTTATGGAGCTTTCGCCTTGTATGAAATTTGATAAAGAGCAACAGGACGCTTTACTCCAGATTGCGCTGAAAAGTCTGCGCCATGGCTTGCAGTATGGTCGTCCGCTGCAGCCTGGCCCTGACGATCTGCGAGACGCGTTTTCCGAACCTGCGGCGTGTTTCGTCACCCTGCACAAGGATGGCTTGCTGCGTGGTTGTATCGGATCGATGGAGGCCACTGAGCCCTTGGCGAAAGCCGTGGCATGGGCGGCATTTTCCGCCGGGTTTCGGGACCCCAGATTTCCTTCTCTGAAGTCTGAGGAGATGGAAAATCTGGCGCTGGAAATTTCTATCCTGACTCCCATGCAAGAGATTGCGGTTTCCAGTGAACAGGATCTGCTCGACACCCTGCGCCCGGGCATTGATGGCCTGCTATTGGAGGAGCAATGGCGTCATGCGGTGTACCTGCCATCGGTCTGGCAACAACTGCCAGAGCCCTCGGACTTCGTTCGACAGCTGAAAATGAAGGCTGGATGGCCGGCAGACTATTGGTCTGACGAGATGCGCGCCAGGCGCTTTCAGAGCCAGACAATTTCCTGAGCCCAGGGGCGCACTGCCTTGCAGCGGGCGGGTTCGCCGCGCATCATCCTTGATAAGCGTTTTTCGAGAACCCCGGCCATTGGAGGCCAGTCGTGAAAGAGCAGCAGTTTGAAGGTGGCTGTCTGTGCGGAGCCCTGAGATTTAGTGTTCAGGGTGAAACCAGCTGGTCGGCGCACTGTCACTGCAGGATGTGCCAGAAGGCCCACGGAACGGGTTACGTGACCTGGGTCGGTGTCGCCAACGACAAATTCAGGCTTACAGAGGGCGAGAACGAACTGGCCTGGTTTGATTCTTCCGAGGCTGCCCAGCGAGGTTTTTGCCGCCGATGTGGCAGCAGCTTGTTTTTTCGCTCAACCCGATGGCCGGGAGAGACCCACATTACCCTGGCGAATTTCGATGGACCCATTGATAGACAGCCACAGGCAAACGTTTTCTATGACAGCCATGTAGAATGGATGCCAGTGGATAAAGATCTACCGATAATGGATGTCTAGCCGATGGGGAAGTTCATGAATGTTGGGATTTGGGGCAGACCTGCGTCGGCCTTATTCGGATTTGCCGCCTGTAGCCTGATGGCCGGGCCTGCCTGGTCGGTTCAGCCTGAGCAGTCCTACCTGGGGCTGGCATTTGGGGCGTCTGAATTCTCCCAGATGAGTGAGTTGACGAGCAGTTGGCCGGATACCTCCCTTGATACGGTGGAGGAGTCCGATCTGGCCTGGAAGCTGTATACCGGACACCAGTTTTCCAACTGGTTGGCGGTGGAAACCGGCTGGGTAGATTTTGGCGCTGTCCGGGCCTCTGCGGTACATATCGGCGGTGACTCGGTCTCGATGAAAATTACCCCGTCGGGGTTTGAATTCAGTGCCCTGGCTACCGCTTCGATTGGTGATTCGGTGCAGGTGTTTGCCCGGGGCGGCGCGCTGGCCTGGAGAAGCAGCCAGAAGATTGAAGCTGGCGGTGCGCTGGCAGCAGAAGATTTTTCCGGGCCTGACAAAAGCGGTTTTGCCGCGGCATTTGGCCTGGGTGTGCATTGGGACCTGGGTGCCCGGAATTCCCTGAGAGTGGAATGGCAAAAGTACCTGGATGTTGCTGGCGGTGATCCGGAAACCTGGTTGCTGTCCGTGGCAAGAAGATACTGAGCAGAAAAAGACGGTGACAAGTGGAGCCACGGTTGGCCCCGAGCATGACAAACTGCCTCACGCAGTGCGTTGGTTTTCAGATCATGGGCCGGCCACCGCCGGATTAATTGACCAAACGCCTCTGCGTTTTAACTTGTCACCGGTAGACGCGGAGTCTTTACGAACCAGTTTTATGCCTGGTCCGGGCCTCCTTTCCGAAGAGCTGATTACGAGAATATCTGAATGAATACCCACGTCAGTCATCATGAATCGGTACGCCTGCTGAAGCTGGCAACAGGCGCCTCGGTACTAACGGCCGCAGGCCTGGTGGTTGTGAAGGTTATAGCCTGGTTGATGACTGGTTCGGTCAGCTTGCTGGCAAGCCTCATCGATTCGCTGATGGACGGCCTTGCCTCATTGATTAACCTGATTGCCGTAAGGTACGCCCTGGTGCCGGCTGACAAGGAACATCCATTTGGTCACGGCAAGGCAGAGTTCCTGGCCGGACTCGGACAATCCTTGTTGATTGCCGGTAGCGCCGCGTTCCTGTTTTTCCATGCCTATCAACGACTGCTGGAGCCCAGGCCTGTGGATCAGCCGGAGATAGGTGTGGCTGTCAGTATTGTGGCAATTGTTGCTACCGTGTTGCTGCTGTCCATTCAGTGGAAAGTGATCAAGCGGACCGGTTCGGTGGCCATCAAGGCCGACTCTCTGCACTACGTGGGAGACCTGTTCACCAACCTGGCGGTACTTGTGGCCATGGCCGCCTCCTATGCCGGTTGGTATTACGTAGATCCAATACTCGCTGTGGTGATCGGCATGGTGATCCTCTACAGCGCGGTGCATATTGGTCACGAAGCGGTGCAGTTGCTGATGGACCGGGAATTACCGGCGGATATGCAACAGCAGATAAGAGAGATCGCCATGGCCCATCCCGAAGTGTCTGGCCTGCATGAATTGCGAACCCGGCAATCCGGTCGCGTGCTGTTCATCCAGTTGCACCTGGAAATGGACGGCAACATGCCGCTTTCCGTGGCCCACGACATTGGCCAGCAGGTCGAAGATGAAATCGAGGATGCATTCCCGCTTGCCGACGTGTTGATTCACCACGATCCGGCGGATCCGGAGTCTGCCGGAAAAGAATAAAAAACGGGGCGCCGAAGCGCCCCGTTTCTCGTCTGGGTCTTATCGACTACCAGCCGCAGGTCTTACCCTTGTTTTCTTCTTCCAACCATCCCATCAGGGGCTGGAAATATTCAATCAGCGCAGTGGCGTCAATTTCAGGGCTGCCGGTAAGTGCTTCCAGGGCCTCGGGCCAGGGCTTGCTTTGGCCCATTGCCAGCATGGCTGCCAGTTTCTCGCCCGCTTCCTTGCTGCCATAGATGGAGCACTGGTATAGCGGACCTTCAAAGCCGGCCGTGTCACACATGGCCTTGTGGAACTGGAACTGGAGAATCCTGGCCAGGAAGTACCGGGTGTAAGGCGTGTTGGCCGGGATGTGGTACTTGGCACCCGGATCGAAATCCGCTTCGCTGCGGGCAACCGGCGGTGCAATACCCTGGAACTCGGTACGCAGGTCCCACCAGCTCTGGTTGTACTGCTCTGGGCTTATTTTTCCGGCAAATACGTCCCAGCGCCACTGGTCGATCAGCTTGCCAAAGGGCAGGAAGGCAATCTTGTCCAGTGCTTCCTTCATCTGGTAGTTGATCAGGGCATTGGCGTCTTCCTGGTAATCACCCAGCAGGCCTACCGCCTGGTAGTAACCGGGGGTCATGGACAGGGTCAGCGCATCACCGATGGCCTCGTGGAAACCGTCGTTGGCGCCACGCCTGAAGATGGGCGGCAGCTCGCTGTAGTACAGGTAGTAATAGATGTGGCCCAGTTCGTGATAGATGGTGACCAGGTCTTCCTCGGTGGGATCGGTGCACATCTTGATGCGCACATCGTTCACCTTGGGGTCCATGTCCCAGGCGCTGGGGTGACAGACCACTTCCCGGTCACGGGGCTTCACCAGCATGGATTTTTCCCAGAAACTTTCCGGCAGGGTTTTCAGGCCCATGGAGGTATAGAAGGACTCGGCAGACTTGAACATCCGGGTCGCATCGTAGCCTTGAGATTGCAGGCTGGCGGAGATATCCACCTGCTGACCACTGTCGCTGGGATAAGGCTCTACCAGGGAATAAATGTTGCCCCATTCCTGGGCCCACATATTGCCCAGCAGGTGGGCAGGGATGGGCTTGTCGGCGGGCACCTTGTCACGGCCATATACTTCACCAAGCTGGTCTCTGACATAGCACTGCAGCTGTTCGTAAAGGGGTTTCACCTGGTCCCAGAGGCGGTTGGCCTCACCTTCAAACTCGTCGGAACTCATGTCGTAGCCGGCTTTCCAAAGATCACCGGTATCCTTGTAGCCAAGCTCCCGTGCGCCTTCGTTCATCAGCTCGGCGAATGCCTGGTAGTCGGCCCGCATGGGTGGGGAAATCGTACGCCACCCGGTCCAGGCATCCAGCAGCTCATCGTAGTCATGGCTCTTGGCCATGATTTCCATCAACTCTTCCAGACCCTTGCACTGGCCGGCGGCATTACAGTATTTGCCCTGGCCATACATGGAGCTGAGCTTGCTTGCGATGGCCGCCAGCTCGGCAACCTTTTCCGTTGCCCTTGGGGCCGGCAATGCCTGGGAGGAGGTCAGGATATGCAGACCGCGGGCCACGTCTTCATCCAGCGCCAGGCCCTGGAACCGCTTGGCGTTTTCCAGCACCTGGTTGGTGAAATTCAGGGCCCGCTCGGAGGCCTTGGCTGACAGGTACTCGGTATCCGAGGTGATATAGGTCTGCATCACCCATTCGGCACGGCCCTGGTCCAGGTCGACCTGGTATTGCTGTTCGTTAAAGCGGTCAAAAAATGCCCGGGCCTCGGCGGCGGTTGCAGGTGTCTCGGTGACGGGTTCCGTGCCGGATTGGCCACAGGCGCTCAGTGCCAGGGCAGCCAAAATCAGGGGTGTATAGCGATGTTTCATAAATCCCTCGTGATATTCAAAAACTAAGCGCAGTGTGCAGCAACGGGGCTCGCTTGCCAAATGTGAGAGGCAAAAAAAAGCCGGGGAAAACCCCGGCTTTTCAGTGCTACTCAGTGCAAATTACATGTGGTCTTTTGCCGCACCCTCGTGAGTGCCGGTCACATCGATTTCTTCTTCGGTGGCCGCCAGGGCGCCTCGATGGCCCTGGTCACTGCCAGTTCTGCCCTCGGCACCATGCATCCAGTACACCAGCTTGTTAGCCATGAAGAACAAGATGGCTGCGGCGGTAACCGCAGTGATTGCGATGCCGCCGAAGATCGACAGGGCGTTATCCACCATGTTTGCTTCGTCGCCGTGGCCGATAAACGAGCCGATGAATCCGGCCAGGTAGTTCGCCAGGGCGGTAAAGCCGAACCAGGCTCCCATCATCAATGACGCCAGGCGCAGCGGAGCCAGCTTGGTAACCATGGACAGTCCGATGGGTGACAGGCAAAGCTCACCCATGGTGTGGAAGAAGTAGGCGAGCACCAGCCAGTACATTCCTGTCTTCACGGTCACATCACCGCCCTGGGACAGGGTGGCGCCGATCATGAACAGGAAGCCTACGGCCAGCAGTACCAGGCCCAACGAGAACTTCACCGGTGAGGTGGGTTCGTGATCACCCATTTTCACCCACACGGCAGCGAACAGCGGCGCGAAGACAAAGATGAAGAAGGGGTTCAGGGACTGGAACCAGGTGGTGGGGACTTCGAAGCCGCCAATGACGCGATCAGTGAATTGGTTGGCGTACAGGTTCATCAAGCCGCCAGCCTGCTCGAAACCGGCCCAGAAGATAATGGTGAATACGCCCATGATCATGATGACCTTGATGCGATCGAACTCTTGCTTGGTCAGGGGCTCTGTCTTGCTCACGTCTTTCTGGGCAGCCCGGGAAAGCTTGGCGGCGGGAACGACGCCTATGTCACCCAGGTATTTCTGTGCGAAGCCCAGTTGAACGACCATTGACAGCAGCATGCCGATACCGGCGGCCACGAAGCCTGCCTGCCAGCTGCCGCCGAAGGCGTTGACTACCGAGCCAACAATGATGCCGGACAGGAATGCGCCCAGGTTGATGCCCATGTAGAAGATGGTGAAGGCGCCATCACGACGGTGATCACCCTCGTGATACAGGTCACCTACCATGGTGGAGATATTCGGCTTGAACAGGCCGTTACCCGCGATCAACAGGGCCAGGCCCAGGTAGAACGCCTGGTTTTCCATGCCCGGGATCCAGGCGTGGGGGGTGCCCAGCATGAACTGGCCGGCTGCCATCAAGGCGCCACCCATTATGATGGACTTGCGTTGACCGAGAACGTTATCGGCCAGCCAGCCGCCCAGCAGGGGCGTAATGTAAACCAGGCCGGTGAACCAGCCGTACAGCTGCAGCGCACTGGCGTTATCCCAACCAAGACCGTGACCACCATCGGCCCGCATCCGGTCTACCAGGTAGAGAACCAGGATGGCGCGCATGGCGTAATAGCTGAACCGCTCCCACATTTCTGTGGTGAAAAGCAGAAACAGCCCCTTTGGATGGCCGAGAAAGTCTCCGGCTGAGGCGGGTGCCTTGGACATGGATTAACTCCTTACCAGTCGTCGAGTTCTACGCCAGCGTTGCGGTACGAGCCGCATCTGCCAGCGCCTGATTTATAAAATAAAGCGGGCATTATATGCCTCAAATGCCTTTAGTTGTCCAAAAGTGGTCGCCGACCACATGCTTGAACAACTCAGGACTTTTCTGCGTCGGCCTTTCTCTGCGCCTCAACCTCTTTGTATCCCGGAACCATCACGCGGGACATCACGATGCCAACTTCATACAGGACATACACGGGCAGGGCCAGCAAGGTTTGGGAAATCACATCCGGTGGGGTCAGCAACATTCCCAAGACAAAGGCGCCGAGAAACACGTAGGCGCGCTTTTCAGTCAGATCCTTGGGTGTGACGAGTCCGGCCCGGACCATCAACACCGTGGCTACCGGGACTTCAAAGGCAATTCCAAAGGCAAAGAACAGCGTCAGCACGAAGTCCAGGTACGAGGTGATATCGGTCATTACCGCTACGCCCTCTGGAGCGACAGCGGTGAAAAAGCCGAACATCAGGGGAAAGACCACGTAGTAGGCGAAGGCCACACCGATGTAGAACAAGGCAATGCTGGAGATCAACAGGGGCATGACGAAGCGTCTTTCCTGTTGATACAGACCGGGAGCCACGAACGCCCAGGCCTGGCTGAGGATCACCGGTATTGCCAGGAAAATCGCCAATATGAAGGTCAGCTTGAAGGGTGTGAGAAACGGCGATGCCACCTGGGTGGCAATCATGGTGGCGCCTTCCGGCAGCTTCTCCATCAGGGGCAGGGCGACCAGGTTGAATAGGATTTCTGAAAACGGCGCCAGGCATGCGAAGAGAATCAACACGGCGATGACCATTTTCATCAATCGACCGCGTAGCTCCAGCAAATGGGAGAGCAGGGTTCCTTCCGCCAGGGGTTCTTCTTTCTTGGAATTTGGAGAAGAGGTCATTGGGAACGGCCTAGTCTTCAGCAGTAGATTTGGATTTTTCGTCTGCCGCTGGCGCTTCAGGGGTTTCCGGCTTGGCCGTGGGATCGGCGTTCATGGATTCCTTGAATACCTCGGCCTGCTTTTTCAGCTCGGATAGTTCCATCTCTGATTCGAGTTGCGTGCGCAGGCTGCGAGCCATGGCCTTGGCCTGGCCGGTCCAGCGACCCAGTCGTCTGGCGACCTTGGGCAGGCGTTCCGGTCCCAGGACCATCAGGCCCAAGGTTCCGATTAGCAGGAGTTCCCAGAATCCAACGTCAAACATGGAAGGTGCTCAGGAGTGATTTTCCTTGGCCTTCTCAGTCTCAGAGGAATCGAAGCTGGCGTCCTCGCGTTTCTCGCTGACCTTTTTGGTGTCTTCTTTCTCCACATCACTCATGGAGTTGCGAAAGCCTTTTACGGCGCCGCCAAGATCAGAGCCCAGGCCCTTGAGTTTTTTGGTGCCGAAGACCATTACAACGATCAGCAGAACGATCAACAGCTGCCATATACTGATACCACCTAGTCCCATGTCTACTCCGGCCTTGGCTGATTAATGAATCCCAATGATACTGCAAAAAGAGCGAAAGCGAGCCAACCTTCTTCGCCGCCTCGTTTTAGCCCGCCGGCGGGGTCTGTAGCCAGAAGGTCACCGGCCCGTCGTTAACCAGGTGGACCTGCATGTCAGCGCCGAATACACCCGCCTCAACTATCTTGTGCGATTCTCGGGCCTGTTCCAGTAAATAGGTAAACAGGGATTGGGCCTCATCAGGGGCCGCAGCGGGGGTAAAGCTGGCCCGGGTGCCCTTGCGGGTGTCGGCGGCGAGGGTGAACTGGGGTACCAGCAGCAGGCCGCCATGGATATCCTTCAGGCTCAGGTTCATCCGCTGTTCGGCGTCCGGGAACACCCGGTAACCGAGAATCTTGTCCAGCAATCGCCGGGCGCTGGCCTGGTTGTCGCCACGCTGCACCCCAACCAGGGTAAGCAGGCCGGGGCCGATTTCCCCGGTAATCTCCCCCGCCACCATGACTTTTGCCTGTTTTACCCGCTGAATTAGTCCGATCATTTCCAGGGACCCAAGTGAAGACGCGACCATTGTACTGGCTTTGTTCGGCAAAACACTGTCCCAGGTCAAATATCCCCGGGGCCGGGACTCTGAATATCCACTCGATATCCCACAAATTATTCAAAATACGGGCATATCCGTCTATGGAATACAAAGTCATAGTAATTTAACAATAATCTCAAGCCGCCGATTACAATTTTAATAAAGTGGTTTTTACCGTCACATTTTTTCTCTTTAACGGGTTTAATGTGGGATTTTTATGATTATCGGGCCAAAATCAGCATAGGCTGGTAAAGCGGCGCGTCTTTGTAGCATTATTTGTCTACGCGACTAAATTAAATAATAGCGATGGGCGCTCGGACCCAATGGGGGAGAGGGATGAAACGTAGAGATTTAATCAAGGGTATTGGCGGTGGTCTCGCAGTGGCGGGAATATCTGCTTGCTCGGGGGCTGATCCGTCGGGAGAGGTCAAAAAATCAGCGGAAGCCAAAACTCACAAATGGACCATGGTAACCACCTGGCCAAAGAATTTTCCCGGTGTCGGCGTAGGGGCCGAAAGAATCGCCAAGCTGATCACCCAGAATTCCGGGGGACGGATCACTGTGCAGGTCTACGCCTCGGGTGAGTTGGTCCCGGCCATGGAGGTCATGACTGCGGTGTCCGACGGAAGTGCCCAGATGGGACACGGGGCATCATATTACTGGAAGGGTAAGGCGCCAGCGGCCCAATTCTTTGCCGCGGTGCCATTCGGGATGAACGCCCAGGAAATGAACGCATGGCTGTACTACGGTGGTGGGCTTGAGTTGTGGCGTGAGGTTTACGAGCCGTTTGGCGTACTGCCCAACCCCGGTGGAAATACCGGCACCCAGATGGGTGGCTGGTTTAACAAAGAGATTAATAGCCTGGAAGATCTGAAAGGCTTGAAGATGCGTATACCCGGACTGGGCGGCGAAATTCTCAAGCGTGCAGGAGGCATCCCCGTGCTGTTACCCGGAGGGGAGATTTTTACCGCCCTGCAGACAGGCACCATTGACGCCACAGAGTGGATTGGTCCGTACAACGACCTGGCATTTGGTTTGCACCAGGCTGCCAAGTATTACTACTACCCGGGTTGGCATGAGCCGGGCACGGTACTGGAGTGCATGGTGAACAAGGCCGCTTACGAGGAATTGTCCGAGGACTTGCAGGGTATTGTGGACACGGCTATTTCAAGCGTTAACAGTGAAATGCTTGCCGAGTACACTGCGCGAAACGCCGAAGCACTGCGTTCGCTGAAGGCGGAGCACAACATTGTTCCACGCCCCTATCCCGAGGATGTACTGAAACGCCTGAAGGAATTGCGTGAAGATGTGCTCGCCGAAACTATTGCCGCTGATCCCATGTCCGCAAGAGTTTACGAGAGCTTTAACAAATTCCAGCAGGATGTTGCTGCGTATCACGATGTGTCGGAGAGGGCCTTCTACAAGACCCGAGATTTGTAGACATCACCATTAGCAAAGAAGCCCGGGTTTTCCCGGGCTTTTTTTTGCATGGCCATCCAAGCTGACTGAGCGGGGTCAGTTTCCGTAAATTTGTTCTGGCAGCCAGGTTGCCAGTTCCGGCCAGATTGCGATCAGGCATAGTGCGAGCAATTGAATTGCCACGAAAGGTATGGCGCCAATGTAAATGTCCGATGTCTTGACCTGGGGTGGCGCAACGCCACGCAGGTAAAACAGGGCAAAGCCAAAGGGTGGCGTAAGGAAAGAAGTTTGTAGATTGATAGCAATCATCACGCCCAGCCAAACCGGGTCCAGTCCCATGGAGAGCAGGACCGGGCCGACGATAGGCACCACCACGAATGTGATCTCGATGAAGTCCAGCACAAAACCCAGCAAGAACATGACCAGCATGACGGCAACCATCGCACCCAGTGCACCGCCGGGAATTTGCAGCAACATGTGGCGAACCGCTTCATCACCGCCGAAGCCCCTGAAGACCAGGGAAAACACCGATGCACCGATCAGGATCAGGAACACCATGCTGCTAACGGAGGTTGTGCCACGCATGACATCCCGCAACCGTTCCAGGCTGAGTTGCCGACGGGACACCGCGAGCAAGGTGGCGCCCAGCGCGCCTACCGCTGCCGCCTCGGTAGGCGTTGCTACGCCGGCAATGATGGATCCAAGTACGGCGAGAATCAGTGACAGCGGTGGTAGCAGTACCAGGAAGACGCGCTTTCCAAGTTGCCATCCCGATAGTCCCTGGCGAAGTTCCGGGCTGGCCGCGGGCATGGACTCCGGCTTTAACAGGGCGTAAATCACGATAAACAGGATGTACAGGCTGACCAGCAGCAGACCCGGTATCAGCGCACCGACAAAAAGATCTCCCACCGTCACCGTCTTGGGATTGAAAATTCCGCGACTGATTTGTGACTGTTGGTAGGCAGAGGAAAGCACATCCCCGAGCAACACCAGGATGATGGACGGTGGAATGATTTGTCCCAGGGTGCCGGATGCGCAAATCGTTCCGGTCGCAAGACGCGGGTCGTAACCTCGCTTCAACATGGTCGGCAGGGAAAGCAGGCCCATGGTGACCACGGTGGCGCCAACAATGCCGGTGCTGGCCGCAAGTAACATTCCAACCAGGGTCACCGCAATGCCAAGACCGCCACGCAGTGTTCCGAATAATAGCGACAAAGTATCCAGCAAGGTCTCTGCTATCTGGGAGCGCTCAAGCATGATCCCCATGAACACGAACAAGGGAACAGCCATCAGGGTGTCGTTGGTCATCACCCCGAACAGGCGGCTGGGAAGCGTGAACAGGAAATTAGGATCAAATACACCCAGCAGAATGCCGCCAAATGCGAAAATCAGGGCGGTACCTGCCAGGCTAAAGGCTACCGGGAATCCAGCCATCAATACGACTATCACCCCGAGGAACAGTAGCAGCGCGGCGTAGCTCATGGCAGCACCCGCTCAGATGTCCCGGCCGACTCTTCGCTGGGCGTTATGCCCATCAGTACCAGCACACTGCGAAGAGCCAGGGAGAGTCCCTGGAGTGTCAGCAGGGTCGCAGCAAGCGGAATGACGGCCTTGAGAATATAAAGCGCCTGCAGGCCGCCGGCTTCCTGGGAAACCTCCTTGTAGCCCCAGGAGTCATGAACATAGCCGAGGCTGGAGAACAGGATCAGCAAGGTGGTGGGAAACAGCAGGAAAAGTGTACCCAGGAGATTTACCCAGGCCTGCTTCTTGATGGTCATTCCCCGGTAAAGAATATCAACCCGAACGTGGTCTTCTCGCTGCATGGTAAACGCCGCACCGATCATGAATACCATCGCATGCATCCAGGTCACGGATTCCTGCAGCCAGATCCACCCCAGGTCGAACACGTAACGCAACAACACTACCAGGCAGGTGATTATCACCATCAGCAGGGTCAGCCAGGAGATAGCTTCGCCGGAGCGCTGGCTGATCGTATCCAGGAGCTTGGCAAGGCGCAGCATACCGCCGGTAATGTTGGCAATCTTCAAAGTTCCAGCATCACTTGTTGGTCCTCGACAGAGGGTTCGAAACTTCGGCCCCGATAGTGGTCAAAGATGATCTCCAGTACTTGCTTTGAATCTTCCGCTATCGACAGCAATTCAAGGTCCTTTTCGGCCAGGGTGTTGTTTGCAATCAACTGGGCCCGGATCCACTCCAGCAGCCCGCCCCAGAAGCCCTTGTTCACCAGGATAATGGGAATCCTTCGTGATTTCCCTGTCTGTACCAGGGTAAGAATTTCCAGCAATTCATCCAGGGTGCCGAATCCCCCGGGCAATACGACGTAGGCTGATGCAAATTTAACAAACATCACTTTGCGAGCAAAAAAATGCCGATAGCTAAGGGACAGGTCCTGGTAGGCGTTCGGAGTTTGTTCTTTCGGCAGCTTGATGTTCAAGCCAACACTGGGGGATTTCCCGTAGAACGCGCCGCGATTGGCCGCCTCCATTAATCCCGGTCCGCCGCCGGTGACCACTGCGAAGCCGGCATTGGACAGTTGTTCGGAAATATCCCGTGTCAGTTCATACCAGGGATGTCCTTCCTTGAGGCGAGCGGAACCAAATACACTGACCGACGGTGGGATGGCGGAGAGTTGCTCAAAGCCTTCAACAAATTCCGCCATGATCGTGAACACCCGCCAGGACTCTCGCGTGAGATATGCCCCGTCAGGACCCTTCTGGGATCTTCCTGAATTATCGAGCTTTTTGTTCATGTGTCCCTCTGAAGTCGCTTGAGGAAAACGCGCATCTCCTTGGCTGCCTGCTTGTCGCCGCGGGCTTCGGATACGTCAATGCCCTGGCTGTACGCTGCAATCGCCCGTGCCGAATCATTGGCTGCCACGCATGCCTTTCCCAGCAGTTTCCAGGCAGCTGAATAATCGGGCTGCATTTCCACCGCCTTCTGCGCATGCTCTATGGCTTCTGCAATATCGCCATCCTTGAGCATCTCCCCAGCCAGCGAAAATCGCAACATGGCTGAATCGTTTCCTCGCTCAAGCATTGCCAGCAGATTTGCCCTTATTCCCATGGGCGGGCTCCTAGCGGCGCCAGAATGTTGGCGTAAACAATACCAGCAGTGTGAATATCTCAAGTCGGCCGAGAAGCATGGCGAAAATGCCGACCCATTTGGCCGCATCATTCACACCCCTGAAATTCGCTGCCACGTCACCCAGTCCAGGACCCAGGTTGTTCAGGGTCGCGCTGATTGCCGCAAACGCCGTGACCTGGTTGAGGCCGGTGGCCATCAGGAACAGCATCATGATTGCGAACAACACCACGTACACCGAGAAGAAGCCCCAGACCGCATCAATGATTCGAACCGGTACCGCCTTTTGTCCAAGCTTTACCGGAATCTCGGCACTGGGATGAACCAGGCGGAAGACCTCACGTACGCCCTGCTTGTAAATCAACAACCAGCGAACCACCTTCATGCCGCCGCCGGTGGATCCGGCGCAACCGCCAACGAAGCTGGACAGCAACAACAATACCGGCAGACCGTTGGGCCAATGGATATATTCGGTGGTGGTAAAGCCGGTGGTGGTAGAGATGGATACCGCCTGGAAAAGACCGTGGACGATTGTGTCAGACAGGCTGTCGTATTCCTTGCCCCAGATCAGGACCACCACAGTGATCAGAATAAGAACTGTCTGGAATACCAGGTAAGCGCGGAACTCCGGGTCCAGAAAATAGTGCTTTATCGTTTTGCGCTGCCAGGCGAAAAAGTGCAGAGCAAAATTAGCCCCGGACAGGAACATGAACAGCACGGCTATCAAGTGGATAGTATGGCTGTCGTAATAGCCCATGCTTGCGTCGTGAGTCGAAAATCCGCCGATTGCTACCGTGCTGAAGCTATGACCAATGGCATCAAATAACTCCATCCCGGCGGCCCAGTAGGCAAGCGCACAGACCACGGTGAAGGCGAAATAGATCATCCACAATCGATTGGCGGTCTGGCTTATGCGTGGGGCTATCCGGGTGTCTTTTGCAGGGCCGGGGGTCTCGGCCTTGTACAACTGCATGCCGCCAACACCCAACATGGGCAGCACGGCCACCGCCAACACGATGATGCCCATGCCGCCGAGCCACTGTAGCTGCTGGCGATAATAGAGAATCGACCGTGGCAGGTAATCCAGGTTGATCAGCACGGTGGCGCCGGTGGTGGTCAGGCCGGCGACGGATTCGAAGACGGCATCCACCAGGGACATCTCAAGCACACCTGCACTTAGCAGGGGCGCGGCGCCGGCGAAGCCCAGCGCTACCCAGAACAAGGCCACTACGAGGAAACCGTCACGCAATCTTAGCGTTACGCGATAGTCCTTGAGGGGAAGGTAGATCAGAGCGCCGATCACAAACAATATGCCGGCCGAGGTCAGGAAGTTCGCCGTCTGACCGTCGCCATAATAGGTGGCGACGCCGGCTGGTGGCAGCATAAAGATGCTGAATACCATCAACAGGCGTCCGAAAATTCTTGTGACCGCTCCTACGTGCATTGGTGGTTAAAAATCTCCGTCTTGACAGTTATCTATTAAGAACGGTGGAGTCAGGCCACCCTGGATCGGGCTTACAGGTAACCTACGCTTACCTGGAAGAGCTGTTCCACCTTCTTCAGCGCGCGCTTGCGCTCTGTGATAAACAGAATGACGTGATCATCTGCCTGTATCACCGTGTCATGGTGAGCCATCAGGACCTGGTCGCCACGGACAATCGCCGCAATGTCGGCGCCCCGCGGCAGCTTGATGTCTTCGATGGCACGACCCACGACCTTGGAGGTTTTTTCATCGCCGTGTGCGATGGCTTCAATCGCCTCGGCGCTGCCGGTGCGCAGCGAGTGAACCCGCACGACGTCGCCGCGTCGGAGGTGAGTTAGCAGGGCGCCGATGGTGATTTCCTGGGGAGAGATCGCGATGTCGATGCTTCCCTGTTCCACCAAAGCTGCATAGGAGGGCCGATTGATCAGCGCCATGACCTTGTGCGCGCCCAGGCTCTTTGCCAGCATGGCCGAGAGTATGTTGGCTTCTTCAGCATTGGTCAGCGCGACAAACACATCGGCGTTGTCGATATTTTCTTCCAGCAGCAGTTCCTCATCTGCCGCATCACCGCATAGCACGACGGCGCGATTAAGCTGTTCGGAGATTTTCTTGGCACGTTCCGGATTACGCTCGATGATGCGCACGTGATTGGTCTGTTCCAGTGCCTTGGCCAACTGGAAGCCGATATTACCGCCGCCGGCGATGAACACCCGCCTGACCGGGTCTTCGAGTTTTCGCATTTCGCTCATTACTGCGCGAATGTCTTTGCGTGCCGCGATAAAGAACACTTCATCACCGTCTTCGATAATGGTGTCCCCGGTGGGGGGTACAGCCTTGCCAGAGCGGTAGATGGCGGCAACCCGGCTGTCCACATCGGGGATGTGCTGACGCAGGGCGCGAATCTTCTGTCCCACCAGCAAACCACCCTGGCGGGCTTTTACGCCGATCAGGCGAACCCGCCCGTTAGCGAATTCCAGGGCCTGCATGGCGCCCGGATACTTGATCAGTTGTTCCACGTATTCGCACACCAGCTGCTCCGGAGAGATGCGTACATCCACCGGCATGGAGTCTCGCGAGAAGAGTTCCTTGTGGTTGATGTAGGCCGCCGATCGGATGCGGGCGATCTTTGTGGGGGTGTGGAACAGGCTGTAACACACCTGGCAGGCAACGATGTTTACCTCGTCACTATCTGTCAGCGCGATAACCATATCGCAATCACTGGCACCGGCGCGTTCGAGTACGTCCGGATGGGAAGCCTCTCCCTGCACAGTACGAATATCCAGGCGGTCCTGCAGTTCCCTGAGCACATCGCCGTCGATATCCACGACCGTGACGTCGTTGGATTCATCTTTGGCGAGATTGTATGCAGCAGTTGAACCGACCTGGCCGGCTCCTAGGATGAGTATGTTCATAGTGTTGTCTCGGCCAGTAAGCTGGCGTCATCCAATCTGGTCCCCCAGGGGCACCGCACGATATTGTTCCGCCGGGTGAAAACATCCCGGGCCTCTTCCAGCATAGGCGCTTTAACTATTGTTATTAATACCTTTGTCGCAGATTGTACCCCAACTGTGTGAGGGCGAAATCCGCTGCTGCAGATTCTATAGTTCCTGCAGGTTGGCGTAGGCCATTACCAGCCACTTGGTTCCGGCACGTTCGAAATTCACCTGCACCCTGGCATGACTGCCCTGGCCCTCGTAATTGAGTATCACCCCGTCGCCAAACTTGTTGTGCCGAACCCGCTGGCCAAGCCGCACTCCAGAGGGTGCGGGTTCAGTAATGGCGAAGCGCCCTGAGGCCATTGGCCGGGATACCTTGACCTGGGGCCGGACCTCCTCGATCAGGTCCTGGGGGAATTCGTGCAGGAAGCGAGAGGGGATGCCGAAGGTATCCACGCCATGCAGGCGGCGCTGCTCTGCATAGGTCAGGTAGAGAGTCTGCATGGCCCGGGTGGTGCCCACGTAGCAAAGACGCCGTTCTTCTTCCAGGCCGTTAATGTCGTTAATCGAGCGCTGGTGAGGGAACAGGCCGTCTTCCATGCCGCAAATAAACACCATCGGGAATTCCAGGCCCTTGGCTGAATGCATGGTCATCATCTGCACGCAGTCTTCCCAGGCATCGGCCTGGCCCTCGCCGGCTTCCAGGGCCGCGTGGGAGAGAAACGCCGCCATGGGCGACATCTCGACTTCGGGGTCGACCTCGGGGTCAAAGCCCCTGGCCGCGCTGACCAGTTCCTCAAGGTTCTCGATACGGGCTTCGCCGCGCTCGCCTTTTTCTTTCTTGAAATGCTCGATCAGGCCGGTGACCTGGATTACCCGGTCAATCTGTTCGTGCAGTTCCAGGTTTTCCAGTTGCTCATCCAGTTTCTCAATAATCTGCATGAAGGCATGTACTGCCTTGGCTGCGCGGCCGCTGAGCCCGTCGCTGATACAGGCCGCCGCCGCTTCCCACATGCTGCATGCATTGGCGCGTGCATAGTCCCGAATAATGTCCACGGTGCGCGAGCCGATGCCCCGTGTCGGGGTGTTGATAACGCGCTCGATAGACGGATCGTCTGCGCGGTTTTCAATCAACCGCAGGTAGGCCAGCGCATCCTTGATTTCCGCCCGTTCGAAGAATCGCAGACCCCCATAGACCCGGTAGGGAATCCGGGCATTCAGGAAGGCCTCTTCCAGCACCCGGGACTGGGCGTTGGAACGGTACAGCACGGCGACTTCGCTGCGAGTGTTTCCCTGGGAGACCCAGTCCTTGATGCGGCCCACCACGAAATCCGCCTCGTCACGTTCATTGAATGCGGAGTACACGCGTATCGGGTCCCCGTCCCCGTCACTGGTCCACAGGTTTTTGCCCATGCGGGTGCTGTTATTGGCGATCAGCGCATTGGCCGCGGCCAGGATATTTCCGGTGGAACGATAATTCTGTTCCAGGCGTACGGTGCGGGTTCCGGGGAAGTCTCTTTCAAACTGGTGAATATGCTCGATCCGGGCGCCGCGCCAACCATAGATGGACTGGTCGTCATCGCCCACCACAAACGGCTTGCCGTTCTTGCCGGCCAGCAGTCGCAACCAGGCATATTGAATCCGGTTAGTGTCCTGGAACTCGTCAACCAACACGTGCTGGAAGCGGTGCTGGTAGTGGGCCAGCAGGGCTTCATCCTTGAGCCATAATTCGTGGGCGCGCAGCAGCAGTTCGGCGAAGTCCACCACACCGGCCCGGTCGCAGGCTTTTTGATAAGCGGAATACAAATCCACCAACTGGCTGCGCATGGGGTCGCCATCGGTATCAATGTGCTCCGGTCTTAGTCCCTCGTCTTTTTGTCCATTGATGAACCACTGGACTTCGCGTGGCGGCCAGCGTGACTCGTCCACCTCAAGGCTCTTGAGCAAACGACGAATCATTCGGTACTGGTCTTCCGAGTCCAGGATCTGGAAGCTCTGGGGCAAGCCTGCCTCACGCCAGTGAATCCGCAGCAGTCGATGGGCCAGGCCATGGAAGGTGCCTATCCACATGGCGGAGGCCGGCACGTCCAGCAGGGTTTCTATGCGCGAACGCATTTCCTTGGCAGCCTTGTTGGTGAAGGTGACCGCCAGGATGCCGTAGGGAGAAATGTTCTCGACCTGTACCAGCCATGCAATGCGGTGCACCAGCACGCGGGTCTTGCCGCTGCCGGCACCGGCTAATACCAGGCAGGATTCGGCGGGCGCAGTGACCGCCTCACGTTGGGCGTCATTGAGGCCATCAATGATCGGAGTTACGTCCATAATTTGCGGGTAGCTGTTCTGATTTCCGGGAGACCTAGAATGCCAGATTACGCTGGCTTGTGCCGAACCTTGCCTACAGGGTGATCAGGATGTAGTGATCCACCAGCAGGACGGCGAAGAGCACCATCAGGTAGGTGATGGAATAGGCGAAGGTTTTCATCGGCAGTTCCGGCCGATCGCTGACTTTCAGGGCGATGGCGTAATACAGGAAGCCGAAGCCCAGTATCAGTGCTCCGGCCAGGTAGATCAGCCCGCTCATACCAGTGAGGTAGGGCAGGATGGATACCAGTAGCAGCAAGATCGTATACAGCAGGATATGCAGACGGGTGAAACGATTGCCGTGGGTCACCGGCAGCATGGGAATGCCTACCCGGGCATAGTCATCCCGGCGTGCGATAGCCAGGGCCCAGAAGTGAGGCGGGGTCCAGATAAAGATGATCAGCACCAGCAGCAGGGCGTGGGGATCCACGCTGCCTGTCACCGCGGTCCAGCCCAGTAAGGGGGGCGCGGCACCTGAAACGCCGCCAATCACGATGTTTTGTGGGGAGGCGTGCTTCAGCCACAGGGTGTAAATGAATGCGTAGCCGATTAGCGAGGCAAAGGTCAGTACCGCGGTCAGCGGGTTAATGGCCAGCCAAAGCAGCAGCACCGAGGCCAGCCCAAGCACAAAGGCCAGCGCAATGGCTTCGCGTACCGTGACCTTGCCGGTGGGCAATGGGCGGCGCTTGGTGCGACCCATGCGTGCGTCCAGGTGATACTCCAGCAACTGGTTGATGGCCGCCGCGGAGGCTGCCGCCAGTCCAATGCCCAGGGTTCCCAGGATCAGTATGTCCAGCGGGACCATGCCCGGTGTCGCCAGGAACATGCCGACCACGGCGGTGAAAACGATCAGCGCCACGACCTTGGGTTTGGTCAGTTCGTAGTAGTCCCGGATACGGTTGGAGCTTGCAGACATAGTTAACTCTATATTCTCTCCACGGGACCTGTGTTCAGTACCGTGCTTTACGCGTTTTGGCCGTCAATATGGCGGTCAGATGGGCTTGCATTGTGTCCGCTAGCCCATCCCATTGGCAAGTCGCCGGGTAGTTAGCCGATATGTGAAAGCTTGAGGAGCTTCTTCATGTCGGAAAGTATCCCCTTGGGTTCGCTGCGAGAACCGTAGCTCATCATCAGGTTTCCCAGGGGATCGATCAGGTAAATTCGACCTGACAACAGCGGGTCCACGTTGTCGTGTTGGGGCAGGACCTGGCTGATCGCTTCCTTGTCCGGGCCGTCCAGCCAGGCAATTTTAAGGTCCGGATGTTCCTCTCCCAGGTCGCGCATTTCACAGCATGGCCCGTTCACCAGGAATACTCTCTGGACCCGATCCATTTCCTTTCCAAGGGCGAGGCGAATCTGGCGGGTGTTGTAGAGCGCATCTACACAGCCCGTATCGCAGTCCCAGCCATCGATATAAACCAGGGTCCACTTGCCGTCGAGATCTTCCAGCCCAAATTTTTCGCCATCGCGCTGGGGCAGGGTAAAGGCGGGCATGGGATGCGCCGGCCGTACCAGGTCGCCATGTTCGGTTTGACCCACCGGCCGCCAGCCATCAGAAAAATAGTAGCCCCACATGGCCACGCCAACAGGGCCGAAAAAGATCAGGGCCAGGAGCAGAAATTTTGCCCGTGAACGGGGTTCTCTATCAGTCATCGCTTTCTTCCTCAGGACGACGCAGGTTTACCACGACGTAAATCACTATCAAAGCCAGGGCTATGGCGAACCACTGCGCGGCGTAGCCCAGGTGTTTGTCCGGCGACAGCAGTTGTGGGCGCCAGGCCCGCAAGTAGCCGTCTGATTCGCTTTCGTTCATCAGTATTACGGTATCCGCCACAGGATATCCGAGCATGTTTTCCAAATCGGTCCGGGTCGGATACAGGGCGACCCGAGGCCAGGCTGAGGGTGCATCCTGCGCCTCGCCAAGACGCATCCCGGGTTCCGGGAGGTGGCCCTTGAACCCGCTAATCCGTCTTTGCTCCCCGGAAACCTCTATCCCCGGTAGTTGCTGGCGATCCCCGGTTGCCGGAACCCAGCCCCGGTTAACAAGCACCGCCGTCTTGCCGTCCCGCAGTAGCGGGGTTAGCACCTGGTAGCCGGCGTGGCCCTCGTTCAGCATTGCATCCAGGAATACCTGGTGGTCGCTGTCGAAGTGACCGAAGGCGGTAACCGGGGTGAACGGCGGGCTATTTTCTTTCAACAAATCCAGCGGTACCACACCGTCAGTCACGCCCGCTGCTTCATAGCTAGCGAACAGTGCTTTCTTTTCCGCGGCCCGCTCCAGTTGCCAGTTACCCAGGCTGCAGGTAAGCGCCACCAACGCCACGGTCGCCACGCTGGGCCACAGCCCAGGGCGAAAACGTCGATTGCCGAACCTAACTGCCACGGTATACTCAGCCTCCCAGGCTCGCTTTCGTCAAGAATCGAATTACGATCCCCCACGGAAACGCTGCCCGTTATTTATTCGTTAATGCGACAGGATATGCGCAATGTTCAAGCTCGTCGTCCTGGCCTTGTTGGCCGCGATCATAATTAGCCTGGGTTCAGGTCTGGTGTACCTCTACAAGGACCAGGGTCCATCCAGGCGCCTGGTCAAGGCACTGACCTTGCGCATCGGCTTTTCCCTGGCGCTGTTCCTGCTGCTGTTCCTGGCCTGGGCCATGGGCTGGATACAGCCCCATGGCGTCCTGCCACCCGGGTAAATAAAAAAGGCGCTGCAAAAGCAGCGCCCTTTTCATTCACGCCGAGGCGTGATTATGGCTGCTTACAGCCAGTATACAAATATAAACAGCAGCAGCCAGACCACGTCCACAAAGTGCCAGTACCAGGCGACAGCTTCGAAACCGAAGTGGTGCTCAGGCAGGAAATGGCCTTTCATGGTGCGGAACCAGATCACCGTCAGCATGATCGCACCCACGGTCACGTGCATGCCGTGGAAACCGGTGATCATGAAGAAGGTTGAACCGTAGACGCCGCTGGCCATGGTCAGATTCAGATCATTGTAGGCGTGGTAGTACTCGTAGCCCTGCAAACCGACGAACAGGAAGCCCAGCGCGAAGGTCAGGAACAGGAAGATGTTCAGCAGACGGCGGTTGCCTTCCTTGATCGCATGGTGAGCAACCGTGATGGTGGCACCCGAGGTCAACAGGATCAGGGTATTGATCGCAGGCAGGCCCCAGGGACTCATGGTCTCGTAGTCTCCGCCAACATTGGCCGGACCGTTGGTCGGCCAGGCTGCCTGGAATGTCTCCCAGTTCAGCAAGTTGGTGAAGAAGTTATTGCCGGCGCCGCCCAGCCACGGTACCGACAGGTTCCGTACATAGAACAGCGCGCCAAAAAACGCGGCAAAGAACATGACTTCCGAGAAAATGAACCAGCTCATTCCCATCCGAAAAGACTTGTCCACCTGCAGGTTGTAGGCGCCGCTTTCACTTTCCGCGATCACGTTGCCGAACCAGCCGGCCATCATGGTCACCAGGATGGCAACGCCAACCAGGAAAAGGTATTTGCCAAAGGCGGCTTCGTTAAGCCAGGAAGAGGCGCCAATCATCAGCGAGAAAAGTCCGACTGAACCTACGATAGGCCAGTGACTTCCATGCGGGACGTAGTACGCGGTACCTTGTTTTGCCAGCATCTTTGTTTCCGTATCTCGTGTGTGTAAGTTTTATCGAGCAGCCGAAGCCAACTCGGTTTGCGAATAAAAAGTATAGGACAGTGTCACCGTGTCCACGTGCTCGGGCAGTTCGGGATCAATAATGAACCGCACAGGCATATCACGCGATTCACTTGCGCCGAATTTCTGTTCGGTGAAGCAAAAGCACTCGGTCTTCTGAAAATACTTGTTGGCAGCCGCCGGCTTGATATCCGGAGTCGCCAGTCCAGTAATGGGACGATCTAAAAGGTTGCGAGCAAAGAAGGTCGTGGAATAAAGCTTGCCGGGGTGCACTTTCATCTTCGTCACACTGGGCTCGAACTCCCATGCGGCACCGGCAATCCGGTTGGCCACGAATTCAATCGTGACTTCCCGGTCAATATCAGGTGTCTCAATTACCTGGCTGGCATCGGTTTCCACAATCGCGCTACGGATCCCGGTTATTTCACAAAACACCGAATACAAGGGCACCAGAGCAAACCCGAAGCCAAACATGGCGAGGGTCATCACCACCAGCTTCAGTGTCAGGGCCTTGTTATCTTGCGGTGTGTTCTGCGTCATTACCGTTACCCGCGCAAAGACATCGAGGCGATGAATGCCACGTAGAACGCCACCGCCAGCAATGCCAGGTAAATGGCATTGCGGCGGGCTTTAGGAGTGAGTTTCTTGTTGCTCATGATCGGATTACTTGATTTCCGGCGCAACGCTGAAGCTGTGATACGGCGGCGGTGAGGACAGGGTCCACTCCAGGCCGCGCGGCTCATCCCACACCTTGTCAGTGGCTTTCACGCCGCCCTTGGCGCACTTGATGACCACATAGATGAACAGCAACTGCGACAGGCCGAAACCGAAACCACCAATCGACGAGATCATGTTGAAATCAGCGAACTGGGTGGCGTAATCGGGGATCCGTCGCGGCATACCGGCCAGGCCCAGGAAATGCTGGGGGAAGAACAACACGTTGACGAAAATGGTGGACATCCAGAAGTGCACCTTGCCCAGGGTTTCGTCGTACATGTTGCCGGTCCACTTGGGCAGCCAGTAATACACGCCGGCCATGATCGCGAACACCGCACCAGGCACCAGCACGTAATGGAAGTGGGCCACCACGAAGTAGGTGTCGTGGTACTGGAAGTCAGCCGGTGCGATGGCCAGCATCAGACCCGAGAAGCCACCGATGGTGAACAGGAACACGAAGGCCAGCGAGAACAGCATCGGTGTCTCGAAGGTCATTGCGCCACGCCACATGGTGGAAATCCAGTTGAACACTTTCACGCCGGTGGGCACAGCAATCATCATGGTGGAGAACATGAAGAACAGCTGGCCTGCGATGGGCATACCAACCGTGAACATGTGATGGGCCCACACGATGAATGACAGGAAGGCGATACTTGCGGTTGCATACACCATCGACTCGTAGCCAAACAGGGGCTTGCGAGAGAAGGTCGGAATGATTTCCGAGATAATGCCGAAGGCCGGCAGAATCATGATGTACACCTCGGGATGACCGAAGAACCAGAAGATGTGCTGGAACATGACCGGATCACCGCCGCCAGCGGCGTTGAAGAAAGTGGTGCCAAAGTACTGGTCTGTTAGCAGCATGGTCACGCCACCGGCTAACACCGGCATAACTGCTACCAGCAGGTAGGCAGTGATCAGCCAGGTCCATACGAACAGCGGCATCTTCAGCAGGGTCATGCCGGGTGCACGCATGTTCATGATGGTTACAACAATGTTGATGGCGCCCATGATCGAGGAGACACCCATCATGTGTATCGCGAAAATCAGGAACGGCAATGCGACACCGGTCTGCTGAATAAGCGGGGGATACATGGTCCAGCCGCCGGCAGGTCCGCCGCCGGGCATGATCAGGGTGGACAGCAGCATGGTGAAAGCAAACGGAAGAATCCAGAAGCTCCAGTTATTCATGCGAGGCAGTGCCATGTCCGGCGCGCCGATCATGATCGGGATCATCCAGTTAGCCAGGCCCACGGTGGCGGGCATCACTGCGCCAAACACCATGATAAGTGCGTGCATGGTGGTCATCTGGTTGAAGAAACCAGGCTCAACCAACTGCAGACCAGGCTGGAACAATTCAGCACGGATGACCATGGCCATGGCGCCGCCGGTCATGAACATGACCAGGGAGAAGATCAGGTACATGGTACCGATGTCTTTATGGTTGGTCGTAAACAGCCAACGCTTCAGGCCTTTTGCAGGACCGTGATCGTGGTGATCGTCGTGGTGATCGGTATGGCTGTGGGTGTCAACTTGACTCATTACTTTCGTCTCCGCTTAAAGCTTGCGCGTAGCTGCAACGTTTTCGGGGGAAGCCACTTTGTCGGTGGTTTGTTCCACCAACCAGGCATCGTATTCATCACGTTCCAGCACGTGAACAACAACCGGCATGAAGCCGTGATCGCGTCCACACAGTTCTGCACACTGGCCACGGTAGATACCGGGCACGTCTGCCTTGAACCAGGCTTCGTTGATATAGCCGGGGATGGCGTCTTTCTTGACCGCGAGGTCCGGCACCCACCAGGCGTGCAGGACATCAGCGGCAGTCAGCAACAACCTGACCTTGGCGCCAACCGGAACCACCAGCGGGTGGTCTACTTCCAGCAAATAGTTTTCGACAGAAAACGGATCGGTTCCTGAATTCACCCGGCGAGCCTGGTTGCTTTCGCGATCCAGGGTGCTGTAGAAGCCGATGTCATGATCCAGGTAGTCATAGCGCCAGCGCCACTGGTACCCGGTGACTTTGACGGTCATGTCGGCATTGCGAGTGTCTTCAACCTTGATCAGTCCTTCAGCAGCGGGGACGGCCATGGCGATGAGAATGATGATCGGGATCACGGTCCAGATAATCTCTGCCTTGGTGCTGTGATAGAACTGCGCCGGTTCTACGCCGCGGGATTTACGGTGAAGAAAGATGGATACGATCATCACGCCGAACACTACGATGGCGATGGCGACGCATACCCCAAGGATTAGCATATGTAATCCGTATACTTCCTTACTGACTTCCGTGACGCCTACGGGCATATTCAACGCCCAGTCGGCGAGGGCGGCAGGTGCGAAAGCGCTTGCGAACAAAGCCAGCGCTGCGCTGTGCAGCCGATTCAAGATGGTGCGGGACATCAAACCCAACTCCTGTGTTTTACGAATTCAGAACTACCTGTCCTCACTGGCAACGCAGCAAAGACGCTTTTTGCCGACCAGGTTCAGCAGGAACTGAATCTGGATGACAGAGTGTCTCGTCGATCTTCCGTTGCCGGGGTCGTAGCGCTAACTGTCTGCATCACCGTGGCCAGTAGCGGGCAACATATCTGCCCTGACGCTGGCGGAATTCCTGACGACAGATCGTGTCATCACGACTGTTTCAGGCACGGCCCGCTATTACTCCGGATTCTTCTGTTTATCCCGTGATGAACAGCGCGATCCACTGATTAGATGGACGGTGCTTGCGGCCGGTTTCGCGTATAAACCCAGCCAATTCACACCCGAAATCCGGTAGGGATTTGTCTCCCTATTAGTACCCGAACGCCTGCCGCTCATCGACGAAAGCGGAAATGGTACTAGAAGGAGTCTAGTCACGCAATCAAGCCGAATCAGGGTGTGCCGCCCTAGGGCCTTGAATTTTCTACCAGAATTTAGACTGGGAAGCGGGAAATTCAGGATTCTCGTCAGGCTTTTTAGACTGGGAAGCGGAAAATTCGGATTTTCGGGGGTCACAGGGGCTTCGGGAAGGTGCCCGATAGAACCAGCTGGTTGGGAATTTTTCCCGCAGAGATGCCGCGAATAAAGGCTCAGCGGTCCAGTTGCCGTGTCCGTAACCCGTCCATGGGTACCAGGGTTTCTCCGTCCCGGGTTTGCCGTTGGCGGGGCACCGCGGCCCAGGCGTGGCCGTAAACCACTTCGTAAGTGGCGGGCAAGCCGTCGGCGTTGCGGTTCGATTCGTAGGCATCGGCCAGGATCTTGAGTTGCCTGGGGGTAATCAAACCCGGTGGCCGCCCGGAGGTGACGTTGCTTTCCCCGGTGGCCTTGAGGTCTCGCAGCAGTTCGTCAAGGCTGCCGTAGGTGACGGTGACGTGCTCCACGTCAAGCACCGGATCGGAGAATCCTGCTCGTATCAAGGCGTCTCCGATGTCATGCATGTCGACGAACAGGTTCACGTGGTTGTGGCTGTCCACCGTGGCCCACGCGGCGCGTAATTCCCCAAGGGTGTCGGGTCCGAAGGTGCTGAAGCTCAGCAGTCCGCCCGGGCGCAGCACCCTGGCAAATTCTGAAATGGCCTGGTCCAGGTCGTCTGACCAGTGCAGGGCCAGGTTGGAGATCACCAGTTCCTGGGAGTCCCGGGCAAGGGGCAGGCAGGCCAGGTCGCCACACACTCGCTGGAACTTGCGAAACAGCCTCTGCTTCCGTCCGGCCTGGGCCAGCATGGCCTCGGACAGGTCCAGGGCCGTGACCCGGGCGCCACGGTAACGCGTGAGCAACTCCGCCGAGGCGCTTCCCGTCCCGCAGCCCGCATCCAGTATCGCCTTGGGCTTCAGCTTAACCAGGTCCAGGCGCTCCAGGAGGCGAGTGCTGATCTCTGCGTGCAAGATGCTGGCGTTGTCGTAGCTGGCGGCTGCACGGTCCAGGTTACGCCGGAGCTGCCTGCGGCTGATCAGAAACGGATTTTTGGCGTCGGCTGTCATGGGGAGGGGATTCTACTACTGACCGGGCCCAGTCCCACACCCCCAGGGACAAATCGACCTCCCGGCTGCCCGCAGCTTGCCGGCGCTCATCTGTCTTTTCGATGATTGTCGCGCTAAATGCGTTAAAACGGATCTTAAAAGTCATTAAAATCTTTAAAAAAGCAGGATTCTTCCTGAAACCATCCTCAATTGGGAGTTTGGCATTAACGCGATTTCTCTGCCAATCTGCGAATTATCGGAGTTGTTTTGGCGAAATTAGAAGAAGATGCTGAAACATAGGCTCAAAAGCACTCGATTATGGAGACTGGTATGGGATTGGCAGGCTTGCTGGCCTGGCTACAGGGGCCTCCCCGTTGCTACTTGTGCCTTGGGCGCTGCGGCAAGGGAATGTTGTGCCCGGTGTGCCGGGACTCCCTGCCCGGCCCCCGAGTTGCCTGCCAGCGCTGCGGTCGACCCCTGGCGCGACCGGCGCCGGCCTGTGGCACCTGTCTTTCCCGGCCACCGCCTTACGACTCCCTGTGCTGTCCCATGGAATATCGTTTTCCGGTGGACCAATTGATCCAGGCGCTGAAATTTAACGCTGACCTGGTGGCGGGTGGATTACTGGCGAGTTTGCTGGTGGAACCTCTGGTGGATCGGAACGGCCCGCTGCCCCAGGCGATTCTGCCCATACCCCTGCATCCCAGGCGCCAGCGGTCCAGGGGGTTTAACCAGTCCAGTGAGATTGCCCGGCACCTGGGGAAGGCCTTGTGCCTGCCGGTGCTGGAAGATTGCCTTGAGCGCTGGCGACATGACCCACCCCAAAGCAGCCTGACGGCGCTGCAAAGACGCCGAAACGTAAATGGCGCATATCGATTGCGAACCCGGAAAGGGCGATTGCCGGAGAGTGTTGCCTTGGTGGATGACGTGGTGACCACCGGGTCCACCGTGGATGCCGCGACCAGGGTGTTGAAATCTGCGGGGGTTAGGCGGGTGGAGGTGTGGGCGGTGGCAAGGGCGATGGGGGCCCCAGGGACCTGACTTGTGTTCCGCAGGAGAATGTTCTACCAATAGGTTGCAGTGCAACAAAGAGACCCTGAAAATGGAATTTCACTACATCGTGGTAGGCGCGGGATCGGCAGGCTGTGTTCTGGCCAATCGATTAACAGAGGATCCGGGGACCCGGGTCCTGTTGCTGGAGGCCGGAGGTGCTGACCGGAATCCGCTGATACACATGCCCGCCGGCATAGGCCGGCTGGCAGGCAATAAGCGCATCAACTGGTGTTACAACACTGAACCCCAGGCCGAGTTGAATAATCGCTCCCTGTGGTGGCCCCGGGGTCGGGTGCTCGGTGGCAGCAGTTCTATCAATGCCATGTGCTATGTGCGCGCCCAACCCGAGGACTACGATCACTGGGAAAGCCTGGGTAATCCCGGCTGGGGCTGGAAAGATGTATTTCCATTGTTCAAGCGCTCCCAGAATCAAGAGCGCGGCGCCTCGGAGTTCCACGGTGCCGGGGGATACTTGAACGTGAAGGACCTGGACAGTGTTAACCCCCTGTCTGACGTGTTCCTCAAGGCTGGTGTCGCAGCCGGCTACCCGCCGAATGATGATTTCAATGGTCCCTCCCAGGAGGGTGTTGGCTTCTACCAGGTCACCCAGAAAAACGGCAGGCGCTGCAGCGTGGCCAGCTCATTTCTCGCGGTGGCCCGTTCGCGGCCTAACCTCACGGTCATTACCCGCGCCCAGGTGACCCGGGTGCTGATCGAGTCCTCGCGCGCGGTGGGCGTGGAGTACCTCAAGGGTGGTCGGCTGCAGACGGCCCGGGCCAGCGAAGAGGTCTTGCTCAGTGGCGGTGCGATCAATTCGCCGCAGTTGTTGTTGTTATCCGGGATTGGCCCTGCTGCCGAGCTTGAAGCGGTTGGCGTGAAGCCGGTGCATTCTCTTCCCGGGGTGGGAAAGAATCTCCAGGACCACCTGGACATCTGCACCCTGGTACGCAGCAAGCAATCCAACACCTATGATTTCAATCTGTTTCAGGAAGCAGCGGTTGCGCTGCGCTACCTGTTTACGCGATCGGGACCGGG
>CAKZML010000222.1 GCA_937128475.1 uncultured Chromatiales bacterium
TCCAGGTAGGCAAGAATTCCCCGGGCCGCTTCACGACCCTCGAATACCGCGGTGACTACAAGGTCTGAGCCACGAACCATATCGCCCCCGGCAAATACCTTGGACGCAGAAGTCTGAAACGGCGTGCGGGCATCGGCAGAGACCACCACACGGCCATTGCCATGAAGACTCACCCCGGCAGTCTCCAGCCAGTCCGGCGGGCTTGGGCGAAATCCGAAAGCGACAATCACCTCGTCGCACTCCAGCAATTCTTTACTGCCCTGGACCTGTTCAGGTGCTTGCCTGCCCATGGCATCCGGCGGCCCCAGGGCGGTGCGCGCCAGGCGCACGCCCTCTACCCGGTCAGACCCGACAATTTCCAGGGGTTGGCGTTGCCACAAAAACTGCACGCCTTCGTCAATCGCATTCTCCACCTCGCGCCTGGAGCCCGGCATATTCTCCCGGTCCCGACGATAGGCGCAGACAACACTGGCGGCGCCCTGGCGGATCGCCGTGCGCACGCAATCCATTCCGGTATCTCCACCACCGAGCACGACCACCCGCTTCCCGGCCATATCCAGGAAAGGCGTTTGCTCGCACTCCATCTCAAGTTGGCGACGAATATTGCCAATCAGGTAGGGCAGGGCGTCACGAACCTGGGGAAGATCTTCTCCCGGAAATCCACCCTTCACACTGTTGTAGGTACCCAGGCCCAGGAACACCGCATCGAACCCGTCGATCAACTCGTCGATAGCAATGTCTTTGCCCACTTCCGTATTGAGACGAAATTCCACACCCATTTCTTCCAGTATCTCCCGGCGGGTCTGGACCACTGACTTCTCGAGTTTGAACGGCGGGATACCAAAGGTAAGCAAACCACCAATCTGTGGATAACGATCGAAGACCACCGACTGCACGCCATTTCTGGCCAGCACATCGGCCACCGCAAGACCCGCGGGACCGGCTCCCACCACGGCCACTTTTTTGCCCGTGGGTTTTACATGGGACAAGTCCGGTCGCCAGCCCTGTTTCAGGGCCTCATCGGTAATGTACTTTTCTATGGACCCGATGCTCACCGCACCAAAGCCATCGTTCAGGGTGCAGGCCCCTTCGCACAGCCGATCCTGGGGGCAAATCCGGCCACAAATTTCGGGCAGTGAATTCGTCTGGTGTGACAGTTCGGCAGCCTGGAACAGCTTGCCCTCGTCCACCAGCTTCAACCATTCAGGAATATAGTTGTGTACCGGGCATTTCCATTCGCAATAGGGATTGCCGCAAGCAAGACAACGACCCGCCTGGTCAGCCGCCGCGACAGAGGAATAGTGGCCATAAATTTCGTTGTAATTTTGTTTACGGTCTGCCGGCTCAGCCTTGTCGGGACTGCGCCGCGGGATGTCGAGGAACCTGAGATTTTTTTCTGTCATACCGGCCGCCTCACGCTGCCCGGCGCAGGGACAGGACCAGGGATTCCAGATCCGCAGCCTTGGGTTTAACCAGCCAGAACTTGCCAATATAACTACGGAAGTCATCAAGGATTTCCTGACCCCAGTCGCTGCCGGTCAAGGCCACATGCTCCTCGATCAGGCTTCTTAAGTGATGCAGGTTCGCCTCCATGGTCTCGGGCGTGATGCGATTGATATCGATAAGCTCGTGGTTATAGCGGTCAACGAACAGACGGTCCATGTCCAGCACATAAGCGAAGCCACCGGTCATGCCGGCGCCGAAATTCACACCGGTATCACCCAGCACCACCACCGCGCCACCGGTCATGTATTCGCATCCGTGATCGCCCACACCCTCCACCACCGCGATGGCGCCTGAGTTTCGCACCGCGAAGCGCTCGCCCGCCGTGCCCGCTGCGAACAGGCGACCACCGGTTGCGCCATATAGACAGGTATTGCCCATGATGGGCGTGGAACTGGCGGGGTAAATGGAATCTTTATGGGGACGCAGCACGAGTTGGCCACCGGCCATGCCCTTGCCCACGTAATCATTGGCATCACCTTCCAGGTGCATATGCAGACCGCCGGCATTGAAGGCGCCGAAACTCTGGCCAGCTGCTCCCTGGAGCGCGATTTCAACAGGGTGTTCAGACATTCCGTAATCGCCGTGTGTACGGGCAATCTCGCCGGATAACCTGGCGCCTATGCTGCGATCACTGTTACGTATCTGGTAGGAAAATTCTCCGCCGGTTTTTTCAAGAATCGCAGCTTTGCAGTCAGCCAGCATGCGCTCGGCCAACTCACCCCTGTCCCAGGGCGGATTACGAGGCTCGGTGCAAAAACAGGACTGCTCTTGCACCAGCCCGTCCAGGGACAGGATGGGCCGTAGGTCTAGTCGTTGCTGCCTGGGTGTATTTCCCGGGATGGGCGTAAGAAATTCGGTCTGGCCAATTAACTCCTCGACGCTGCGAACACCCAGTGCCGCGAGTCGCTCCCGCACATCCCGGGCGACAAACAGGAAATAGTTCATCACCATTTCCGGCAGGCCGGTGAAGAACTGGGTACGCAACACTTCGTTCTGGGTCGCAACCCCGGTCGCACAATTATTGAGATGACAAATTCGAAGATACTTGCAGCCCATAGCCACCATGGGACCCGTGCCGAAGCCGAAACTCTCGGCACCGATAATCGCCGCCTTGATGACATCCAGTCCGGTCTTCAATCCGCCATCGGTCTGCAGTCGAATCTTGTGTCGCAGATCGTTGCGACGCAGGGTCTGGTGGGTTTCCGCCAGGCCCAGTTCCCAGGGACTGCCCGCGTACTTCACCGAGGTCAACGGGCTGGCGCCGGTTCCACCGTCATAGCCTGAAATCGTGATCAGGTCCGCGTAGGCCTTGGCCACACCGGCAGCGATAGTTCCCACCCCGGGCTCGGCAACCAGCTTCACCGATACCAGCGCCTGGGGATTCACCTGCTTCAAATCGAAAATCAGTTGCGCCAGGTCCTCGATAGAATAAATATCGTGATGGGGTGGCGGTGAGATCAGCCCCACTCCCGGACTGGCGTGACGCAGCCGGGCAATCATCTCGTTCACCTTGTGACCGGGCAACTGGCCGCCCTCACCCGGCTTGGCACCTTGTGCGATCTTGATTTGCAGCACTTCTGCATTGACCAGGTACTCGGGGGTAACGCCAAAACGACCCGAGGCCACCTGTTTGATCTTGGAGGCTTTCTCCGTCCCGTAACGGGCCTTGTCCTCGCCGCCTTCACCTGAATTGGAGCGTGCCCCGAGTCGGTTCATGGCAATCGCCAGGGCCTCGTGGGCCTCCGGCGACAGCGCTCCCAGGCTCATCCCGGCACTGTCGAAGCGGGCGATGATGGCCTCCACGGGTTCCACCTCTTCCAGCGGAATCGGGGATCCGGCCGGCACCAACTCCAGCAAGTCCCTCAGGGTCGCAGCAGGACGCTCGTCCACCAATGCGGCATAGCGCTTGTAGTGATCGTAGTCACCGCTGCGCACTGCCGCCTGCAAGGCAACCACCACGTCCGGGTTATAGGCATGATATTCGCCGCCATGCATGTACTTGAACATTCCGCCATGATCCACCGGCTCTCGTGAATTCCAGGCGCGTGCTTTGAGTGTCCGCAAATCGGATTCCAGTTCGGCAAAGCCGGCGCCCTGGATGCGACTTACGGTCCCGGCGAAACAACGCTCCACCACTTCTTCATGCAGGCCGACGATTTCAAAAAGCTGGGCAGACCGGTAACTGGCAACGGTGGCGATACCCATCTTCGACATGATCTTGAACAGGCCCTTGCGGACGCCGCGCCTGTAGCTGCGTCCCAACTGCCTGGGCGCCCGACCGCCGGCGCTGATCTGTCCGCTGCGCAGCATGTCATGAAGGGTGTGATAGGCCAGGTAGGGATAAACGGCCGTTGCGCCATAGCCAATCAGGCAGGCGAACTGGTGGGCATCTCTTGCAGTACCGGTTTCCACAATGATGTTGCAATGGATACGCAGGCCCAGCTTCACCAGGTGATGATGCACCGCTCCGGTAGCCATCAACGCGTGTACCGGCACCGCATCCTCACGCAAATTCCTGTCGGACAAGACCACAACCAGCTTGCCGGCCCTTACCGCAGCCTCGGCCTGCTCGCACACCCGGTCCAGGGCCTGGGACAAACTCAGTTCCTGGTCGATATTCAGGTCGATAAATTCATGGGTTACCCCGAAGTCATCCATCGCCATCAGTTCCCGGAACTTGCGTTGGGACAGCACCGGGGAATTCATGGTGACCTGGCGGGCATACTCGGGCCGGGGATCGAAAATATTGCACTCCCGACCAATCTCGGTTTGCAGCGACATGACGATGCGCTCGCGCAACGAGTCGATGGGTGGATTGGTTACCTGGGAGAACTGCTGGCGGAAACTGTCATAGAGGGAACGTACCCGCAGGGAGAGCACCGGCATGGGCGTGTCATCGCCCATGGAACCCACCGCCTCCATCTCCGACTCTGCCATTACCCGCAACACTTCGTCTCGTTCCTCATCGGAGAAACTGAACTGCTTGTGGAACACCGCCAGGGTTTCGGAATCCATCGGCTCGGCAGCGGTCGCGGTATCCAGCAACTGGGAGCCCAGGTAGCGAACACCGGCCTTTAGCCATTTCTTGTACGGGTGACCACGGCGCAGCAAGTCCTCGATGCGATCATTGTTCAAAATCGCGCCGGTTCGGGTATCCACAGCGAGCATCTCGCCGGGGCCCAGGCGTCCCTTGCTGACCACGTCCTCGGGCTGGTAGTCGTAGACACCAATTTCCGAGGCAATGGTGATATGCCGGTCACGGGTAATTACATAGCGGGCAGGACGCAGGCCGTTGCGATCCAGCACACAGGCGGCATAGCGCCCGTCGGTGAACACCACCCCGGCAGGTCCGTCCCAGGGTTCCTGGTGAGCGGCGTAATACTCGTAAAACGCACGCACATCCGGATCCATGCCATCCACCGTCTGCCAGGCAGGCGGAATAAGAATACGCATGGCCTGCAACAGGTCCATTCCACCGGCAACCAGCACTTCCAGCATGTTATCCAGGCTGGAGGAATCCGAGCCGCTGGTCGAAACGATAGGCTGCAAATCCGACAACTCGGGCAGCACCTCGGACTTCAGCGAATGTCCCCGGGCAATTGCCCAACTTCGGTTGCCTCGAATAGTGTTGATCTCGCCGTTATGGGCCAGATAGCGAAACGGCTGGGCCAGTCGCCATTGAGGGGACGTGTTGGTGGAGAAACGCTGGTGGAAAAGACACACCGATGTCTCCATCCGCGGATCCTGCAAATCAGGAAAAAATCCCTGCAGAAATTCGGGGGTCACCATGGCCTTGTAACACACGGTGTCCGCCGACAGGCTGGCGACAAAAAATACCGGGTCTTGATCCAGCAGCGCCTTCTCAGCCCGGCGACGCGCGATAAATAACTGGCGATTAAACTCCTCGGCGTCCATCCCTCCGGGGGCGTTCACAAACACCTGCTCTATCCGGGGCAGGGTCTCCAGGGCCTGTTCTCCACAAACTGAACGGTCCGTCGGTACCAGCCTCCAGCCAGCCACCTTCAATCCCTGGGCCTTCAGAGCGTTTGCGACCACTGTCCTGCTGGCTTCCGCCCGCTGGGGATCGTTATCGAGGAACACCATGCCCGCGGTGTAACGCTTGGACAGCGTTATTCCGCTCTCGGCAGCCACCCCACGCAAGAATGAATCGGGTTTCTTGAACAGCAGTCCGCAACCGTCTCCCGACTTGCCGTCGGCAGCCACCGCGCCCCGGTGGGTGAGTCGCTTTAACGCCCGGATAGCGGTATTGACCAGCCAATGGCTGGGCGCATCATCGATATTCGCGATTAAGCCAAAGCCACAGCTATCGCGCTCGAATTCCTGACTGTATAGACCCGGGGTTTTTGTAGTCATTTCTTTCGTAGTCTCCTCCTTTTGACATCGAAATATCGCAATGCAGCATCAGGACTTTATCCCCGTTGAGCCGGGGAAAGTCAAATTATGTCGTGCCGGCTGAAGCCTGGAAAATATCGAACTAGTCCCGATCTTCCCCGGGCCTCCAACTTGCCCGCAATACCTGAAATGGCGCGTCTTTTCCCTCTGCTATCAATTCCAGCCTCAACAGGTGGCGCCGGGCGCCCAGGCTCCACAGCGGATTGTTATCACCGCGCTGGCCGGCCAGTCCCAGGGACAATTCAACCTCGCCCCCCAGGTCGGTAAGTTGAGGAATATCAACGGTTTCCAGATCCACATGGACGGATCCGTAGCGCAGGAACATGCCCATGAGATAGCGGCGTATATCATCCTGGCCCCGTCCCTGGGCGTCCTGGTAGTCCTCAGCGACAAGGTCCATGATTTCACTGGTATCCCTGTCCTCTGCAGCAGCCACCGCCTGGGCAAGAAAGGCATCCAGCTTGGCCTGGGGCGAATCGGGGCTGGCGCAGGAAGCTAGCGCCAGCAACACCACACACAGTCCCGATCGCACAATTCCCGTAATCAACTCTCGTCATCCTTTTTCTCGACCCTGATGACCTTGCCGACCCACAGTCCGCCCCGGGTCCAGGCGCCCCACGCCCACCGCAGCCATCTCACCAGTGCCATGCTCAACCACAGCGCCCAGGCCAGCATGGCCGCCTTATAGGCCAACAGCGGCAGGGATATGACCGAGACATTGGGCATCGCCGAGGAGGTCTGGTCCTGCAGCCAGGCCAGGTTGTTCCCGTAAGAGGACCAGCCCGTGACCTGCATGTCCGGCTGACCCAGCAGTGCATTCGGAATGGTTGCCACCAGGGAGCCAATCGCGACAAACGTTAACAGCGCCACACCGGTCTGCATCACATCGGCATTAGGAATTGTCTTGAGGTCCTCGCAACGCCCTCGCCAGGCCACGACAAACGCCCAGATGACGAACCACACCAGGACTCCCCAGGACACCATGCTCAGACCCAGCCCCAGGATCAACCACTCATGGAAGGGGAAGGGCGCGTGGGGAAGCCTGGCAACAATCAGCGCCGCCACCAGGAACACCAGCAATTGCGCCCAGTACAGCACCGCCGGTCCAAGACGCGGACCAAACGATGCCAGCAACCAGCGGTTGCGGGGCATGTTCACTTTTACGTTCAGATTACTCGCCGCAACTCCGAGATCAAGCTCCGGACTCGACCACCTGGTGCCAACGCTTCGCGAGTCATCCCAGGTGATCTCGGTGTTGTGGCTGCCCGGGGCAAGGGGCAGCGCCAACTCGCCATTCTGCAGGGACAGGGTCATCGCAACACCATCGGTCACCACGGTTTTCAGGCGCGCTCCTTCGGGCAAGCTAAAACGATGCTCACCACCCCGGCTACTTCTCCACCTCAAGCTCAACACATATTGAGATGCTCCCTGGCCGGGATCTATCGTGAGGCTGGCCTCGTCAACGGCAAGTGTCGCCCCCGGAGCCGATTCCGGTTGTATCGCCGACAAGTCCAGCACCTCACCGGGCCTGGGGTAGTAATCGAGCTGCCAACCGTCCGAGCCGCTGACAACCTGGGGTATCCCTGACACCGAAGGCCGCCACTGGGGTCCGACGACTATCCGCCAGGTCTCCACCCAGGGAACATCAACGGCGGCACGGAAGGTCAGGCTGGAACCGGCCGACAGGGCACCTGACCAGGCCAGTACCTGCTGGTCGGGAGCCATATCCACCACGGCCGAGCCATCCTTCACCGGCTGATCCCGGGTCACTACCGCCTCTCCGGGCAATAAGGGAATCAATGTATTGATGGCGCCTCGCCGGGGAGCCAACCTGGTCACGCCAGTAACCACAGACCATTCAAGCCCCAGGGTGACAGTGCGAGTTACCCGCAGGAAGGGCGGGTATTTTTCCGGGGCCAGTTCCGCCGCCAGGTCCTTGTCCCGATCGCCGGCCTGGCCCTTGCGGATTAATTGCAGGGAACCGGCAGTGAGGCGCTCGTCCTGAACACCCACGGCTTCCCAGCCGTCCAATTGCATCGTCAACTGCCTGGGTGGCTGGGCAAAGCTCAACTCCACCAGGTCCCGGGGAGCCAACTCACCTTTCAACACCAGCCGACTCACACCCTCTGGCACCAACAAGTAACGCACGCCCTGGTTCAACAGGGCGTAGGACTGGCGCTCGCCGTTCAACACCATCTGCCTTGGCAGCCAGGCCGCACCTGCGTCCGGCAGCGCCAGCAACGACGGAGCCTGGGCATTCACGGTCAGGGAAAGTTCCAGCTCACCCTGGGCGGCCTTGAGGCTTGCCGAGGGGTAGTCAACGCAGTCGGGGGCACACTCCGGTGGCGCCAGCAATCTCTGCTGCAACTCCTGCAACATCTCAGGCCCAGGGAATTCGGCCCGTGCAGAATCAGGAGATCCCAGTGCAGCCAGGCCCAGCAGCAACATTGCCGCGGATGCTCCACCGCCACGTAGCGAGGCGGGCAGGCTTATCGAAGGCAGACACCTGCGTGCCAGCAGCCCGGTCAGGACCAGCATACCCAGCAGCCCCGCTACCCGCCAAAGCCGGGTCACCCAGGGGGAGGCAATAATCAACGAGAAGCTGCGCTCCGGATTGACCGGCCCACTCCAGTTCAACTGGTACCGGTTCCAGCTCCAGCCAGGGACTCCCGGGCCGGTTTGCACCAGCAGGCCCGGCGCATAACGAGGTCCGGGCGCCTCGGGAAGCGGACTCGCATATTTCACCGCCCGGCTCGCGGCAACCGCCATCTCTTCCATAACTTCAGCCCTGTCATACACGGCTTCCACCTGCATCCCGGGCGCCTGCCGGTTATAACCAACCGCCCCGGTCAGGCCCTCTCGTTCCAGTTGTGGATGCAGGGCCTTGATCGCCAGGTCTCCGGCAAACGGGAGCACCAGCAATACCAGGACGGCCAGGCCGGTCATCTGGTAACCCTTGGCAATATTTCGCAGCCTGCCCTCCGGGGCCGCGCCGAAAATCGCAATGCCAATCACCAGGTTTAATACCGCCCAGCTGATGGCGGGAGTCCATTGATGCAGCAAGACCAACACAACAATCGCCAGCAACCCGGCGCCCTTACCCATCAGCCTGAACAGGGCCACGCCCACCAACAGGACCAGGAAGAAATCCATCAGGGTCCATTGGTTCACCCAGGCTCCCTGGGCCATTTCCGCCCCGGGGGCCGCCAACAGGTGGTAACCCGGCGGCAACTGCAATTGGGTTGTCACAGCCTCGAAGGGTTGCGCCCAGCCGGTCACCGGCATATCTGTCGCAGCGCCTTCAAATCGCGACACCGCGGTCAACGCCAATTGGGCATTCCGAACTTCCACTCCACGGGAGCCCTGGTCCGCACCCAGGGTAACCAGCAAGTCACCCTGGTCGGTGGCCCCATGCTGCAATTCGAATGGCGTCTGCATATCCAGGCGCCAACCGGTGCGCATCTGCCCACCCATCTCATCCAGGGCGGTAAAGCCGTGACCGGCAAAGTCCAGGTAGAGGGTCCGCTGCAGGCGAAGGCTGTTACCTGAGTGTCCCGAGTCGCCCCGGCTGCGCTCTTCCAGGGTCAGACGACTGTCGGCATTCACTACCAGGCTGGCGCCACGACGCCATTCCACGGGCACGCCAACTCTCTCCGCATCCACCGGGTCACCACCCAGCAGGCGGCTTTCACGCAAGGTGTTATTCGGAATGAAGGTCCAGATTTCCTCGGTGGGGAAGTTCGCCTTGGCCGGCGGCAACATCATGTCCGTCGGGTCTGCCGTGGTGCGTGCCACGTATTCCAGGGTCCAGGTGCCCGGCCTGAGCTGTATGCGTAACTGGCCATCGGCCTCGATCCGGGCCGGAAGAGCCGAGTCCAGGCTCATGGGCACAAAGCCCGGGGGCAGGGCGGCGCCCAGCACCTCTTCCCTGGCCTTGCCGCTTACCCGCAGATTAATTCTTGTGGTCAGCAGCATGGGACTGCCGTCTTCAAACAATCGCATCACGGTGAGATCCGCGCTTTGCTCTTCCTGCCTGGCATCTTCGCGCTGGCCCAGCCACAAGCCCTGGGCATTGCGCTCGGGAAAGGCAATGGGCTTGCCGTCCACGGTCAACGCCACCATGGCGGTAGATTCGGGGAGGACCAGGCTCACCGGGCGACGAACCCAGCTGAAGCTGCCGGCAATAGTGTGGGTACCGGCCTCAAGATAAACCCCGGGATGTCCTGCATGGGACACCACCGGGGCGGTCTTTCCGTTCACCCTCACCGACTGGGGCCAGGTCTTGCCATCTCCGGGCAGGACTACCCAGCCTGGCGCCAGTAATCGCCAGGACTGGCTGAAGCGCCCACCGTCCGAACCTGCAACCAGCTCCAACTCTCCCGGCCAGGCACAGGCAAAATCTGCCTGGCTTGCCAGACTGGCCCCAATAGAAGGGCAGCTGGTGTATTCCAGATCATGCAGCACCCAGGGAACCCAGGGCTTTAGCTCATCCGGCACATCAACCTGATTCGGAGCGGCCTTTGCCGAGATACTCAAAAACAGGGAGAACAGAACTACTGAAGACCAATAGCGCAACATAATTTACTCCTCACCCGTCCTGGGTGGAGCTTATGAAGTACGGTTGCCCATCTTGCTGAACAACACAATGCAGAATATGGATACCATCGCCCCGGGGACGATTTCATACAAATCGAACAAGCCACCACTGAGCTGCTTCCAGACAATCACCGTCAGACCCCCGCCGATGATCCCGGCGAGTGCGCCGTTTCGAGTCATGGCATTCCAATACAGGGACAACACGATTGCCGGACCAAAGGCAGCCCCGAATCCCGCCCAGGCGTAGGCCACAAGGTCCAGGACCTTGCTATCCGGATCCCTGGCCAGGTAAAACGCCACCAGAGAAATTCCCACCACCGCCAGTCGCCCAACCCATAGCAACTCGCCCTGGTCAGCGTTTGGACGCCACAATCCCTTGTAGAAGTCCTCGGACACGGCGGACGATGCCACCAGCAGTTGAGAGTCGGCGGTGCTCATCACTGCAGCCAGGATGCCCGCCAGGCAGACTCCGGCGACCACCGGATGAAACAGCAGGCGAGCCAGTACCATGAATACCGTTTCACTGGCCGCACCCTGCAACGGTTCGCTGACCAGGCCGATACCCACCAGTCCCACCAGGGTGGCAGCCACCAGGGCCACGCATACCCAGGCCATGGCGATCATGCGCGCGGCACCAATATCCTGGGGCTTACGGATAGCCATGAAACGGGCGAGGATATGAGGCTGTCCGCAATAACCCAGCCCCCAACCCAGCAGGGAAACAATAGCAATCCAGCCTAATGGCCCACCGCTTACGGTGGTAAACGGATTCAGAAGATTCGGGTTGCTGTTCTCGAGACTGATGCCCAGGCCAGACAGGCCCCCGGCACTATCAAGACCCACCGCAGTGACCGCTAGCAAGGCCAGGAACATCAATGAGCCCTGCAGGAAATCGGTCCAGCTGACCGCGAGAAATCCACCAAAAAAGGTATACAGCACGACGGTTGCGCCACCAGCGGTCACTGCCCACAGGTAGGGAAGACCAAACACGCTTTCGAATAACTTGCCGCCTGCCACCAGTCCGGAACTGGTGTAGAAGGTAAAGAACACCAGGATAAATATTCCGGAGACCAGTCGCAGCAGACGACTGTGATCATCAAATCTGGATTCCAGGTAGTCGGGAAGAGTCAGGGCATCACCATAACGCTCCGTTGCACGACGCAAGCGTTCGGCGACGAATTTCCAGTTCAAATAGGTGCCAACGAGCAGGCCAGCGAGCAACCATATCGACTCAAGCCCCGCCAGGTAGGCATAACCGGGCAACCCCAACAGCAGCCAGCCGCTCATATCGGAGGCCTGGGCGCTTAATGCGGTAACCCACTTGCCCAGGCTTCGTCCCCCGAGAATGTAATCTTTAAGACTACTGGTTCGCCGCCATGCGACCACACCGATGGCTATCACTGCGATCAGATAAGCCACAAAAGTGGCGACGATAATGCCGTTGTCCGTCATAGTTATTTTTCCGACCGGTTAGTTCTTCAAAGTCTAGCACGCAATAACGCCCCATCATTCACGGGACAATGGCCCTCCTCTTAAGGTATCTTTGCAAAAAACAGTTTCGTCGCCAGCCTGCATGGAGGAACAACAGGTGCCAGAACGAACAGAAGAAATTCTCAATTTCTGGTTTGCCGAAACCCCCAGGGATGCATTCAAAATTGATGGCCGAATGGCATTCTGGTTTGGTGACGATAAATCACAGGATGAAAAAATCCGCTCGCTGTTCTCCGAAGACATAGAGAAGGCATCCTCAGGTGAGCTGGACCACTGGGCTGACACGCCCCGCGGGCGCCTCGCGCTGATCATTCTGCTGGACCAGTTTCGACGGAATATTTTCCGTCGCAGCAAGGATGCCTACATCATGGATCACCAGGTGCTGAAGCTGACGATCAAGGGCATGGAGCTGGGTCATGACCGACAACTGGAGCCCATCGAACGGGCTTTCTTCTACATGCCCATGCAGCATTCGGAATCCCTGAAGGTCCAGGATTTTTCAGTTCGCACCTTCACCACCCTGGCAGAAACCGTGAAGCCCACATTGCGCGCCACCTTCGGAACCTTCAGCCAGTTCGCAGAGTTGCATCGGGATATCGTTGCACAGTTCAATCGCTTCCCTCACCGAAATGAAGCCCTGGGAAGAAAAAACACACCCGAAGAGGAAGCCTACCTGGACGAAAGTCCCCCGGATTTCGGGCAGACCTGAAACACTTCAAAGAGATTGCCATGGGAGGAAAAAAATCAAAACCTGTCGCCCTCCTGCACACCAGGGCGCGACTGCTTGACGGCAGTCCGGTTATCCTGCGAGCCCTGTCCAGGGCGGATCGCGCCAATCTTATAAGTGGTTTTGAAGAACTGAGCCCTCACTCCACCTACATGCGTTTTCTCGGATACAAGGCGAATCTCAGTGAGTCTGAACTGGATCACCTTACCCATCAGGACCCTGCCGAACACCTGTCTATCGGGATCGAGTTTGCCGGGCGAGGCGAGCATAAGGGAATCGGCGTGGCCCGCTACCAACGCGATGAGGGCAGCGAACCGATCACGGCAGAATTCGGGGTTGTGGTCGCGGATCGCTACCATGGACTGGGCGGCGCCACCTTGTTGCTCAAGCAACTGTGCCGGGAAGCCAGAAGGAACGGAATCTGTTGCTTGCGGGGGGAGGTGCTGGAAACCAACCTGCCGATGCTCAAGGTCCTGGAGAATTTTAATCCACGCTTCGAACCAGGTTCAGATGAAGACACGTTAGTGGCATTTATTCCGTTACAGGGCGAGCGGGAATAAATGGGCCGGCGCCAGGCGCCGGCCCATGATTTGATCAACGCTGGCTTTCAATCCAGCGGTCAATTTTGTTTTCCAGCACGCTCAGTGGTAACTCCCCGTCTTCCAGGACCTGGGCATGGAAACCCTTGATATCAAACCGGTCGCCCAGGGCAGCTTCTGCCCGGGTTCGTAGCTCACGAATCTTCAGCTGTCCCATCTTGTAAGCCAGGGCCTGACCGGGAATCGCCATGTAGCGTTCCGCCTCGGATACCGCGCGGGCTTCCTGGACAGCGGTGTTGGCATACATGTAGTCCAGCACCTGCTGGCGACTCCAGTCCTTGGAGTGCAGACCGGTATCCACTACCAGGCGGATAGCACGCCAAAGTTCTGCAGCCAGGGCGCCGAAATACTGATAGGGATCCTGGTAGGCGCCAAGCTCTTTACCCAGGCTTTCGGCATACAAACCCCAACCCTCGGAAAACGCCGTGTAACCGCCGAAACGCCGGAAGCTGGGCAGGTGATCAAGTTCCACTGCCAGGGCACCCTGGAAGTGATGACCGGGAATCGCCTCGTGCAGGAAAAGTGATTCCATGGCCCACTTGGGTCGCGCCGACATGTCGTAGGTGTTCACGTAAAACACCCCGGGACGGGACCCGTCAGGCGATGGCGACATGTAACTGCCACCGGAAGCGGACTTGGCCCTGAAGGCCTCAACCGGCCTGATTTCGAATCCGGCCTTGGGAATACGTCCGAACATTGCAGGCACTGCCGCATCCAGGCCGGCACGCAAGGCGTTGTAACCGGCGATCAAGTCTTCTTCTTTTTCAAAATAGAACTGCGGGTCGGTATTCAGGAACTCGAAGAAGGCCTTCAAGTCACCGTCAAAACCGACTGTCTCCATGACCTGGGCCATCTGCCCCTGGATACGCGCCACCTCGTCCAGACCGATCTGGTGAATTTGCTCAGGTGTAAGGTCGGTGGTGGTAACTTCACGAACACGGTAGGCATACCATGCATCACCGTCGGGCAGTCCTGACATGCCAACGCTCTCACGAGTGTTGGGCAGATATTCCTCGGCAATGAAGTCATGCAGGGCGTGGTAAACAGGAATCAATCGACCTTCAATAGTTTCCTTGTAGGCCGCCTGCAGACGCAGACGATCTTCTTCGGAAAACTCCGCCGGCATATCGGTAATCGGCTTCCAGAACATGGTTTCTTCAGCGCTGTCCTTGAACTGTGCCGAAAGCTGCGGCAAAACTTTTTCCATCAATATCCTGGGCTGAACGACGCCTTGCTTGACGCCCTCACGCATATTGATCACGGCCTGGTCCGACCACTCCACGAAGCCATTCACCCGACCCAGGAAATCGTCGTAATCCTTAACCGTCTTGAACGGATGAACACTTGAGCCGGAACCCAGGAGTACGAAATAGCTGGCAGGATTTCTGAACTGATTGATGGGCAGCAAGTGTGAGGGATAGCGGAACCCTTGCAGGTCCATCTCCCGCTCGGCCGTGAACAGTTCCAGGGTCAACCGGTCCTCGGCATCCAGGGTCGAGGCATCAATAGCCTTGGCCGCGTCCAGGTACCTTTGGTGATGCGCCTGCCTATCGGCACGCTCTTTGGGGCTGATTCCGCCCACCCAGCGATCGTTGTAACGATTGTCACCAACGAAGGCCGCCATCAGCGGATTCAATTCGAGGCTGTCCTGCCAGTACTGCTCAACCATGTTAGTGAGCACCTGGTGTTGATCCACCGAGGGCTCTTGCTGGGCAGTCGGAGCATCCGAGCGTGAGCACGCGCTCAACGCGCCAAGAGCTAGTAATACGAGTAGTAATTTCTTCACAAACATTCTCCGCTGGAGTGGTTTGAAAACAGATCCGGGCGCCCCTGCAAGCACACGATTCCAGGTTGCGGGCCAGTATAGCCCCTCACTGGTCCGGGTGTAGCGGCCGCGCGGAAATAACCAGGAAGCGCCTGATGAGCAAGAACGCAGACAGCGTCAGGGAGATCACGATAGCGAACCACACGCCCACCGGACCCTCATCGGTTTTGAATGCCAGGTACCAGGCCAGTGGAAATCCCACGCCCCAGTGGGAAAAGGTAGCCAGGTACAGAGGAATTCTTGCGTCACGATAGCCACGCAACGCTCCCATGGCGGCGATATTTGCACCGTCGGAAAGTTGGAAAACTGCCGCCATCACCAACAGCGAGGCCGCCAAATTTACCACTGTGGGATCGGTGGTGTAGAAGCCGGCAATAGCGTACCGACCCAGGTACATCACCAGCGCAGACACCATCATGAACAGTATGCTCATACCGATACCGGCCAACCCGGCCCGACGGGCATCCTCGGGCAATCCGCGACCCAGCAGGTGGCCCACCCTGACGGTGGTTGCCGAGTGCACGGCAAGGGGAATCATGAACATGGTGGCCGCGTAATTCAGGGCCACCTGGTGTGCCGCAACGATGGTGGTACCCAGGGCCGCCATAATCAGTGCCGTGGCATGAAAGAACGTACTCTCAGCCAGCGCGCTGGCAGAAATCGGCACGCCCAGCGAGAGTATTTCCTTGATAGACGTCCACCTGGGCGCTTCCATCAGGGGTCTCAGCTTGACTGCGCTGTAGCGCCGGGAACGACGAACGTAAACGAGACTGACCAGCAACACACTCACCATGGTGAACGCGGAGGATACGCCGCAGCCCACCGCCCCCATGGCGGGAAATCCAAGTTTGCCGTACATCAGCACATAGTTGCCGATGGCATTGAGGATCAAGCCGAGAAAGGCGAAATACATCAGGGGCCGGGTATGGCCCATGCCTTCGGACATATAGCGAAGACACAAATAGCCAAGGATCGCCGGCAAACCCCAGGCGATGGCCGACAGATAGCTGGTGGAAGTGGGCACCACATCGGGATCCACGCCCACCGCCAGAAAAAACGGACCGGCCTGGTTCAACAAAAACAGGCCAACCATCCCAAGCATTAGTGCAATCCAGAAAGACTGCTTTACCAGTCCGGTTACTTTTTCCGGCTCATTGGCTCCCAGGGCATGGGCAACCATGGGGCTGACCGCCATCAACACGCCCATGCCGGCAAGCTGCGCGGTGTACCAAAGGGTGTTGCCAATCGCTACCGCGGCCAGGGCATGACCACCCAGCTGACCCGCCATCACCGTATCGGTAAAGCCCATTCCCATGGTGGCCAGATTGTTGGCCACAAGAGGCAGGCCCAGGGTCAATATGCTCTGGCCGTGATGGGCCAGCGAGCGAGGCCGGGACTGGGTGATTGGATGACTCATGATTGGCATCTTATCCTGAGTCCAGAACCGGTGTGCAGCCAATTAGGTAACCCATGCATGTGTTACCATCGCTGTAGTTAAATTCTTCCCTAAACCTTTCTTTTAAAGAGGGACAATTATGTACACGGGACAACCACGTCGCGTTGCGATTATCGGTGGCTCACGCATTCCCTTCGCGCGCTCCCACACGGTTTACACCAAGGTCGGCAACCGGCAAATGCTCACTGCGGCATTCAAGGGACTGGTACAAAAATTTGATTTGCGCGGCCAGGTACTGGGCGATGTCGCGGCTGGTGCTGTAATCAAGCACAGCAGTGATTTCAACCTTACCCGGGAATCGGTCCTGGGTAGTGGCCTGTCCCCCCTAACCCCCGGGTTCGACCTCCAGCGCGCCTGCGGTACGGCACTGGAATCAGCCATCATCATCGGCTTGAAAATTGCCTCGGGTCAGATCGACTCCGGCATCGCCGGCGGCTCCGACACGATCAGCGATGTGCCCATCGTGTACCCGCCTTCCTACCGGAAAATACTGATGGCCGCCAATCGCGGTCGCAAACCGATCGACAAGATCAAGCCGTTGCTGAAAATTCGCCCGAAACATTTCAAGCCTTCGCTGCCTGGCGTGCTGGAACCGCGTACCGGTCTGAGCATGGGTGAAAGCTGCGAGATCATGGCCAAGCAGTGGAATATTTCCCGCCAGGACCAGGATCAACTGGCCATGGAAAGCCATTTGAAAATGGCCGCGGCCTATGAAGATGGGTTTTATGATGACCTGGTCATCGAATTCTGCGGCCTGACCCGCGACAACAACATGCGCGGCGATAGCAGCATGGAAAAACTGGGCAAGCTGAAACCTGCCTTCGATAGAAAGAGCGGCCAGGGCACACTGACTGCCGGCAACAGCACTCCGCTGACCGATGGCGCTTCCGCTGTCCTGCTGGCCAGCGAAGACTGGGCCAAAGAGCGTGGCTTGCCGATACAGGCCTACCTGACATTCGGCAAGGTTGCCGCAGTGGACTTTGTACATGACGAAGGCCTGCTCATGGCTCCTGCCTACGCTGTGCCCAAGATGCTGGACGATGCCAAGCTGACCCTTCAGGATTTCGATTTCTACGAAATCCACGAAGCGTTTGCCGCACAGGTCCTGTGCACCCTCAAAGCCTGGGAGTCAGATACCTGGTGTCGTGAACGCCTGGGTCGCGATGCCCTGGGCAGCATCGATCGGGCAAAGCTGAACGTGAAAGGCAGCAGTCTTGCCGCCGGTCATCCGTTCGCCGCCACGGGAACCCGGGTGCTGGCCAATGCAGCCAAGTTGCTGGCCGAGAAAGGCTCGGGCCGCGCCCTGATTTCTATCTGCACCGCAGGTGGAATGGGCGTAACCGCGATCGTGGAAGCAGCCTGAGAAAATAACTGGCAGGCCGGGCCTCGCGTCCGGCCATGTCCCAGGAATGCGACTTGCCACCCCTTCCCCAAGGGGTGATACCCTGTCTGCGCAGCCGCAGACCAGGGATTATTGATGCAGTTATTCAACCAGATCATCACCGACATCAACGCCATCATCTGGCACAACTACGTGTTGTTTACCCTGCTGGGTACCGGCGTGGTGCTTACATTCTGGAGCGGCTTCAGCCAGTACCGGGCGCTGACCCACGGCTGGCGCGTGCTGCGCGGACATTACGATGATCCGGACGCACCCGGCGCCATCAACCATTTCCAGGCCCTGTCCACCGCCCTGTCCGCAACCGTTGGACTGGGCAATATCGGTGGCGTGGCGCTGGCAGTGTCCCTGGGCGGTCCCGGCGCGATTTTCTGGATGTGGGTAGTGGGCTTTTTTGGCATGGCCACCAAGCTGACCGAGGTCACCCTGTCCATGCTGCACCGGAACACCGATGATCCGGACAATCCCCACGGCGGACCCATGTGGGTGGCGAAGAACGGCCTGCCCCTGGTGCATCCGAAACTGGCGGGCCCCGGCAAGGTATTGGCCTCTGTGTTCTGCGTATGCCTGCTGATCTCCACACTGATTGGCGGCAACATGTTCCAGGCCTGGAACGTGGGAGAAATTACCCAGACCTACTTCGGCATCCCGAGCATCGCATCGGGAATCATCCTGTCCATCGTGGTGGGAGTCGTGATTATCGGGGGCATCAAGCGCATAGGCGCGGCAACCGGACGCCTGGTCCCGGTCATGGTCACCATGTACATGATGGCCGGCACCTATGTGCTGGCAGTGAACGTCCAGTTGATTCCGGAAATGATCATGCTGATTTTCCGGTCAGCCTTCTCAACCAGCGAGGCCGGTGGCGCCTTTATCGGCGGCACGGTCGGCTACGCATTCATGTTTGGCATGAAGCGCGCGCTGTTTTCCAATGAGGCCGGCGAGGGTTCCTCACCCATGGCCCATTCCGCCGCCAAGACCAGCGAACCGGTGCGAGAAGGAATCGTGGCTGGACTGGAGCCCTTCATCGACACACTGGTTGTCTGCACCTTCACCGCCCTGGTCATACTCACCACCGGCATCTGGAATCGGTCAGTGGACGTGGAATTCGCCGAGCAACCCCGGATGGTAGCCACCGCAACCCCCGGAAGCTGGAGCATCCCGGAGATGCCGGCGCCCCACGCCAAGGGTATCGACTGGGTAAACGGACAGGCGGTCTATGCCATCGTCTCCGGAGACCTGAATCCGCAAAGTGACAACACCCTGCACCGGATTAACGGCCTGATTGAAATGCGCGACGATATTCCCTTCATCACCTGGGGTAGCATTGCGAGCACCGAACAGCCCTCGCTGGACTCGAATGGCGTTTTCCTTGCCTATGTGGGAGCCACCCTTACCGCAAAAGCCTTCGACACCGTCTCGCCGGGATTGGGCAAATGGTTGATCACCCTCTCGGTATGGATGTTCGCCATCTCCACGATTATTTCCTGGGCCTACTACGGAGAGCAGGGCGTGGTGTACCTGATTGGAGAGCGCGCCGTCACCGGCTACAAGCTGATCTATTGCATGCTGATCGCCGTGGCGACCCTGGGGCTGATCAAGACCGATGCACAACTGGATAACATTACCGGGATAGGCACCGGGGTGATGATCCTGGCCAATCTTCCCATCCTGTGGCTGGGCAGCCGCCAGGCGATCACTGCCTACAAGGCATACGTGGAGCGCCTCAAGAACGGCGAACTGGGCCCCGGACATACCCCGCCTTCACTGGAAGACCTGGTTACTGGTCGGGATGTGAAGTAGACCCGGAGCCCTCATCAGCCCTGTGCCGGGCATCCTTAACGGCCTGGCGCAGGCTCTCCAACGCTTTTTGAGCAGAGCCCGCAGGGTCATCCTTGCGATAGTTTTCTTTGAACCGGGTTTCCACCATTCCCAGCAGGTCGTCCAACCCGGGCTCAGCATCCGGCACC
>CAKZML010000223.1 GCA_937128475.1 uncultured Chromatiales bacterium
CCCTGCTGATGCATTTGGGCCGGAGCATGGCACAATGGCACCTGACATCCCATGTGAAAACAGGCGATCAGCTATGGCAGACGACGATTTAGACGACAAATTCAGAAAAGTTGCAGACTCTTTCATCAGCGTCGCCAACTCCCAACTGGATGTGATGAATCGGGAAAATGTGGGCATGGCCCTGCTGTACGCCGCAGCAAGATTCAACGCCTTCGTGGTAGCCAGCAATTCAGCCGACCTTGAAACCTTCAAGAACGATCGGGACAAGGCAATGGAATTTTTTGGGGCGGAATACCTGCGCATGCTGGGTTCCAACCTTAGCGACCACGAGTTTGTTTTCGAAGACGACAAACCCTACGGCCACTTGCCTGCCAGCAAACCCGATCCTTCCTGAGCAACAGAGGCTGCCCTTCGATGCAAATCTGGGTTGATGCGGATGCGTGTCCGGTTCCAATAAAAGAAATGCTGTTCAGAGCGGCCCAGCGTTGCCGTGTCCAGGTCATCCTGGTGGCCAATCATTACCTGTCCACGCCCTCCTCACCGCTGATCCGATCCATGCAAGTATCCCAGGGCTTCGATGTAGCGGACGATGAAATCGTGCGCCTGCTGGCCAGTGGCGACCTGGTCATCACCAGCGATATCCCGCTGGCCGCCGAAGCCATGGAAAAAGGCGCCCACGTGCTCAGCCCCAGGGGCGAACTGTTCAACGTCGATACCATCCGGTCCAGGCTGAACATGCGGGATTTCCTGGACACCATGCGTGCCAGCGGCATGCAAACCGGCGGCCCGCCTCCCCTGGGACAGGCCGACAAGAAGGCCTTTGCGGCGCACCTGGACAAGTTACTGGCCACGCTGCCCCAGGACTAAGCCCCGCACCCTGCAAGACAGGCTGCCCATTCCGAGGCATGCTATGGAAAATCGTTACCACAGCATACGCACCATCCCGGAGAGATCATGTCAGCCGAGCAGCCAGGAAAACTTGTTTCCATCACGATCGCCAGCGAATCCGGTGCCCCCCTGACCCGGCTCCAGGAAACCGTTCTGGTGGCGGGCAAAGGCATCCCGGGCGACCGTTGCTATGACGAGCAGGGCGCCGACCCGGACAAGCAGATCACCCTGATCGAGGAAGAAAAGGTCGCCGAATTTAACCGGGAAACCGGACTGGATGTCGTCGCCTGGCAAACCCGGCGCAACCTGGTGACCCGGGGCGTGGACCTGAACGCCCTGCTGGGCAAGCAATTCATGGTCGGTGAGACGCTGCTGGAAGGCGTGGACCTGTGCCAGCCCTGCGCGACCCTTGGGGGCTTGTTCGCCACCGAACAGGTTCCATCCGCCAAGGTGGTCAAGACCATGGTCGACCGGGGAGGCCTGCGTGCGACCATCGTGCACGGCGGGACCATTCGCCCCGGAGACCGGATTAGCGGGAAGGAGTAAGCCCGTGCACAAGAGCAGACTCGGGGGGTTTATTATCGATTGCGAGAACGCCGACCTGGATGAAGCCGCATCGTTCTGGGCCTCCGCCCTGGGCCTTTCGACCGAGGCCAGCGAGGATGCCGGCGAGGAGAAATACCGGGCCCTGGGTGGCAAGACCCGGGACATGCACATCGAGGTGCAGACAGTGGATCACCCCAGCCGGGTGCACCTGGATATTGAGACTGATGATATTCCCGCCGAGGTTGCCCGACTGGAAAAACTCGGCGCCAGGCGACTCAGTGAAGTGCGGGAATGGGTGGTGATGCAGGCGCCCACCGGGCAACGCTTTTGCGTGGTGCCCGCCCACACCGAGAACTTTGAATCCCAGGCAAACAACTGGAAATAACGGTCACGGCCCGTCAGGCCGCGACTCCACCTTCAACGATAGGCCTTTTGAAGATCTTTCAGGACTTCTGATCCGGGGCAGAGTTCCTCGTGCTCCATGCGTCCAAGCGGCTTGCTTGCGGTACCGCTGCGCTGGTGCATATCGCCCTGCTTCTGGTCGATATACAGCAAGCCGGTTACCACTTCACCGCGATCCTGGGCATCCATCAAGTAATTGAATGCACGCCCCCTGTCGGTTGGGTCGTAGTCCTTGTCCACCTTGCGAAGTATCACGTGGCTGCCATCGTGTAACTTCACGTCCATGGCCTCACCGTCGTCGTACTGGGCGACAATTTCTTCGCTGGGCGGAATAAAGTCCGTGTGAATAGCCGGATGGTAATACTCACGGGTGTGGGCATAGCTCTTGGTCGAGGTCTCGTGGTCGTTAAACGTCACGCAAGGCGAAATCACATCCAGCATGGCAAATCCCTTGTGCGACAAGCCGGCCTTGATCAGGGGCACCAATTGCTCCTTGTCGCCGGAGAATGCTCTTGCAACAAAGCTCGCACCCATGGCCAGGCCTGTTTTCACCGGATCGATCGGCGGCTGCTGATTCGCCTCGCCCTTCTTGGTCTGGCTACCCAGGTCTGCCGCGGCGGAGAACTGCCCCTTGGTCAATCCATACACGCCGTTATTCTCGACCATGTACAGCATATCCAGGTTTCGGCGAATGACATGAGCAAACTGACCCAGGCCAATCGACATGGAGTCGCCGTCGCCGGAGATTCCAATGTAGGTCAGGTCCCGACGGGCCGCATTGGCGCCGGTGGTCACCGAGGGCATGCGCCCGTGTACCGAATTCACGCCGTGGGCTGCACTGAGGAAATACCCGGTGGTCTTGGACGAGCAACCGATACCACTCATCTTGGCCACTTGCTGGGCAGGCATGTCCAATTCCCAAAACGCCTGCACGATGGCCGCGGTAATCGAGTCATGACCACAACCTGCGCACAGCGTGGTTGCTACACCCTCGTAGTCACGGACCGTCAGTCCCAGTGCATTTCTCTTCAGGGACTTGTGAATGATTCTGGGCTTGGTAACAAAGCTCATGCGACTTCTCCCTTGCTCAGGAATTCTTCAACACCGGCTACCACGCTGCGGTAATCCAGGGGCTGGCCATCGTAGTGCAGGATGGAGTGCAATTTATCCTTGGGCACCCGGGTCTCGGTCATCAGAAGAGTACGCAACTGTGCATCCCGATTCTGCTCCACAACGATAATGTGATCATGCTCTTCCAGGAACTTCTCCACCTCTTCGCCAAAGGGGAAAGCCCTGACCCGCATGTAATCCAGGTGAATACCCTTGGCGGCCAACTTGTGGCTGGCTTCGCGACAGGCGGCTGCACCACTTCCCATAGTGACAATTGCGGTACGGCTGGGCATCTCCGCGGTACGAATTACCGGCCCGGGAACCAGCTTCTTGGCGGTCTCCCATTTCACCAGCAATCGATCCAGCACATCCTTGTACTCGGCTGAGCTTTCCGTATAAGCGCCAAGCTTGTTGTGGCTGGAACCACGTACAAAATACGCGCCCTTGGGATCACCACCGGGGTATGTGCGATAGGTGATGCCATCGCCGTCGCTGTCTACATAGCGATAAAATTTTTCAACCTTGGCCAGGTCCTCGTCAGTCAGCACCTTGCCGCGATCAGGACGGTAGTTGTCATCCCATTCAAGCTCGGGAACCATCCAGTCGTTCATGCCGATATCCAGGTCGGAGAGCACCATGATGGGGGTTTGCAAGCGATCGGACAGGTCGAATGCCTGCACAGCCATGTCGAAGCACTCCCTGGGATCATCAGGAATCAACAACACATGACGGGTGTCGCCGTGGGATGCATAGGCGCACAGCAGCAAGTCGGATTGCTGGGTGCGGGTAGGCATACCGGTTGACGGACCGGCACGCTGGATATTGAATAGCACCAGGGGGATTTCTGCGTAATAGGCGAACCCGAGGAACTCACTCATCAGTGAAACACCCGGACCACTGGTCGGGGTAAATGAACGAGCGCCTGCCCAGTTAGCCCCAATCACCATACCTATAGCGGAAAGCTCATCCTCGGCCTGGATAATGCAGAAATTCTTCTCGCCGGATTTCTTATCTATCCGGGTCTTCTCACTAAAGCTGCGGAAGGCGTCCATCATGGAGGTGGACGGGGTAATCGGATACCAGGCACCCACCGTGGCGCCTGCGTAGACGCAACCCAGGGCGGCAGCGGTGTTTCCATCAATCATGATATGACCGGCGGTCTTGTCCATGGGCTCAATATTCGAGGCCAGCGGGCATTTGAAATTTTCCACCGCGTAGTGATAACCCAGTTCGATAGCCTGGATATTCGCACCGATCAGCTTCTTCTTGCTGGCGAACTGCTCCTCAATCAATCCCCTCAGCACGTCCATGTCCAGGTTCAGCAGGGCGGCAAGCGCTCCCACGTAGGCCATGTTCTTCATCAGGATGCGGGCGCGGGGGTTTTCAAACGTCTCGTTGCACATCCTGGCCAGGGGTATCCCCAGCACGGTGATGTCGTGACGCGTGATATTGCGCTCCCTGGGCCAGGTCGAATCATACAAAAGTACGCCACCGGGACTGACTTCCTTCAGGTCACGATCGAAGGTCTGGCCATTCATCGCCACCATCACGTCCACCTCACCGGAGCGGGCAAGATAGCCCTCACGGGAAACGCGAATTTCAAACCAGGTCGGCAAACCCTGGATATTGGAGGGGAAGATATTCTTACCCACCACTGGCACGCCCATCCTGAAGATGGCTTTCATGACCAGTCCGTTGGCACTGGCCGAACCGGTGCCATTCACGTTGGCGAGCTTGATTACGAAATTATTCACCTGGCTCATGATTTAGCCTGCCACCGTTTTGAATCTGCATGATCTGCAGCGTAAGGAATAAGTATCCTGGACTTCTGCATATCCCAGGCACCGGTGGGACAACGCTCGGCACACAGGCCGCAATGCACGCAAATGTCCTCGTCTTTCACCATCAATCTTGCAGTGTGCTTCAGGGGCCCGGAGACAAACAATTGCTGCTGGATATTTGTCGCCTTGGCTTTCAATCCGTCGCGCAGAACCTGCTCTTCCGCATCAGGCAGCATTCCCAGGCAATCCACCGGGCAAATATCGATACAGGCGTCGCATTCGATGCACAAATTATCGGTAAATACAGTTTGCGCGTCACAGTTAAGACAACGCTCTACCTCGGCGGCAACCTGCTCGGCGGTGAAGCCAAGTTCGACTTCCACATTCAGGTTCTTGAAACGAGTCACCAGGTCCACGCTGGGCACGATGCGCCGCTCGGAACCGTCAAAATGATTTGAGAAGTTCCACTCGTAGGGGCCCATCTTGGTGGCCAGCAGGTTCATCCGGTTGGGCAGGCGTTCCGCCACATCCTTACCCTGGCAATGCTGGTGAATGGATATGGCTGCCTGGTGGCCGTGCTCGACGGCCCAGATGATGTTCTTGGGACCGAAAGCGGCATCACCACCAAAGAACACGCCCGGGAGCGTGGACTCATGGGTGATCTCGTTCACCACCGGTACATCCCACTTGTCGAACTCCATACCCAGGTCACGCTCAATCCAGGGGAAGGCATTTTCCTGGCCGATGGCCAACACCACGTCGTCACAGGGAATCAGCTTCTCGCCCACCACCCGGCTATCGGTAACCCGATCATTCTCATCCAGGTCGTATTCCATCACATCGAACAGCATGCCCTTGAGCACGCCATCTTCCACCACAAATTCCCTGGGTGAGTGATTAACTACGATATCGACATTTTCTTCCTCGGCGTCCTCGAGCTCCCAGGCCGATGCCTTGAAGAACTGGCGGGGCCGGCGTGCCATGACCTTCACATTCTCGGCGCCCAGGCGCAGGGAGGTGCGACAGCAATCCATGGCGGTATTACCCACGCCAATAATCAGCACTTGCTTGCCAATACTTTCAACATGATCGAAGGCCACGGACTCCAGCCACTGGATGCCAACATGGATCCGGTCACTGTCCCAGCGACCCGGTATATCCAGGTCCTTGCCCTTGGGGGCGCCGCTGCCGATGAACACGGCGTCGTAGCCTTCATCCAGCAGGGCCTTCATGCTCTTCACCGGAGAATTCAGGCGCAGATCCACACCCATGTCCACGATGTAGCCGATTTCCTCATCCAGCACCTTGGCGGGAAGACGGAAAGAGGGAATATTGGTGCGCATCAGTCCGCCGGCAATACCCAGCGCTTCAAAAATGGTGCACTCGTAACCCAGGGGCATAAGGTCGTTGCACACGGCCAGGGATGCGCACCCCGCGCCGACCAGGGCGATGCGCTTGCCATTTTTTTGTTCCGGCGCTTTCGGCAACCGATCAGTCACTTCGTCCCGATTATCCGAGGCGACGCGCTTGAGGCGACAGATAGCCACCGGCTTTTCTTCCACGCGCCCACGACGACAGGCAGGCTCACAGGGACGATCACACACGCGACCCAGGATCCCCGGGAAAACGTTCGACTTGCGATTCTCCATGTAGGCGTCAGTGAAACGCCCCTGGGAAATCATGCGGATGTACTCCGGTACATCGGTGTGCGCCGGACAAGCGTACTGGCAATCCACCACGCGGTGGAAATATTCCGGCTTGGTCGTATCGGTTGGTTTCAACTTACTCCCCTGCACCCCTGGTCGGGGCCCCTCTATCAGTTTCCTGGCGCACGACCCTTGGTCCCGCGGCCCGGCAAAAGCAAAACAAATGCCCGGCAGCACCGGCGCGAAAGTGCGAAGGATAACCCGATGCGGGCCCGCTTTACACTGCCAAACCCCGCAGGATGACCAGCGCCCCGTCCCAGGTGGTTCGAAAATCTCTTCGGCGAGCTCAAATGATGCGGCACAACAACCGTGGAGGCCCATAGACAGCCTCCAATGCGTGGCTGTAGCCACCCGATTACCGGCAGTTATTCGGCGCGCAGCGCCTCGAGAGGCTCCATGGCGGCGGCCCTGCGTGCCGGGGTAACCCCCGCCGCCAGGCCAATCACCACGGCCATGGCTTCGGCCATAAGGATGTAGCTCACCGGGGTATGCACCGGCATGGCCGGTATCAGGAAATGCAGCAACCAGGCCCCGCCGATACCCAGTGCCAGGCCCATCAAGCCTCCCAGTGCCGACAGGATGACCGCTTCGCCCAGGAACACCCTCAGTATTTGTTGCCGGGTAGCACCCAGGGCCCGCAAAAGTCCGATTTCCGAGGTCCGCTCACGCACCGCGATGATCATGATAGTGAGAATCCCCACCCCGCCAACCAGCAGGGAAATCCCGCCCAGGGCTCCCACTGCGAAAGTCAGCACGCCAAGCACGGAACCCAGTACATCCAACATCTGCTGCTGGGTGGTCACGGTGAAATCCTCGCCCCCATGCCGGCTTATCAACACCCGGTTTACCCCCGCCACGACCTCCTCGGCGGGAGCGCCCTCGGCGTACAGCACATCGATTTCCATGAGGCCTTCACGGCCGAACAGGTCCAGCGCCCTGGCCGCCGGTATGTACACCGTGTCATCCAGGTCAAATCCCAGCACCTGCCCCTTGGATTGCATATAGCCGACCACCCGGTACCGGTCGCCCCCCACCCTGATGCGCTCACCCAGGGCATTGGCCTCACCGAACAACTCATTCTTCAGCTTGGAGCCCAATACCGCGTATGCGCGCGGGGCCCGCGGATCATCGTCAGGCAGGAAGCCGCCTGCCGCTACCCCGAATTTGAAGGCCCCTGGGAACTGGCTTCCCACGCCATACACCATGGTGCGGCGTGTTCGGCCCTGGCCCTCCACCTCGGCATTACCCTGGACCACCGGAACCACCGAGGTCACGTAGGGAATCTTGTTCAGGGCGTCGGAGTCCTCCAGGGACAGGGGTCTTACGGTATTGAACACGCCGGTAGGCGCACCAAATGTAGTGACCTTGCCCGGGTTGATGGCGACAATGTTGGTGCCGAACTGGGTAAATTCAGCGAGCACGAAACGGTTCACACCTTCGCCTATGGAGGTGAGCAACACCACCGCCGCAATGCCCACCGCAATGCCCATGGTGGTCAGGATGCTGCGGGTACGATGAGCCATCACCGAGGACAGGGAAAATCCGATAAAGTCCCGGCTCAGCATTGGCCCGCCCCCGGCTCATGGATCAGCAGGCCGTTCATGCGCCCCAGGCTATCCATTCAGAGCCTCCACCGGCTCGAGGGCCGCCGCCTGGCGCGCGGGCATGATGCCAAATACCAGCCCCGTCAGGGACGACACGCCAACCGCTGCCAGCACCGCCCAGAGCGGCGCCTGGCTATCCATATCCGGGTAGACGCCATGAATGGCCGTCGTGCCGAGATAACCAAAGAACAAACCCAGCAATCCGCCAAGCAAGGCCAGCAGGACCGCTTCACTGAGAAACAGCGTGGTTACCTGCGCGCGGGTGGCTCCCACCGCCTTGAGCAGGCCGATTTCCCGGGTTCTCTGGCTGACCGCCACCAACATGATGTTCATAATCAGAATGCCGGCCACCGCCAGGCTGATGGCGCCAATCCCTCCGACGGTAAAGGTCAGCGCCTGGAGAATATTGTCAAACGTGGCCAGCACCGCATCCTGGGTCACCACTGTCACGTCTTCCTCGCCCTGGTGGCGTTCGGCGATGGTGCTGCGAATCTGGTCCTGCAGCCTGGGCATGACTTCTCGACTGCGGGCCTCCACCAGGATCCGGAACAGGCCGGGAGAATTAAACAGCGCCTGGGCAGATGCCACCGGGATGACCACCAGTTCCTGGATATCCACGCCTATTGATCGCCCTCCGGTTGCCAGGACACCGATGACCCGGAACCTGCGATCACCCAGCCTCAGCCATTCACCCAGGGCCTGTTCCTTTCCGAATAATTCCTGTTTGATTTTCTCGCCGATCACGCAGACGTTCACGGCCCGGGAGGGATCTCCGCTGGGCAGGAACTTCCCCCTGTCCATACTCAGATGGCGAATCTTGAGAAACTCGCTGGTGGTCCCGACAACGGAAATCTCGCGTTCCAGCCGCCCCCGGGCGGCCCCCGCCGCGCCAACCATGACCGGCGCCGCCAGGCTCACCAGGGGGTTGCGAGTCAGGGCAAGGTAATCATCCACTGTCAGGTCGCGAGGCGTTTCGCCAGCCATCAGCGCCGCTGCCCCACCGGTGGTTTCTGATCGCCCGGGCATGACGATCACCAGGTTGGTTCCCAGGGAGGCAAATTCACCGGTAACAAATCGCCGGGCGCCCTCTCCCAGGCCGGTGAGAATAACCACCGCCGAGACACCGATAGACATTGCCAGCAACATCAGCAAGGTCCGCCCCCGGGCCCTGATCAGGGACTGGGCGGCAAACCTGGCCGTATCACCCGGTCTCATCCCCGCTCATCCTTGACGATGGCGCCGTCCACCATGCGCAGGCGTCGACCGGCCCTTTTTCCTACCTGGCCGTCATGAGTGACCACCACCAGGGTAATCCCGCCGGCATTAAGTTTCTCCAGCACTTCCACCACATCCGTCCCGGACCTGCTGTCCAGATTTCCTGTGGGCTCATCGGCCAGTAAAAGGGAAGGCTTCATGATGGTGGCCCGTGCAATCGCTATGCGCTGGCGCTGGCCGCCGGATAGTTGATCGGGACGGTGATGGGCACGGTCCATCAGACCCAGTTGTTCCAGAATCACATTGACTCGCTCACGCCGGACCGAGGGCGCCATCCCGGCAAGCACCAGGGGCAACTCCACGTTCTCGAACGCGCTCATGCGCGGCACAAGGTGGAAGAACTGAAAGACGAAGCCGATTTTCTCGCCACGCACGGTGGCCTGTTCGTCATCGCTCAGGCTGGTGATCTCGCGACCTTCCAGCAAATAACGACCCGAGGTTGGCTTGTCCAGCAAGCCGAGAATATTCAACAGGGTGGATTTACCCGATCCCGATGGGCCCATGAGAGAGAGGTATTCTCCGGGCTGGATTGTCAGGTTGATGTCATCCAGGGCATGAACCTGCTGGTCGCCAACCTGGAAAATCCGGTTGATGCCCTCAAGAGTGATCATGACTCTGGCTGAACCGCGACGCCCTCGCTCACGCCTTCCCGGTCAACCGACAAGACGATCCGGTCGCCTGCCTTGAGGCCGGATTCAATCTCTGTGTATTCCCAGTTGGCCACGCCAGCCTTGACCGGTCTGGATTCGAGCACACCGTCAATTTCTGAATACAGGAGCACCGTCGAATCTTCCAGGATGGACTGGGTGGGTACTCGTAATACGTTTTCACGGACCTGCAGGACAACTTCCACATCGGCGCTGTACCCGGCCAACAAGTCCAGTTCCTCCAGCTGGGCGACCTCCACCTCGATCTCAACTGTACGAGCCTGTTTTTCCAGGTCCAGGACATAGGGCGCAACCCTGCGCACATTGCCGGTGAAATTTGTCCTGGGGAATGCGTCCAGGCTGATCTTGGCAGGCATGCCGGCTCGGATGGCCGGGGCGTCCACCTCATCGATGGGGGCCGTGACATACAAACAACTGTTGTCGATCAAATCCACTGCGGGAGGTGTGGGAATTCCTACTGGCGACGGCGTGACAAACTCACCGATTTCACCGTTAACCTCGGCCACCGAACCGTCAAACGGCGCTCTGAGCAAGGTGCGCTCCAGCGCAGCCTGGGCAACCACCTCCCTTGCCTGGCTCACCCTGACCATGGCCCGGGTGGCGCCACAGGCAGCAGCACTGGCCTTGGCTTTACCCACCGCCACATCCACCGCTTCCTCGGAGGCAAGGCCCTTGCTCTGCAAGCTAAGCATGCGACGGGATTCTTTGTCGGCAACATCTGCCGTGGCGCAGGCCTCTCCGGTTCTTGCCCGGGAGGCGTCGGTTTCACGCTGGGTGAGGACCAACTGGGCCTTCAGGTCTTCGTTCCACAGCTCCATCAGGATATCGCCCTTCTTTACCAGGGCGCCCTCGCGAGCAGGCAGGCCGGCAATCTGACCGCCCATGGCGGGCGACATGCGCGCCCTGCGACAAGCCTTGACGGTTCCGGCACGGGTATTGGCAACGCTGGCCTTAACTTCGCCGGCAGTCACCTCATACAAGGCCACCTGGATTGGCCTGGGACGGTTCAGGTAGGAATAGGCAATGACAATGACCACCACTGCCACCAGCAGTATCAGCCATCTGCGAATCCCTTTAGATTTCATTCATCCTTGACCTGTCGTCCAAACGCCCCGGCCGGTCCCGGAAAC
>CAKZML010000224.1 GCA_937128475.1 uncultured Chromatiales bacterium
ATCCCGAGAATGGCTGGTTGCAGAACTGCAATTCGACACCCTTTACCGCGGCTGGCGAGTACAGTCCGAAGCGGGAGAACTACCCGGTGTACATGGCTCCGGATCCGGAGAACTTCCGGGGTGTTCATGCGGTGCGAGTGCTTACCGGTCAGTCTGATTTCACCCTGGATAAATTGATAGAGGTGGCCTACGACCCGTATTTACCTGGATTCGAAATTCTGATTCCGGGTTTGATCACTGCTTTTGATGCGGGGACGAGTTCGGATGCCGAGATGGCCGCCGCCATTGACGTGTTGAGGGATTGGGACTTCAGTGTGTCTGCAGACTCCGTGGCTATGTCCCTGGCGCATTTCTACGGTACTCGCTACGTGAAAGAGGGCGACAATCCCGACGAACTGGATGGCATGGACCTGGTGAATTACTTCGGGACACAGTCACCGCCTGAGGAGCGCCTGAAAATCTTTGCCAAAACCCTTGCCGGGCTGCAGGCGGACTTTGGTCAATGGAATACGCCCTGGGGTGAGATTAATCGTTTCCAGAGATTGAACGGAGACATTGATCTTCCGTTTAATGATGGGGCTGCCAGCTTGCCGGTGGGGATGGCCTCGGGTCGTTGGGGAGCGCTGGCTTCCTTTGGCGCCAAGCGTTTTCCTGGCACCAAGCGGATTTATGGCAGCTCTGGCAACAGCTTCGTCGCGGTGGTGGAGTTTGGTGACAAGGTGAAAGCCAAGAGCATGTTGGCCGGCGGTCAGAGCGGTGATCCGGCTTCAGCGCATTTTTACGATCAGGCCCAGCCCTATGTAGATCGCAACTTCAAAGACGTTGCGTATTACAAAGAGGATGTGGAAAAACGCGCCGAAAGCACCTATCACCCGGGACAACGGCTCTAGGGGCAGGCGCGAACCGGGTATGGGGCGGCGGGGCGCTGCTGCCCCGCTCACCTGGAAGATGATCCGGTGTGCTAGTGGTCGGGCTCCAGGTATAGGTCGCCGTTTTTCATCACCAGGGTGATTTTCCTCAGGTCGGAGATCTGTTCCATGGGGTTGCCCTGTACCGAGATGATATCTGCCAGCAATCCGGCCTGTAGCCGTCCAAGCTGATTCTCAAGGTGGAAGATCTTCGCGTTGGTGGAGGTTGCCGCCCGAAGCGCATCCGGCGTGTTCATGCCGTACTCGACCATCATTTCCAGTTCGCGAACATTGTCTCCGTGGGAGTAAACACCCACGTCGCCACCGAAGCACAGGGTGACACCACTTTCCAGCGCGTCTTTAAACGACTGTCGCTTTTGCACGATGCGTTCAGGTTCGGGGTCCACGCCCTTGTTCCAGCCGCCGTACTGGGTGATGGCATCGCCTGCGGCCAGGGTGGGGCAGAGCGCCACGCCTTTATCTTTCATTAAGCTCAGCACCTCGGGTGTCGCCCCGTCACCATGTTCGATGGTTTCCACCCCTGCCATCACCGCCCGGCGTATGGCTTCTTCGGTGGAGGCATGGGCTGCGACATAGCGGTTGCTGCTTCGGGCAACCTCCACGATGGTTTTCAGCTCAGCCTCGGTGAAGGTGGGTGCGGCTGTCCCGTCGGGGCCCCAGCGATAGTCCGCATACACTTTGACAAAATCGATGTTCCTGCCGATCTGGCTTCGGACCACCCGAACCAGGTCATCGTAACCATCGGCGGTTTCCGCACCCAGCGGTACCTGGACGCCTTCATGAAAGCCCTTGGGCCCGTAACTGCCGGTGGCAACAATCGCCTTTCCGGAAACAATCAGGCGAGGGCCGTGCATGATTCCCTTGGTAATCGAATCCCGAACACCTACATCCGCATAGCCTGCTCCCTCAGAGCCCAGGTCGCGCATCGTGGTCACGCCCGCCATCAGGCTGGCCCAGGCGTGATTCACTGCCCGCGCAACGCGTTCCGCCTCGGACTCCTTGAGGACCTGGTCATTCCAGAGAGTTTCGTTATACGGATGCAGAAGAATGTGGGAGTGACCTTCGATTAGCCCTGGCAGCAAGGTCTGCCCCTCGAGCGTGATAACCCTGTCGGTCTCGATTTCGGGCGCTTTGCTGCTCTCGCCGGCGAACAGGATCTGTTGGTCTTTGACGATAACCACCCAGTCGCTGTGCAGGTCGACGCCATCGAATACCCTGGTGGGCTCGAACCGGGTCGTGGCTGCGTTCACATGGCTGGAGCCGATCAGGCAGAGCGCGAGGACAAAAGACGACAGACGGAAATTCATTGGATCACCTTGCTGAGAGAGTAGGGTCGAATCGCCGTTAATCTAGCAGACCCGAATCCCGATGTCAGAGTTGAATGAGGCGGCATGTGGCCGGCATGGCAAGCGTGGCGCCAGTAGCCGGTGGGTCGTCCAGTTTGGGCAAGTGAGAAGGAAACTAACTATCCTTAAAGTTGTCCCAACAGGAAATGCGAATTGGGATCCGCTGAGTTTGGAGTGATTCCAGGCACAGGGATGTAGTTTAACGGGAGGGAAGTCAGGAAAAGGCAATGAACAAAATATTGCTTATCAAGTTAATGCTCGTTATCGGATTTATGGTACTGGTGACTTTTGCATCTACACTGGCAGCGGAGAGCTCACGTGCCGAGTCGACGCCAGCTGTAGTTGATTCCAGTGCCCTTCACGTTGATGGCGGCATGATCTGAATGGGTTGCCGTGACGCTTTTAGTGGTTAACGGTGGCCAACTGCGTCAGGAGTAATCCTGATCGAGCTGTTTTCACTTGCTGAAAATAGTCGTGTATCTCTTTGTAACCTCATTCGCGAAAATCCGGAAGCGCCACGGCCGTGGTGCCTTGCACCGGTTGCTATTATCGATAGATTCGCCACACTGTGCCGAAGGCCTGTAGGCGTGTCCCCACAGGCCCTGTTTTTGACTACTCTATGATCGTTGCTGAACGGGTTTGTGTTTATGGTTTCTTCCAGATTGTTTTCCTTCGTGTTCATTGCCTGCCTGGCGCTTGCGCCCCTGACCGGGGACGCTGCCGACGGCGTCAAATCCGAGCCTGGCTACGATGATTTGCTGGTGCTGTTCTCTGACTGGCGCCAGTTCGAAAGACCGCCCTTGCTGGATGGTGCGCCTGACTACACCAGCGAACGGTTCGTAGAACGGCAGCCCGGGTTTGTGGCGCTGCGCCAACGTCTTGATGAATTTGATGTCGAGGCCTGGCCAGTTCCCCAGCAAGTTGACTGGCACCTGGTGCGTGCCGAGATGAACGGCTATGACTTTAACCTGCGTGTGTTGCAGCCCTGGGCACGGGACCCGGCTTTCTATAACACCGTCTGGATGGAACGCAGTGATGTGCCGGCTCACGAAGGGCCCACTAACCACGCGGTGGTAGAAGTGTGGACCTACAACTTCCCACTGGATGGTCCCGCGCGACAAAAACTGGTTTCGGAGTTGAGCGTCATACCACCCCTGATGAAGCAGGCCCAGACGAATCTCACGGGCAATGCCAAAGAGCTTTGGGTCGCCGGCATTCGTGACATGCGTCGCCAGCTAGGCGCGCTGGACGAATTGAAAGACATGGTGGGGGATTCTGGTAGCGATGAGCTTGCCCAGGCTATTGGCGCCTCCAGGACAGCCACCGAAGAGCTTGTGGTGTGGCTAGACGAACAGGCACCAAAAAAGACCGGTCCCTCGGGCATCGGCAAGGACAACTACACCTGGTACCAGCAGAACGTTCACCTGGTGCCAATGACCTGGGAAGACGAGGTCAGGCTGCTGAAACGTGAGCTTGCCCGGGCCTGGTCATCTCTGAAGCTGGAAGAACAGCGTAATCGAGACTTGCCGCCCATGGTTGCCGCGAACACCCCGGCCGAGTATGACGCCATGGCCGATGCCGCGATAAAGCGCATCATGGGATTCCTCAAGGACAAGGACATTCTGACTGTCACGGATTACATGGAACCGGCCCTGCGTGAGCATGCAGGCGTCTTCGTGCCCGCGGACAAGCGTCACTTCTTCTGGATTACCGCCCACTACGATCCGGCGCCGCTGTTTACCCACTTCTACCACTGGTTTGAACTGGCCCGTATGGATCGCGAACCTCACTCCAGTCCCGTTCGCCAGGGCGCGTTGTTGTACAACATCTTTGACAGTCGCAACGAGGGGACCGCTACCGGCGTGGAGGAGATGTTCATGCACGCGGGCCTGTACGACGACAGTCCCCGTTCCCGTGAGCTGGTGTGGATATTGCTGGCCCAGAGGGCGGCTCGTGGACTGGGTTCGCTTTATGCCCATGCCAACCAGATGACCATGGAAGAGGCCGGTTCAGTGCACATGGAGTTCACGCCCCGTGGCTGGATGAAGACTGAGAAGGAACTGCTGTTGTTCGAGCAGCACCTGTACCTTCGCCAGCCCGGTTATGGCACCAGTTACGTCACGGGCAAGTACTTGCTGGAGAATACCCTGGCAGATTACGCCAGGCAGGTGGAGGCCCGAGGCGAGACTTTCCAGCTGAGAGACTTTTTCGACCGGCTGAATGCCATCGACAGCATCCCGATTTCGCTGGGACGCTGGGAGCTGACCGGGCTGGATGACGAGGTTCGGCAGTTGGCAGGCAAATAGCCTTTTAAACGACTGGCAGTTAGCAGCCTACTTGTTCGTGCCGCCCAGGGTGCGCAGGGTATCGATGCGTTCGATGATCGCATCGGTGATCAGTTTTGTCTCTTCTGGCCCAATGCGGTCGATGGCGCTGTTCAACGACTGGTAGGTGGCCATTACCAGGGCGCGTAGCTTGCGAAAGCCCTCCGGGTTTTTCCGGCCGCATACGGTGTCGTCATTCTTCAGGATGCGGTCAATCACGCCGGGTTCACGAAGCATCACATCACAGGCGATGGACATTCGTAATAATTCTTCACCGATTCCATCCAGGTGTCGTTGCCATACGGTGTGCTTGCTTCCTGCCATCTGTTCGTCTCCTGAAGGGGGTAAGCCCCAAGTGTACCAAGTGGCTGGCTAAATTGGGCCGACTCAAATCCGTGGTCCCGGTAGTCATGCCCGGGTCGAAATGACGTGCCTTTAATAATTTGCCTGGATGTGGCGGATTAGGTGCGTAGGTAAATTCCGACAGGGGATTTACCCGGGTTTCCCGGTATCCTTATTAGACTGAGATTAAGTGAATGCCTGATCCTTCGGTTGTTTTTTGACCCTGGGCAGCAGGCAGCCGCGCCCAGGAGTTTTAACCCTCCGTCAGACACAGGGATTAACAGTCATGTTATTTCGTATCGCGCTTTTACTTTTAATCCTGATCGTTTCCGGTCCTGTCAACGCCGATCCAGAGGATATTGGGGCTGTGCTGGATCGCATCATCCAGGTTTACGGGGGAGAAGATGATGTCCGGAAGCTCGACAATGTGATCCAGGAATGGAGCGTTGTCGCTTTGATGGGCAATCGGCACGGCACAGATACGCGCAGCGTCCAGGTCCCGGATAGGCTTAAAGTGGCGTTGATTTACGCTCATAAGCAGGAAACCCGGGTACTTAAAGATGACACCGGCTACGTGGTTTTTCGGGACGGCATTCCGACGATTGCCAAGGACATGCAACGTGACGCCATGCGGTTGCAGTTGATGCGCCTGTATTCACCGTTAGCCCTGCGGGATCGGATCGAGAATCTCAGCATGGCCGAGCAAGGCGGCTTCTTATACTTGACGTTGCGGGAAAAGGGCCTGCGAGCGGATTTCGTTGTGAACATGGAAAACTGGCGAATCGAGAAGGTCGTCGGCACCATGAGTATTAACGGAAATGAAATGAATTTCGTTACCGAATATTCGGAATTCAAAGTTGTCGACGGTGTGTTGGTTCACCACCGGGAGAACAAGTACGCGGGCCAGGTTAATACTGCCGTTCTGAACCTTAACAAAATCACCATCGATGCACAGTTTGAGGACGATACATTTTCACCGGTAATGTCTGATGACTCGATAGATGAAAAGGGGACCGATGCGTTAATTGAGACCTGACTTACACGCCGGTCTGCTGTTGTGACGAGTCAGTTCTGATTGCCCTGGCACTGGCTGCAGGTGTTCAACGACAACACGGTCAGGGCTCCCAGCATGACCATTGCGGCTGCCCCTGCGGTGGGCCAGCCCGGCGGGGTGAAGAACCAGATCGAGGATCCGCCCACCCCGAGCATCATGGTCAGTGACACCGCTTTCACCTTGCGTGTGACGCAACGCTTCTTTTGCCAATCCAACAACATCGGACCAAACACCTCGCTGTCCATCAGCCATTGATGCAGCCGGGGAGAGGACTTGGCAAAGCATGCCGCCGCCAGCAGCACAAACGGCGTGGTGGGCAACAAGGGCAGGACCACGCCTATCGCGGCGAGTATCAAGAGCAACAGGCCAATGAGGGTCCAGATTTTCAAGGCGAGATTCCGCTGGTGTAAAAAGACAGGGACAAAGAAAAAGGGCCGAACCGATATCTATTCCAACATTCGGCTCGACCCTGTTGTTTCTAATCCGTTACCCGATGGAGCAGCTCATATCCTGACCGCAGCACAGGGGTGACTTGATCTTGCCGTGTCCGTTGGGGCACTTGGAAATCTGTACTTTCGCGCCGCTGTCCAGTGTCAGGGTGTCGTTCTCAAGGGGTGCGTCGCACTTGGCGCAGGTTGCGTTCACGCTCATGCCGCACTTGTTACATTCGTAGGTAGCCATTCGTTTACTCCTCCAGGGGAACTCGGGAGATTGTCAGGGGGTCGAACTGCCAATATAACCAAAAGGGGAATTAGGGTCGAACCGAAGTTTCCTTCAATCTCGGTTCGACCCCATACTTTTTACGTATACTGTCACCAACTTCTCTAGCGAAATAAGGGAATATACGCGGGTGGGCCAAGTGGCCGGGGACACTCGAGTGCTCTGCCTTGTACTTCCTGCCTGGCGGCGGTCACCAGTTGCTCGGTCTGCTCGCCAGCGGGCCACATGGCGAGCGCCTCAAGGAAGTCTGGATCCTGCGACACCTCGCACAGCGCCCCGGTTGACCACTCAGTCACCGGAGCGATGCCCAGGCGCTCCATATCGGTGACGATGGCTGCGCAATCTGCAAACACCGGACCGCTGGAGTACATGAAGGCGCAGCGTTTCTCCGCCCGGTAGGTCTCGTCACACTCAAGCTTGCGGTGTTCTATCTCGGCGCCGATTTCCGCTACGGTATGGGCATCTTCAATACTGGTATGGATTCCGGCTTCGGAATAGCCATATTGCCCGGGATGCCTGTAGGTCCTGCATAGCGCTTCCTCCGGCCAGTTGTCCAGGGCCTCATTGTCTTCGAGCAAGGCCATGGGTATTAACACTGGCAGGGCCCAGATGCCTACTACAAGCATGCCCGTAAGGACCACGGAGCCAACCAAAGCGTCACCTACCGTCGACGTGTCCGTGCAACGCAGCTCTTGAATCGTGTCAATGGGTCTCGCTACACCGTCCTTGCCCCGTATGGCATTCGAATCCACTGCCTCGACCTCGAGCTTCACCGTGGAGCCGTCGGAAAGACTCAGCGTTAGCTGATCCTCTTGGTGGACCCGGTGACGGACCATGGGGGGGCTCGGGTCATAAAGAGTATAAACCTCGTTCTCCACGCTCAGGGCAGCGCATCCGGCCAGGGAAGAGGTCACTAGCGAGATCAGGCATACAAGAGCATTAGTGAGTTCGACGCCCTTGACAATGCATGTAGTGGATGCACGCTTGCCAACCATGATCTTTCCTCGCGACGTTGGGGCGAGAATGGGGCAATACTTCTATGTGTCTTGCCACCTTCCCTTGCTGGAGATTCTGCGCCGCTAAAATGATCCCTTGCAAGTGTAGTCACGCACAGCTTTGGAACAGGTGTGAATCTGGATGATGTTTATTTAGTCTTTTAGGAAACCGATTCGCCGAAAAGGGGAATTGGGGTCGAACCGAAGTTTCCTTCACTCTCGGTTCGACCCCATACTTTTTATGGAGAGGTAACCACCGTAAAACCATAGGGCGCCGCGATGAACGACTGGTTATCACTGTAGCTAACCGCCTGATCCTGGCCTGAGAAGTTATACATCACGTAAGTGGTGACGCCGTTATTCTCAAAGGCCAGTGCAGTCGGATTGTCGGAAGTCACCACGCCGGCGCCGGTTTTCAAGTGTCCCAGTGCGCTGAAGGTGTGCAGCCAATGATAGGTGTGAGCCTTGGTTTCCCCTGCCTCTGGCTGGTAAGCCGACCCCACGCTGTTGTAGTCAGCGATGGCGGCATCCGCATCGGTCATGGCCCAGATATTCCACCAAAGGTCTCGCCACTGGTCGTTGGGCAGTCCTGAGGGCCTGCCATTGGCTGACTGGCTCAGGCCCAGGGTGACGTAATCCACCAGGTAATCCGGGTGCTGACCGATATGCAGGTTCAGCGCGTTGGACGGCAGACCCTGGATACCCAGGATATGTGCCACAGCCGGACTGAACCAGGTCGCGAACACGCCGCCGTGGCCCCAGATGATCGAGGTGGTGATCTTGTTGTATCCGGCGGGGAAGTTGTCGTAATCCGGTGCCGCGCCACGGAAGCGGTCGATGTTGTTCCAGTACTCCCAGTACGCAGAGGTTGTTGAGGCATGCAGGTACATGCCCCTCTCTACCAGGGCGTCATTGCCGGTAATCAAGCCATACAAGATGATCGCGCCGTAGGAGTTGGCCGCCTCCGATGTTGACTCGTTGTTATTTCCCAACGCGAAATTGGCGACCCCGGAAGCCCAGGAAAACCCATTGGCCGGATCGAAGTTTCGCAGGTAGGGAAACATCGGGTCATCTTTGGCGGCGGCGTAATCCCTGATTAACAGTTCGACCATGGGGCCGTATTGGTCTGAACCGCACCAACTGGCATCAACCCGGCAAACCTCTGCTGCCGCGCGGACAAAATACCCATAGTGAAAATGATGATCGTTCAGTTGCTGATGGGAGCCATAGGCTTCCTGCAGGCCCAGGATGGTGTTCCAGTCGTCGTCGTAGACAAAGTATTTAACCGTATCCAGGGTCCCATTGGTGTCCGCGGCAAACCAGTCGGAGAGTTCTGCCTTGAGCCAGGCTACAAGTTGATTGGCTTCGGTGGTCATGCCGATGGATCGGGCAATGGCTGCCAGTTCGGCAACCTTGCCGTAATTCTTTCCGGCCCAGTAAGTGTCCGTCGCGGTATTCCAGGTTGTGGGGTCCGATGAGACGAACTCGGTAACCAGGTTTTCCAGGGTTGCTTGATCGAAGTTACCAACGCTGGAGGGCAGGTAGGGCAGGACACCGACAAAGGGCAGTGAATAGCTGTACTGGCTTGCCTGGGTGTACTTGATGATGCCCCGGGCGCTCCTGACCTGGTAACCGGTGGTGGGTTGGGATGAGTTTTTCCAGTGCAGGGGATGCATGCCGGCCAGGGTTTCGACCAATGCACCGCCGGCGTCACGGTATGCATGATTAACGGTAACTGTATTGTTGCTTCGATCTACCGAGTAGCCGATATCCACCTGCTGGACCACGGCGCGTGCCCGGGAGGCAAAAAGCGCGGCGACGGTATTGCTGGGAACGCTTCCGCCTGCATCCGGCAAATATGCCAGGGTCAGTTCTCCGGTGGCATTGGATACGGTAATTGCGTTGCCGCCGGCATTGGAGAACTGGGTCGTGCCTTCGCCGGTGATGAGGAAGTTGTTTCGGTTGCCCGCCACATCAGTCCACACGCCCAGGCTGTTGCCCTGGGCATAGTAGGTGCCTTTCTCCGGGCCATCCGTGCGCAGGGTACGAATAACCAGGTCACCCTGGTAGGCCTTGAAATAGACATAGGGTGAGCCGTGAACAAAGGTGGCTTCCATGACAGGCTGGCCGGCGGCCATCCATTGGACGGTCACCGAGCCGTCGCTGTAGTCCTTCAGGAAGGCATCCAGGTTGGAGGAGCTCGTGTTACCCACCGCAAGACCGTCGAAGACCTCGCTGAAAGGGTCGGGTACCTGGTAAAGAAACCCGTCTCCGGTAAGTCCCAGTCCCCCGGGGATGCTCATTATCCTGGCGCCCGCGTTGGAGATCCGGGCAGTAAAGGGGTCAGGGGTGATATAGGCGGCCTTGGCCGGGTTGCCAATTTCCATCTCACCGAGAAATGGAATCGAGCCCCACCATTTATGGGTAGGCGTGGGTCCGGTGGCTGCCTCGCCGACCAGTTGAGGGTACATGGCGATGGGAGTGCCGATCGGGCTACACGAATTGACCCCGGGCTCGACGATTCCGGCGTTGTATATCCAGAACCCGTAGTCGAAAACGCAGCCGTAGCCCTGGGGGTTGATGCCATCGGAAATATTACCGGCGCCATAGGCGGTCAGTGTGAACGTACTGGGGTCATTGGGATCAACAGGGCCCGCAGTTGGGTTGGCAACGGTAATGGTGAAAGTGAGGGTATTGGGGTTGGTACCGTCTGTGTAGCCCAGGGCAACGCTGTGAATGCCCAACTCAGACAGCGAGGGAGTGCCGCTCAACAGTCCGGTGTTGCTATTGAAACTCAACCAGCCGGGCACGGTGA
>CAKZML010000225.1 GCA_937128475.1 uncultured Chromatiales bacterium
CTTGATCTCGTTGATGGTGTAGGGCTCGCCTTCTGAAATATTCAGGGTAATGAAGATATCTTTTCGATCCGGCGAAATTGCCACCTGGGTAGAGGTGATCTGGAAATTGGCGTAGCCACGATCCATATAGAAAGAACGCAGTTTCTCCAGGTCTCCGGTGAGACCCTCGCGATCGTAACGATCATCGCTCTTGTAAAATGACAGCCAGTTGGGAGTCTTCAACTGGAAGCCCGCTACGATTTCTTCCTGGGTAAACCGTTCGTTACCCACCACGTTGATCTGGCGAATCCGGGCCCGGTCACCCTCCACAACATTAATCGAAATATCGACCTTGTTGCCGTCTACTTCGGTAACGGTAATATCGATGATCACCGCGTACTTTCCGCGGCTGAAATACTGATCGGTGAGGAACTGCTCCACTTCGTCCAGGGTCGACTGTTTGAAGGTTCTTCCCCTGGCTAGACCAACACCACGCAGACTCTCCATCAACTGGTCAGTTTCGATATCCTTGTTACCATCAATCGTGAAGTTTTCAATCGACGGGCGCTCGATCACCACGACGATCAGGGTGTCACCGTCGCGTCGGAATTCTACGTGTTTGAAAAACTCGGTGGCGTAGACAGCGCGAATCGCTTCGGCAATACGCTTGCTGTCCAGACTGTCCCCGATATTCACCGGCAGATAATTAAATACCGTACCCTCTGAAATACGCTGCAGGCCCTCGACGCGGATATCCCGCACCGTAATCAGGTCCTGGGCGCTGACCGACATTGCCGGTATGCAAAGCGCCATGAACAGCACGACTCGCAGGAAGGTTTTTCTTGTTCTTAAGGTCAGCATCAATCAATTAGTCCAGCAGGCGGGCGATATCGTTGTAAAAAGCAAAGGTCATCAGCAATGCCAGCATCAGGAGTCCAATCTGATGGCCAACCATCTGGATTCTCTCCGGCAGCGGCTTACCCGTAACCAGTTCGGCGAAATGGTACAGCAACTGGCCCCCGTCAAGCATGGGAACCGGCATCAAATTTATGATGCCCAAGCTGATACTGACCACTGCCAGGAAACTAAGAAAGGCGACGAACCCAAGGCTGGCGCTAAAACCGGCGTACTGCGCGATATTAATAGGGCCACTGATGTTTTTGGGTGAAACCACGCCCTCCAGCATCTTCCCCATCATCCTCAGGGTCAGGGCTGACATGTCCCAGGTCTTGGTAATAGCGACGGGAATTGCTGCCAGAACGCCATAATTCGTGCTTGCGTACATGGACTCTGGAACCGGATCAGGCCTGACTCCTTCCACCCCGATACGGCCCACCGTGCGCCCGTCCCGCTCCATGCTGCCTACATCCACGGTCAGTATCTGGGGACCACTGTCGCGCTCAACGCTAAGCACCACCTGCTGTCCTGCAAGGCCTTGAAGTTGCTCTACCAGCCCGGGCCAGTCCGCTACCGGAACCTCGCCCACCGCGACAATTCGGTCGCCAATGCGCATTCCAGCGCGCTGGGCGGGGCCATCGGCATCGACTCGCTCTATCCGGGCAGGCCAGTATGGGCGCCAGGGTTGCATTCCCAGACCGCTGAACAAGGCGCCGGGCTCGGTCAACGAGGATTCCCGCCCCTGGGCATCCAGCACCAGGTCCCGCGAGGTCCCGTCTTCGCTGTTTACCTTGATCCCTATACGCCCGTCATCCAGCAAATCATCAAGCAAGACAAGCAAGGTAGCTTCCCAGGTATTAACGTCTTGACCGCCAACCTGGACGATCTGGTCACCACCGCGCATACCCGCCTCGGCCGCCAGGGAAGCCGGTGTCACCTCGCCTACTACCGGGGTCACACCGGGTACACCGGCGATGAACATGATCCAGTAGGCAACGATAGCGAACAGGAAATTGGCCGCCGGTCCGGCAGCCAACACCGCCATGCGGGCCCACATGGGGGCCTGGTTAAAACTGCGCTGACGATCCTGCTCGGGAACATCTCCCTCGCGCTCATCCAGCATTTTCACGTAGCCCCCCAGGGGAATAGCAGCCAGGACCACTTCCAACTGGTCAGGACCGACCTTTTTCATCCACAGGGGTTTGCCGAAACCGATAGAAAAACGCAAAACCTTGATGCCGACCTTTCTCGCCACCCAAAAGTGGCCGAACTCGTGCACAGCAACCAGCACGCTGATCGCAAGCATGAAAGAAAGTATTGAAATCAAAATGTTACTCAATTTTCACCTATTCTGTTCGGGGTTCCAGGCCACGTGATTTCCAATGGTCCCCCGGTGGTCGAACTGGGCATTGTACCCACTGAATGACCTCTTCGCTGCACTTAGACCACAAACAGCGCCAAAGGGTCAATCGCCAGACAATTCAATCCAGGGCGCTCATCCCACGAGAACGCTCCGAACGTGTTTAAAGAGTAATTAGTCAGACAGGCCGATAACCATCAAGCCCAGGGCCAGGAACGGAGATGCCGCGGTCAGGCTGTCCATCCGATCCAGGATTCCCCCGTGACCCGGCAATATCCAACCGCTGTCCTTCAGGCCCGCACTGCGCTTGAAAACACTGACAGCCAGGTCTCCAACCACCGAAATCATCCCGCAGACCAGGCTAAGGGGCACCAGGACCGCCGGGGCAATGCCAAACCACTCACTGCCAGCGAAACCCACCACTGAACACGCCAGCATACCGCCGGCCACGCCTTCCCAGGTCTTCCCGGGACTGACCAATGGAGCCAGCTTGTGACGACCCAGCGTACGACCCACCACATACGCTCCCACATCCGCCGACCAGACAATGCAGAACGCATAAAGAACCCATTCAGGCCCGCGAGCATACCGGGTCAGCAATGTGCAGATTGCCAGCCAGGCCAGGCAAATGATCAACAGGCCGAAAGCCGCGTTCAGCCACCTGGGAATACTCACCGGATAACGCAGAACCCAGACCAGGGCCAGCAGCCACACCGGTAGCGCCAGGTGTAACACCCAGGCGCCCAGACCTCGGTCATCCAGGAAGGCAAACAACCCGAACCCCGCCCCTGCAAGCAGGACAAAAGCCGCTCTCTGCATGCTCCCCTGGCACTGGCAGAAACCTGCCCATTCCCAGGCTGCGATGAGGTACATAAGCCCGAAGAAACCCACGGCATAAGTTACCGGCAGGAAAAACAGCACACCGAGAATAAGCGGCGCAAGTACCAGTGCGGTAGCTATTCGCGTAAGTAACACCTATTCCTCTCCCGTCGCGTCCAGGACCTCGCCAAAACGCCTCTCTCGTCCGGCAAAACTGTCTATGGCCGAGTCCAGATTGGCATCGCTGAAATCCGGCCAAAGGCAATCCTGGAATACCATCTCTGTATAGGCCAGGTTCCAAAGCAGGAAATTACTGATTCGAGTTTCACCACCGGTGCGGATGAACAGATCAGGGTCCGGCTGGCCGGGCAGCGACAGGTATTGAGAAAATGTCTCCTCGTCCAGGTCATCGGCAACCAGGCGTCCGGCCTGGGCATCAGCGATGGCCGATTTGGCCGCATTGACGATATCCCAACGACCGCCATAGGACAGGGCGATATTAAGCAGCATTCGGCTATTGTCCCGGGTCAGTTCCTCTGCCTGCTCAAGCCTTTCCTGCAACTTGTCGCTGAGGTTGTTCCGCTGACCGATAAACCGCACCTTGATGCCTTCCTTGTGCAGTTCCCTTACCTGTTTACCCAGGGCCTCGACAAACAGCTGCATCAGGCCGCTTACTTCCTTTTTGGGACGTTTCCAATTCTCACTGGAAAAAGTGAACAGGGTCAGGATCTTTACACCCCGCTTGCCACAGGCTTCCACAACTTGTCTGGCGGCCTTCACTCCAGCCCGGTGACCGGCCTGGCGGGGCATGCCCCTGGCACGGGCCCAGCGCCCGTTGCCATCCATTATGATGGCAACATGAGCCGGCACACTTGCGCCTTCGTGGCCTACATGGTCCTGCGATGCTTTCACTCACCGTCCCCTTCTGGGCTCATACCGAAAATTAAATTTCCAGCAATTCCTTTTCTTTTTCAGCCAAAACTGAATCGATCTTGGCGACGAACTCATCGGTGAGCTTCTGGACGTCATCTTCGCCCTTATGCTCTTCATCCTCTGAAACCATCTTTTCCTTCATCAATTCCTTGATCTGGCCGATGGCGTCACGGCGAATATTCCGGATGGCGACGCGGGAACCCTCGGCCTCGCCACGTACAACGCGGATCATGTCCTTGCGTCGCTCTTCGGTGAGCGGCGGCAGCGGAACCCTTATCAAGGTACCGGCAGTGGCAGGGTTCAAACCCAGGTCGGAACTCATGATGGCTTTTTCGATCACCGCCACCATGGGCTTTTCCCAGGGAGAGATCGTCAAGGTACGCGAATCTTCAACCGCCACGTTGGCTACCTGGGAAAGCGGAACCTCGCTTCCGTAGTACTCAACGGTAATGTGGTCCAGCAGACTGGTGTGCGCCCTTCCGGTACGGAGTTTTTTCAGATCCGTTTCGAAGGCAACCACGGTCTTTCCCATCCGGTCCCTGGCATCTTTACTAATATCGTTGATCATTCCTCTAATCCCGCTTGGTTAGTGTTGGTAACAAGTGTACCAACATCCTCTCCACGAACCAGCCTCAGCAGGTCACCTTCATTATTCACGTTGAAAACCCGCAGGGGAATATTGTTATCACGACACATTACCAGGGCGGTGGCATCCATCACCCCCAACTTGCGATTCAACGCTTCGTCAAAGCCCAGGGTAGTGTAACGCCTGGCGCTGGGATCTTTCACCGGGTCGGCAGTGAAAACCCCATCAACCTTGGTCGCCTTAACAAGCAAATCGGCATCGATCTCGATAGCCCGCAGGCTGGCTGCGGTATCGGTGGTAAAAAACGGATTACCGGTCCCGGCTGCAAAAATACACGCCCTGCCTTTCTCCAGGTGGCGTACTGCTCGCCGGCGAATATAGTCCTCAGAGACCTCGTTGATCTTCAGGGCTGACATGACCCGGGCGAAGACACCCTGCCTTTCCAGCGCATCCTGCAAGGCCAGGGCGTTAATCACCGTTGCAAGCATTCCCATGTGGTCGCCAGTGACCCGGTCGATTCCGGCCTTGGCCAATCCTTCTCCACGGAAAATATTTCCGCCTCCGATGACCACCCCAACCTGGACGCCCTCTTCGATGATCCCGCGGATTTCAGCGGCCACCCGGGCAATCATTTTTGGTTCGATTCCATAATCCAGTGAACCCATAAGGGCTTCACCACTGAGTTTTAGTAGGATTCGCTGTTTCTTTTCGGCTTGTTTTGACATTGGAGGATTCTCACCTTGGTATGCCTAATAAATGTCCTGCTTAAAAAGAACCCCGCATTAGCGGGGTTCTTTTGGTGTTCATATTAGCAAATCAGCAGCAATCCGTAGCGTCATTCGCCCCGGACCTGGGCCATAACTTCTTCAACGAAGTTATCGGCAGCCTTCTCAATGCCCTCGCCTACTTCAAAGCGAATGAAAGACAACACTTCAGCCTGGTTGTCCTTGAGCAGTTTCGCCACAGTAATGTCGGGGTCCTTAACAAAGGGCTGACCTACCAGGGTGATCTCGGCAAAAAACTTCTTCAGACGGCCAACAACCATCTTCTCGACGATCTCTTCGGGCTTGCCTTCCTGACGGGCCTGGTCCATGAGAATTTCTTTCTCATGAGCAACCTGATCCGCAGGAACCTCGGACTCAAACGCGTACTGGGGACGACTGGCAGCCACGTGCATGGCCACATCGCGGGCCAGTTCCTCGGAACCGCCTTTCATGCAGACCAACACGCCGATGCGGGTGCCGTGTGAATACGAACCCAGCACATCAGCGGACTCGGTCACTACAAAGCGACGGACCTGGATGTTCTCGCCAACCTTGGAAATCAAGGCGCGACGAGCATCTTCCACGGTCTTACCGTCGGCCATCGCGGTCGCGTTCAGGGCGTCCAGATCGGCCGGCCGGGAAGCCAACACGGTGGCAGCGACAGCCTGGGAGAAGTTGGCGAAATCATCACCGCCAGATACAAAGTCGGTCTCTGAATTAACTTCAACGATGGCGGCTGAGCGCCCGTCTTCAGAAACTTCAACAACCACACGGCCTTCGGCAGCGATACGACCAGACTTTTTGTCGGCCTTTGCCAGGCCGGCTTTACGCATGTTGTCAGCAGCGACATCCAGGTCACCATCGACCTCGACCAGCGCTCTCTTGCATTCCATCATGCCGGCTCCGGTGCGTTCCCGGAGCTCTTTGACCATTGATGCAGTTACAGTCATTCGAATAATTCCTCGTTGATTTTGAAAGCACCCCGGAGTAGACCCCGGGGGCAAAAGCACAAGCCAGGGCGATTATTCGCCCTTGTCAGCCTTCTCAGCCTTGGCAGGAGCTGCTTTCTCAGCCTTCTCGGCCTTGGCAGGAGCTGCTTTCTCAGCCTTCTCGGCCTTGGCAGGAGCTGCTTCTTCAGCCTTCTCGGCCTTGGCAGGAGCTGCTTCTTCAGCCTTCTCGGCCTTGGCAG
>CAKZML010000226.1 GCA_937128475.1 uncultured Chromatiales bacterium
GCACCAGTCGAAGAAGTGGTGCCGGAAGAGGCAGAGCCTGAAGCTGCAGCGCCGGAGGAAGATAAAGGCATAAAGGATCGCGCCACCCGGGTTATTTCCGCTCCCGCAGAAAAATCCACAATGGATACTCTGCTGGGCTGGTTGATGAGTCCGATCGCATTTATCGGGTTGGGCGCCCTGGCCCTGCTTGCGGCATTGCTGGTATTCCTGCGCCTGCGCAAGACCGACGAAGATGATGACGCACAACCCTGGGATGACCGTGCCGCTCAGGGCGACGAAGGCCTGGATGATGAAGGGTTGGACGAGGTCGCTGACCTGGATCGTACCCAGACGTCGGTTACCCTGACCGCAGGTACGCGAGGCAGCACTCCTGGCTTCCTGGTCGAGGAAGAGCAGCGCCACGAAGATACCGCTAATCTTGAACCCGATGTGTTTGAGGCCGCCGGTCCCGGAGCGGGACTGGATACCACGACGGTTGAGCCTTCTGAGGCTCCCGGGTTGGACGATTTTGACCTGGACGATACTCTCCAGATTGATAAGGCCAAGCTTGCTGGAGACGCAGAGGTTACCGATCCCATTGCCGAGGCCGACTTCCATATGGCCTACGGTCTGTATGACCAGGCTGCCGAGATTTTGCAGACCGCGGTGGATAATGACCCGTCCAACGGCGAGCTGCAGATGAAGCTGGCCGAAGTCTTCTTCGTCTGGGGCAATGCAGACCAGTTCCGTGGGGTTGCTCAAACCTTGAGCGATAACCGCGAAACAGTGGGTCAGGGCAACTGGGAGAAGATCCTGATTATGGGCAAGCAGTTGCTGCCCGATGACGAGATGTTCGGAGAAATCCCCGCAACCGCCGGCGGAACCGATATGGACCTGTCGATTGAAGACAGCCAGATGAACAAAGCTCTCGACCTTGAGTTGTTCGAAGAAGGTGCTGACGGCGAAGGCGACGAAATGGTCGACCTGGATTTCGGCGGCACCATGGACTTTGCCGGCGATACCCAGGAAATGCCTGCGGTGGATGATGGCGATGAGATCACCCGTGAGATTCCGATAGCTGAGGACGGAGGGTTTGGCGACATAGAGTCGACTTTAGAGACCCCCATCGCCCAGGTTGACCAGACCGCTGAAATTGACCTTGATGATCTGGGCCTGGATGTAAGTCTGGATGACAGCTTCATTGGTAAGTTGCCCGAGGGTGACTTCTCTGCAGAGGACTTCCCGGGTGGTGATTTCAATGAGGAGAGCCTCACCGCTGTCCTGGAAACCGGCATACTGAGTGACGAAGACGAGACGATGATCGCGGGCCCGGACGAGATGGCCGGGCTGGCTTCTATCGCTGCCGAGGATTCCGTTGACTTTGATCTTGGTGGGGATCTCGATTCAACCGGGACACCGGATGACACCAGGAAAATGACCGATACCACGACCCTGTCTGCCGGTGATCTGGACAGTGAGGGAGACGATATGCTGGCGGTTACCACCGAGATGGCAGCCCTGGTGGACGCTCACGAGCTGGATATCACCAGTGAAATGCCGATGCTGAATTCAGACGACGATCTGGATTTGGACCTGGGCGGACTGGGTGACGCTGTGGATTCGGGCGATACCATGGAACAGCCGGGTCCTGATGTGGATGTGTTTGCTGGCCTGGATGAGGAAGAGGGTGACGCACCTACTATTGCGATTGATACCTCTGATATGACCATGCCGGAATCTGAGGCGCTGACCCTGAGTGAGATCGGCACCAAGCTTGATCTGGCCCGGGCGTATATGGATATGGGTGACCCCGAGGGTGCACGTAGCATTCTCGATGAAGTGATTGCCGAGGGCGACGAGGCCCAGAAGGTAGACGCCCAGCGCTTGCTCGACAAGCTGCCTTAGGTCGCAATACACTGATGTGAGTGATGCTGCGGGCCATTACGGCCCGCAGTGCTTTTTGGGTCCCTGGAAACTTCACACGGCAGTAATCGTCATGCCACGCATCGCGCTAGGTATTGAATACGACGGCACCCGATTCGTGGGGTGGCAGATTCAAAATAATGGACTCAGTGTCCAGAGTGAGTTGGAGCGAGCCCTGTCTCGCGTGGCCAATGAGCCAATTCGGGTGATTTGCGCCGGGCGCACCGATACCGGAGTGCATGCCACCGGCCAGGTTGTTCACATGGACACCGCGGCGATACGAAAGCCCCATTCCTGGGTGCGCGGCGCCAATACCTACCTGGGTGATGATGTAAACGTCCTGTGGGCAACTGAAGTTCCTGAGGATTTCCACGCACGCTTCAGCGCCATAAGTCGCTCCTATCGTTACCTGATTCTTAACCGGAAATACCGCTCCGCCTTGTGGTGTAACCGCACGGCCTGGGTCCATGATCCGCTGGATGAGCAGGTCATGCATCGCGCCGCCCAGGCCCTGTTGGGAAAGCATGATTTCAGCTCTTTCAGGGCTTCTGGCTGCCAGGCCCATAGCCCGGTGCGAACCGTCAGCCACATTTCGGTGGTCCGCCGGGGCGAGATACTGGAACTCGAAATCAGCGCCAATGCCTTTTTGCATCACATGGTGCGGAATATTGCCGGTTCCCTGATTAAAATCGGCTCTGGCCAGGCCAGTGAAAACTGGCTGGGAGAGGTGCTGGAGATGCGTGATCGAACCAAAGCCGGTGTGACTGGCTTGCCCCAGGGCCTGTACCTCACTAATGTCGGCTATCCGGCGGAATGTAAAGTGCCGCCATGCAGCAAGAATAATGATTCTGATTGTTTTATTATCAACGGGTCTTCCCTCCACACGGGCTAGTGCAAAAAATGAGCTGGTTTGAAAAACTGATTCCGTCACGCATCCAGACCGAGGGTCGAACTCGTTCGGTTCCCGAGGGCTTGTGGTCGAAATGCTCTGAGTGCAGTGCCGTGTTGTACCGCGCCGACCTTGAGCGAAACCTGTTTGTCTGCCCCCAGTGCGAGCATCATCTTCGCATCTCTTCCCGGGTACGCCTGGACCTGTTCCTGGATAAGGAAGGGCGGGTGGAACTGGGTGACGAGGTACAGCCGGTGGATGCGCTGAAGTTTCGCGACACCAAGCGGTACAGGGATCGTATCGCGCAATCCCAGAAGGCCACCGGTGAAGGCGACGCGATGGTGGTTCAAAAAGGATTCCTGATGGGAATCCCGGTAGTGGCCTGCGCCTTTGAATTCTCGTTCATGGGCGGTTCCATGGGTTCCGTGGTCGGAGAGCGTTTTGTGCGTGCCGCAGAGGCGGCGCTAGCCGATTCGTCAGCCCTGGTTTGTTTCTCTGCGAGCGGCGGTGCCCGAATGCAGGAGAGCCTGCTGTCTTTGATGCAGATGGCCAAGACCAGTGCTGCACTGGCCAGGTTGGCGGAGCATGGTGTGCCGTATATTTCTGTGCTTACAGATCCCACCACCGGTGGCGTTTCAGCCAGCCTGGCGATGCTGGGAGACCTGAATGTTGCCGAGCCCAGGGCGCTGATTGGTTTCGCAGGGCCGAGGGTCATTGAGCAGACGGTGCGAGAGACGCTTCCGGAAGGTTTCCAGCGTAGTGAATTCCTGCTGGAGCACGGCGCCCTGGACATGATCGTGGATCGCAGGAATATGCGTGAAGAACTCGCCAGGGTGCTGGCCAAGTTTGGTAACCGTGCCCGCCCCGTGCTTGAAGCCGAACCCTCAGTCTAGTCAAACCTCTATGTCTAAAAGAACCCTGGCTGAATGGTTGCAAGGTATTGAATCCCTGCACCCGAGAGAAATAGACCTGGGTCTTGAGCGCGTGAAAATTGTGCTCGAGCGCCTGGGCCTGGCGACACCGCCGTTTCTTGTGATTACCGTGGGTGGCACTAACGGGAAAGGTAGTGTTGTCGAGATGGTCCAGAATGCGCTGGGTCATCACGGCCTCCGGGTGGCGGCATATACCTCCCCGCACCTGGTGAGGTTTAACGAAAGGATGAGGGTGGACTCGGAACCCATGAGTGACGAGCAGATCCTTGCCGGCATCAACCTGGTGGACCAGGCCCGGGGAGACGTACCGCTCACCTACTTTGAATTCACCACCCTGACTGCCCTGGTTGCGTTCCGCGAATGCGGCGTCCAGGTGGCGGTAATGGAAATTGGTCTTGGCGGGCGTCTTGACGCGGTAAATTCCCTGGATTCCCAGGTTGCGGCAGTCACCTCCATAGACCTGGATCACGTGGAATGGCTGGGTGATAACCGGGAGTCCATTGGCTTTGAGAAAGCCGGGATTTTCCGTAAAGGCTGCCCGGCGGTGGTGGGGGATCCGAATCCCCCCGAGTCCCTAAGGGCCCATGCTCGCAAGGTCCAGGCGCCGCTATCGTGTATAGGCGAGGACTTCGGAGTTCGGCCCGACGGGGACGAGTTGCAATTCTGGAACCGGGACGGCCAGGAATTCAACGTGCCGCGGACCGCTCTTACCGGTGACCTGGGTGGCCAGAACACAGCGGTGGCCCTGCAAGTGCTGCTGTCACTGCCCGAAGAGTTCAGGCCCTCTCCCACCTCTTTATACGAGTCGTTTGGACAGGCCCGGCTGTTTGGCAGATTTCATCGCCATATAGACGCTGCCCGCTCCCTGACCTGGGTGCTGGACGTGGCCCACAACGTGGCCGCGATTGGCAACCTGATTCCCAAGATCCGACGTGAAACCGGCGTTCGGCGCTGGCACGTTGTGCTGGGAATGCTCAAGGACAAGGATGCGAGAGAATCGGTATCTTTGCTGGCGCCGGTAATAGACCGCTGGTACCTGGCGCCTCTTTCGGGGTCCCGGGGGCAAAGCGGCGAGGAACTTGCTGCCAAGATACGGGATAATGTATCGGGTGAGGTCAGGCCCTGTGACAGTGTGCAGCAGGCCCTGGAACAGGCACAGGACGAGGCAGGCGAGGGAGAAGGGATTCTTGTATTGGGCTCTTTTCAGATTGTAGGACCCGCTATGGAGTTCCTTCGGCTATACTCGCAATCCCAGCGCTGACAGGGCGGGAGCGATGGAAGAGAAACTTAAAGAACGGTTGATTGGCGCGGCAGTTGTCGTCGCCCTGGGCGTGGTGTTTATCCCGGTATTGCTGGATGGGCCTCCCCGTCAGGGCAGCCACACCCGGGCTCTGGCCTTGCCCGGCCAGGACTCCACGGGCATGAAGCAGGTGACCATTGACCTGGGTACTCCCAGTCAGAATGCGCCGCAACCTGACCCGATTTCTCCCGCAGACTCGCCGCCTCCCATGGAAGCTGTTCCGAGCAAGCCCGATGCCGAGACCCACAGCACACCGGCGCCCAAGCCGGATAGCCAGCCGGTCGTCCAGGCATCCGCTAGCAAGCCAGCCGTGGAGCCCGCCCAGTGGGCAGTGCAGGTGGCAGCGCTTTCAGACAGAAATAATGCCAATAAGTTGGCCGCCCAGCTGAAAACCCAGGGCTTCTCGGCATTTGTTGGTAAATTTAAAGACGGCAGCCGAACCTTGTACCGGGTGAGGGTAGGGCCAGTGAAAACCCGGGACGAAGCGGATTCATTGGCTGAGCAGCTCCGGGACGGTGGACAGAAGGTCAAGGTAGTTCCAAATACGTGACCGAATTGCTCGGACCACAGGCCGGGCTCTGATAGAATGGCGGCGCTGTAAAGATGGGCGGGAATTCTAGATATGCATATGGTTGATTACATTATCCTGGGATTGGTCTTGCTCTCCGTGGGAGCGGGTTTTGTTCGCGGCTTTTTCAAAGAAGCGCTGTCCCTGGGTACCTGGCTACTGGCAACATTTCTGGCCTTGAAATTCGGCTACTTGTTCGCTGATTTCTTCTCCAGTTATTTTGCATCGCCGGTATTGCAGTTATGGTCCGGACGGTTGTCACTTTTCGTCCTGGTAGTGGTTGCCGGTACCCTGGCAAATCACCTCATTAATGAACTTCTCGATCGGTCTGGCTTGTCCGGGACGGATCACTTGCTTGGCATGGTCTTCGGTTTCGTGCGTGGCGTGTTACTGGCGGGGCTGCTTGTGATTCTCGGTGAAGGCCTGGCATTGGATAGCGAGCAATGGTGGAAGGATTCACAAGTTTTACCGTATTTCACTAACGTGACAGCGGTAATGCGCGACTGGTTTGATTCAGGAAAAGACATGCTCCAGGACCTGGATGTTATGTTGCCCCTGACTCGTGACAATTTGAGCGGCTAATTCTTTTTTTGATCCTTTCTTCATTCAGTTTTTCATGGTGATAATTACATGTGCGGAATCGTAGGCATCGTCGGCCGGTCGCCGGTTAATCAGGCGCTGTATGACGCGCTGACAGTGTTGCAACACCGCGGGCAGGACGCGGCAGGTATCGCCACGATTGACGGGAACAAGGTCAATTTACGCAAGGAAATGGGCCTGGTTCGTGATGTGTTTCACCAGCGTCACATGCTCCGCCTGGCGGGTAATTACGGCATTGGCCATGTGCGCTACCCCACAGCGGGTTGCTCCGGGGCCGCCGATGCACAGCCTTTCTATGTGAATTCGCCTTACGGAATTTGTCTTGCCCATAACGGCAACCTGACTAATTGCCAGGAAGTTGCCACCCAGCTGTTTGACGAGGACCGTCGTCACCTGAACACCAGTTCTGATTCGGAAGTGCTGCTTAACGCATTCGCTCACGAACTGGGCCTGGTTATCGACGGCGCCATGCGTCCGGATCATATTTTTCGTGCGGTAAAAGAAGTGCACCGCAGGGTGCGGGGCGGATATGCAGTGGTCGCCAGCATTGTGGGCCACGGCATCGTTGCCTTCCGCGACCCGATGGGAATTCGTCCCCTGGTGCTGGGCAGCCGGCAAACCGAGAATGGGATAGAGCGTATCGTGGCCTCGGAAAGCGTGGCCCTGGACGTGCTGGGTTTCGAGCTTGAACGTGACGTGGCTCCGGGCGAGGCTATTTTCATCCAGACCGACGGTACCATGCACAGCCAGATGTGTCATGACAGTCCCCGGCAGTCTCCATGCATTTTTGAATTTGTGTATTTCGCCAGGCCCGACAGCATTATCGACAACATCTCGGTGCATAAGGCGCGCATGAGGATGGGCGAGGCGTTGGCCGAGCGCATTCTTTACGAATGGCCCGAGCACGATATTGACGTGGTGATTCCGGTGCCCGATACCAGTCGCACCAGCGCCATGCAGTTGGCCAACAGGATGAAAGTGAAGTTCCGCGAGGGCTTCATGAAGAATCGCTACATCGGTCGTACATTCATCATGCCGGGCCAGGAGATGCGTCGTAAATCAGTCCGTCGCAAACTCAATGCGATTGACCTGGAATTCCGTGGCAAGAATGTGCTGCTGGTGGATGATTCCATTGTTCGCGGAACAACCTCCAAGCAGATTGTGGAAATGGCCAGGGATGCCGGTGCCAGGAAGGTGTATTTCGCCTCGGCCGCGCCGCCCGTGCGTTTCCCCAATGTGTACGGCATTGATATGCCGGCATGCAGCGAGTTGGTGGCCCATGGCCGCACCGAGCAAGAAGTATGTGAATTCATTGGTGCCGACGCCCTGTTTTACCAGAGCCTCGAAGACCTGATTAAGGCAGTGCATTACGATAACGCCGGTATTGAGCAGTTCGATACGTCCTGTTTCAGCGGAGAATACGTTACCGGGGATGTGACCAAGGAACTGCTGGCACGCCAGGAAGCTGAGCGTTCGGACAAGGCCAAGATGCTCCAGGACGCAGAACTGGACGATGATGATGAGGACGACGAGGGCGTGGCCCAGCTTCGTGGTGTTCTCTAGGCAGCCGCAAAACCCCTGTCAATCCGGGTCCATGATTAGATGGACCTTTGCCGGGAGCGCCACGTCATGAGTCAGGCGTCCAGGCTCTTACTTAAAGATCTCCTTGATTCAGGGCTGGCGCGAGTCTCCGGTGAGGCCTGTGTGCGCGCAGCATTGGTCCAGGATCCCCTTGACGGCCCGGTACGTGTGGCGGCCGTAGGCAAGGCTGCCGATGCCATGATGCGTGGTGCGATGATCGCCCTGGGGGAGGACTTCATCCAGGGCCTTGTGATACCCAAGTCAGGCGCCCGCCACCGGCCGCTTCCGGCAGATGACAAGCTCAATATTTTCCCCGCAAGCCATCCGGTTCCAGACCAGTCCAGTCTTGAGGCGGGGCGAGCCCTGGTGGAGTTTGTCGCTGCGGTTCCCCCTGGGGAAACCTTGTTGTTACTGGTCTCCGGGGGTGCCTCCAGCCTGGCAGAGGTGTTGCCCGATGGGGCAGGGCTGGATCAGCTGATTGCCCTTAACCAGTACTTGCTGGGCTCAGGCCTGGATATTGATCAATGCAATGCCTTGCGAGGGCGACTGTCCCTTATCAAGGCGGGTGGCCTGTTGCGCTATGCAAGGACGCCCAGGGTGGTGGGGTTGATGATTTCGGATGTTCGGGGTGATGATCCCGCGGTGATCGGTTCAGGTCTGTTATGCCCGCGCCAGCGGACCCCGATACCCGAGTGTGTTCCCTTGCAATGGCGCGAACTGCTGGAGCATTCCCCGGAGCAGGCCGCCGGTATACCGCCTGCAAGGCTCCAGGTGATCGCCAGCAACGGGGATGCCATGGGGTCGATGGTGGCTGCGGCCAACGCCCGGGGCCTGGTCGTGCATTTACCCGATGGTGTGCTGGCTGGCGATGCGAAGGTTGTTGGCAGGCAGATTGGCGAACTACTCAAGGGGGCTGCTGCCGGCCTGTACCTGTGGGGTGGAGAGACCACCGTGGTGCTGCCCTCACGGCCCGGCCAGGGAGGACGAAATCAACACCTGGCCCTGGCGGCTGCGATGGCGATTGAAGGATGCCAGGGAATCAGTCTCCTGGCCTGCGGCAGCGACGGCAATGACGGGCCGGGATCATGGGCCGGCGCAATTGTTGATGGCGGAACCCTTGCCCGGGGTGCCGGCATGGGCATGGAACCGGAAGACTGTTTGCAGCGCGCTGACTCGGGCAGTTTTCTGTCTGCCAGCGATGACTTGCTCGCCACAGGACCTACCGACACCAATGTCTCGGACCTGGTGCTGGGCCTGGTCTGCGCCCCGGGCGGTGAGTTGCGTTAGAATCGCCGCTGTATTCACCTTCCCGGGAAATCCTTGTCCATGTCACTGCGTCTTCTGGTAATCGATGATGACAATGAATTTCGCGAGCAAATTCTCGCGAAGATTCGTCAGCGTTGGCCTGATTCCCGTGTTACTGAGCACCAAACTGCTGGCAAAAGTAGTTTGCCGGAAGGATTCATCGCGGCAGGATTCGACCTTGTGGTGCTCGCCGCATCGGTGGGTCTGCAGTGGCTGGAAGAAATCAAGAGCCGCCCGGGTTTTCCTCCGGTGGTATTTGTTGCCGAGCATGGCTCCGAGGAACTTGCCGTGGCGGCGATCAAGGGCGGCGCCAGCGATTATCTGTCGGGACCGGATATAGATCCCCATGCCCTGCAGCGAGCCGTCCAGGGGGCGGTGCTGGAGCGTAAGCGCCAGAGGGTGCTGGAGCAGCGTAGCGGGTCTCTCGATGACGTTTATCGTTTTGGCCAGGTGGTGATCCGGGGTCAGCGCTTTGTTCGAAAGCTTGCCTCCGGACCTTTTGCCTCGGTGTTTCTCGCAGAGAGCGAGAGATTGGGGGAAATGGTGGTGCTTAAGGTTTTGCGCCAGGTGCCGGACGTGGGCGAGAGCCGGAATACTTTCGAACGCTTTATCCAGGAATACGAGGTGATCTCGGGTATCGAGCATCCCAATGTGGTGCGGATTCATGACCTGGGTGTGGCCGACGATCATGCCTATATCGCCATGGAATATTTTCCCCTGGGCAGCTTGCGCGAGCACATGCAGGAGAAACTGCCTGAGCAAAAAGTGCTGGATTGCATCAGGCAGATAACCCTGGCCCTGCAGACTATTCACGCAGAGGGGGTGCTTCACAGGGACCTGAAGCCTGGCAATGTCATGTTGCGCGAGGACGGTAGCTTTGCCCTGATCGATTTCGGGCTGGCGAAGGAGCTGGCCGTGAAGACGGAAATTACCGGCAGGGGAGAAATTTTCGGCACACCGTATTACATCAGCCCGGAACAAGGGCACGGCAAGAAGGTAGATGAGCGTAGTGATCTGTACAGCCTGGGCGTGGTTTTCTATGAACTACTTACCACTAAAAAGCCGTTTAGGGCGGATGCGCCCATGGCGGTGATCTACTTGCACGGCAATGCCGACGTACCCAGGTTGCCACCCGAATTAGCGGGCTTTCAGCCGGTAATAGACCGCCTCCTGGCCAAGCAGCCCGGGCAACGATTCCAGAGCGCGATGGAACTTCTGCAAGCCTTGGATGAATTATCTGGAGGTGGCCAATGAGTCGTCCCAAAGGGCTCCCTTCAGAGATCTCCGAGTTGTTGCTGGCTCCCACCTCCGAAGCCTGGGTGGATCGCGCGGTGCAGGAACTTCCCGTGCTGTTACTGGATCACGCGAACTGCGAGAAAAAAGCGGCCTCTACCGCCCTGAGCCTGATGTTTCGCTATCCCCAGATGGATAAGCTGACCTGGCGCATGTCGCGCCTGGCAAGGGAAGAGTTGCGGCATTACGAACAGGTGCAGAAGATCCTGGCGGACAGGGAAATTCCCTTCCAGCATTTAAAGCCCGCGCGCTATGCGGATGGATTGCGCAAGCACCTCAGGTCCAGGGATCCGGCACGGCTGGTGGATTTGCTGGTGATTGGTGCGTTTATCGAGGCGCGATCCTGTGAGCGGTTTTCGCTGCTGGCACCCAGGCTTGACGGTGAGCTTGGAAGTTTCTATTCGGGGCTGCTTGCCGCGGAGGCCCGTCACTTCCGCCAGTACCTGGCCCTGGCTTCTGAGCTGGACGGAGAAGGGGTGATGGACCGGGTAGAGTTCTTTGCACCCATTGAGTCGGCGCTTTGTACTGATCCGGACCCCCAGTTCCGCTTCCATAGCGGAACCCCGATCTGAGGCTGATTGGATATTGGAGCCTGGTTCTAGGCTCTGGGCAGATTTTCCAGCGTTAACTGGCTGCCATCCCAGCGCAACACACTTCCTTGCTCGTACCAGTCTCCCAGCACGATTCGGCGTCCCATGCCGGAGCCTAAATGGAAATCATGGATAGCGGGCCGGTGGGTATGGCCATGGATTAACGTTTTGACACCCAGCTTGAGCATTGCCTGCTCCACGGCCTGCTGGTTAACGTCCATGACCTCTGCCGGTTTGCCGCCCAAGGCGTCCCGGCTCACATCCCTGGCCTTGGCTGCGAAACCGCGCCGCTCGTCCAGGCTGCGGGCCATCATGGCCTCCTGCCAGCGTGGATTGCGCACCATGCTGCGAAATGCCAGGTATTCGGCATCATCCGTACACAGGGTGTCGCCATGCATCAGGGCGATTTTTTCGCCGCCCAGCTCTATGACATGGGAATCGTCCAGCATGCTCACGCCGCAACGACTGGCAAACTCGTCTCCCAGGATGAAGTCCCGGTTGCCGTGCATGACGTAGCAGGTAACGCCGCTGTCGGTCAGGGCCCTCAGCGCCTGGCAGATTCTCAGCTTGTGGGGATCGTCATCGTCATCGCCGACCCATGACTCGAACAGGTCACCCAGGATGTAGAGAGTCTCGGCCCCGCTGGCCTCGGTTTCCAGGAAGCTGAAGAATTGCTCGCTGATTTCCGGCCACGCGCCATCCAGGTGCAGATCGGAAATGAAAAGGATAGACACCGGGCAGGCTCCCTAGGGAATAAGCGTCACAGACTTCACGATTACCGGAGTCTGTGGGAAATCCGAGGTGATGGTTCCATCGGGGGAGGGGCCGGTGGGCAGATGGGCGATCCGGTCCAGGACGGCAATTCCCTCATCCATATCTTCGACCACCTTGCCAAACACCGCATAGCCCCAGCGGGTGGGCAGCGGATCCAGGTCCGCATTGTTATCCAGGTTGAAGAAAAACTGGCTGGTTCCCGAGTGGGGCTTGTTGGTGCGGGCCATGGCGATGGAGCCACGGACGTTTTTCAGTCCGTTGCCCGATTCATTCGGGATTGGTTGACCTTCCTGCTTGGCCTCGTAAGCAGAATTTATTCCGCCGCCCTGGGCCACGAAACCATTGATCACGCGATGGAACAGGGTGTCGTTGTAAAAGCCGCTTTTCACATAGCTGTAGAAGTTCGCCACGCTCAGGGGTGCTTTCCGGGCATCCAGTTCCACGACAAATGTGCCCTGGCTGGTGACGAAGCGGAACATGGGGTACTCGGTGCTCAACTCGGCAAGGATTTGCTCTGGCGATTTTTCAGCCTGGGCGGCCTCCATGACAGCCTGTGCCTCCTGCGGGGCTTTCTCAGCTTCCTCGGCCTGGGCCGGGAATGCGATGACCAGGGATAAAAACAGGCCGATCAGAATTATCCTCATTTGTGCCTCCAGTTGGCTTTTTCTCGGGTTCTTGGGAACATTGGGCCAAGTTTACCGGATTTCCCGGCGACGAGAAGTTTTCCACGCCGGACAGGTTTCCAGTAACATTGCGCGCCATGGAAAAGATGCCTGTAATTACCCGTTTCGCACCCAGCCCCACCGGCTACGTCCACGTGGGCAATGTGCGCACTGCCTTTTTTAACCAGTTGCTGGCCGAACACGCTGGCGGGCGCTTCATTCTGCGTTCCGAGGATACCGACCAGGAACGCAGCAAGGCCGAGTACCTGGAGGCCCTGGTGGAGGACCTGCACTGGCTGGGACTGCGCTGGGATGAAGGTCCCGATTGCGGCGGTCCCCATGGCCCCTACAAGCAAAGCGAACGCGGTGAGTTGTACAGCCAGTACTACGATCGCCTGCTGGAAAGCGGCGACGCCTATCTGTGTTATTGCTCTGATCGAGAGTTAAAACTCTCCCGCAAGGTGCAGCTCTCCGCCGGGCGGCCGCCCCGTTATTCCGGGACCTGCCGTGAATTGAGCGCCCAGGAGCGGGCGGAACGCGAGGCACAGGGCCGCGAGCCCACATTGAGATTCCGGGTTTCCGCCGGGGAGCCCGTGGTATTTGAAGACCTGGTTCGTGGCAGCCAGTCATTTGCCCGTGAAGATATTGGTGACTTTGTGATTCGCCGGGCTGATGGTAGTGCCGCATTTTTCTTCGGCAATGCGATAGATGATTCCCTGATGCAGGTCAGTCACGTCTTGCGCGGTGAGGACCATGTTGCCAACACCCCCCGCCAGATCCTGCTGCTTCAGGCCCTGGGCTTGCGGGCGCCGGTGTACGGTCATTTTTCACTGATGGTAGGTGATGACGGCGCACCCTTGTCCAAGCGACACGGTGCCAGCAGCCTGCGGGAATTGCGCCAGGCGGGGTATTTGCCTGGAGCCATCCTGAATCACTTCTTGCGACTGGGACACAAGGCCGCTAACGATGATTGGCTGGAACTGGAGCAGATGGCTGCCGAATTCCACACTAACGCCCTGGGCCGTGCTCCGGCACGCTATGACATGGACCAGCTCGGTCATTGGCAGAAAGAAGCGCTTATGCGCCTGTCTGCCCACGAACTGGCGTCCTGGCTGGATGACGGCGATCGGAATCGAGTGCCCAACGAACAGTTGGACGCATTCCTTGAACTGGTGAAGCCCAACCTGATGTTCCCGGTGGACATAAAGGTCTGGGTGGATGTGTTGTTTGGCGAGTTGCCTGTCCCGGGAGAGACGGAGCAGCAGTGGCTGGATAACGCCGGCGCTGAGTTTTTCACCGCTGCCAGTGAGGCGGCCAGCCAGGCAACAAGTGGCGAGACGCCGAGCGTCAAGGCCATCACCGATGCGGTGAAGGCGGCCACAGGAGCAAAGGGAAAACAGTTGTTCATGCCCTTGCGGGTGGCCCTGACGGGACGCACGGATGGGCCAGGATTGCAGGATATAGTGTCGCTGATGAACCCCGCGACGGTAGAGAAACGATTAAAGAAGCTGGCCGCGGGCCAGGCAGAGAGCTAGGCATGTTGAAGATTCATAACTCATTGACCGGAACCAAGGAAGTCTTCACTCCAATCGAGGAAGGCAAAGCCAGCATTTACGTCTGCGGCATCACGGTCTATGACTACTGCCACCTGGGCCATGCCCGCTGCTACATCGTGTTCGACACGGTGACCCGCTACCTGCGTCGTGCCGGCTACCAGGTCACCCACGTGCGCAACATCACCGATATTGATGACAAGATCATCGCCCGGGCTAACGAGAACGGTGAGCCCTTCAGCGAGCTGACCGAGCGCTTCATCACCGCCATGCACGAGGATTTTGAGGCCCTGGGCATCCTGCCCCCGGATCACGAGCCCCGGGCCACCGGCTCCATCGACGGCATCATCGACCTGATCGGGACACTGATCGAAAAGGGTCATGCCTATGCGGTCGAAAACGGTGATGTGTACTACGCGGTGGCCAGCTTCCCTGGCTATGGTCAACTGTCTGGGAAACGCCTGGAAGACCTGCGTGCCGGCGCCAGGGTGGAAGTGGATAGTGCGAAGCGCGACCCCCTGGATTTCGTGCTCTGGAAAGCGGTCAAGCCTGGTGAGCCCAGCTGGGAGTCACCCTGGGGCCAGGGTCGCCCCGGCTGGCACATCGAGTGCTCGGCCATGTCTATGGGCCTGCTGGGTCAGCATTTCGACATTCACGGTGGCGGTATGGACCTGAAGTTTCCCCACCACGAGAACGAGATCGCCCAGTCTTGCGGCGCCACTGACGAGCCTTTCGTGAATCTGTGGATGCACAACGGTTTCGTGCGAGTGGACGAGGAGAAGATGTCCAAGTCCCTGGGTAATTTCTTCACTATCCGGGACGTCATGCAGCGCTTCCACGCCGAGGAAATTCGCTTCCTGATGCTGTCCAGTCACTACCGCAAACCGCTGAATTATTCGGAGCAGGAACTGGCCTCGGCCGGCGCCTCCCTGGATGGGTTTTACACAGCCTTGTCCCGGACCCGGCCCGGCGCCGCAGTGCCTGGGGAGCAAGCCTACAGCCAGCGTTTCGCCGAGGTGATGGACGACGATTTCAATACCCCGGCCGCCCTGGCCTTGCTGGCGGAACTGCGCAAGGACATCAGTCGCAAGGTGGATGCCGGCGAGCAGGACCAGGCGGATGGCCTGGCCACCCTGCTGGTGGAACTCGGTGGTGTGCTTGGCATCCTGCAGCAGGATGCAGAAGGCTGGCTGAAGCGTTCCCGTCCGGGCACTGATAGCAACGACGGCCTGAGTGACGAGCAGATCGATAGCCTGATCGCCCAGCGTAATGCAGCCCGAGAGGCGCGCAACTGGGGCGAGGCCGACCGCATCCGTGATGAACTCAAGGACGCGGGTGTGGTGCTGGAAGATGGCGCCGGCGGCACCGGCTGGCGCCGGGGCTAGGGAACCTGCACTTCGTGCGTAGGGTGCACTTTGTGCACCGTTTGCCGTGGTGCGCAGAAGGCTCCTAAAGCGCCGGATTCTGCTCGGTGCGTGGAAC
>CAKZML010000227.1 GCA_937128475.1 uncultured Chromatiales bacterium
CACAGGTCCGGTGGCTTCCGGCCGTAATTCAGGCCAGGTAGGTCTTGAGCTTGTCCGCGCTGGGTACGGCACCCTCGATGACAAGTTCGCCATTTACGGCTAACGCCGGGGTCCGAATTACGCCTGCGTCGATAATGGCGTTCATGTCGGTCACCTTGTCAATTTCATAACTGATCCCCAACTCTTTCGCCGCAGCTTCAGCATGTTCTGTCAGCAATTTGCACTTGCTGCAACCACTTCCGTAGATTGTTAATTTCACTTCACACCCTCAGTTGGATAATTCACCAGAAATTCCCGTACCCATAGCCTGTGATGGTCGCCATCACCACAACCAGGGAGCAATAGACCAGGGTCTTTTGAGTGCCCAGGATTGACCGGATTACCAGCATGCTTGGCAGGGACAGCGCCGGGCCGGCGAGCAACAGCGCCAGGGCTGGTCCCTTGCCCATTCCTGCGCCTAGCAGACCCTGGACGATGGGAACCTCTGTCAACGTGGAAAAGTACATGAAGGCGCCCAGTAGCGATGCCAGTACCGTGGAGAGCAGGGAGTTATCCCCGACCGCCATGCTGACCCACTCGGAGGGGATCATGCCCTCGTATCCGGGGCGGCCCAACAACACACCCGCGACAAACACACCGCCCAGAAGCAGCGGCATTATCTGTTTTGTAAAGCTCCAGGTTTCGGTCGCCCATTCCTGATCGCGTTCGCGGGTTGCAGCGATCAGAATCACGCCCAGGGCACCGATCGCGAACGGCAACTGCGGCGCACCCGGAAGCAGCCAGGCGCTAATCGCGACAACACCGGCCAGGACGACAAGATGCCTGGCAGGCCAATGCCAGCGGTAAATAAGCAGGGCAGCGAGACATATCGCCAACAACGATGTGATATGCCATTTCCACTCGTAGACAAGCATCCAGCCAGGGCTGTCGGCCGAAGCCCAGTTGGCAAAAACCAGGATGCCGATCATCAGCGAAAAGAAGCTAACCACGACCCCCAGCGGCCTCTCAGTCCCGTCGGCTTCGAAACCCCGAGTGGAGCCTTGGGCTCGTGCAGACTCCTCCTTGCGATATAGCAGATGCATGATCAAGCCGATCACCAGGGCAAATACGATTGCACCAACCGCACGTGCAATACCCAGTTCGGGACCCAGCACTTTGGCCGTGACGACGATCGCCATGATATTGATCGCAGGTCCGGAATACAGGAATGCCACCGCAGCGCCCAGACCCGCGCCGCGTTTGTAGATGCCGCCGAACAGCGGCAAGACAGTGCAGGAACACACGGCAAGCAAGGTGCCTGAAACAGACGCGACGCTCAAAGCAATGGGTTTTGAGGCACGCGGCCCAAGGAATCGTAAAACCGATCCCTGGCTGATATACAAGGTCATCGCCCCGGCAATGATGAACGCGGGCAACAGACACAGGATGACGTGCTCCCGGGCGTACCAATTCGTCAGGCGTACGCCCTCGAGAATCGCATTGTCAAAACGGGCCGTTCCCGCCGGGATGGAGTAGATGGCCAGGAACAAACCCAGGAACAAGAGCAGCAGATGACTCTGCCCCCGGTTCTCCCGGTACAGTGTTATCAGGTTTTTAAACACATTATTTGGCCTTTGCTTCGTGCCAGGATCTGGTGCAGTTGACGATCCAGACTACCTACGACGGGCGCCAGGGCAGCACCTCATTGTAGGCCGAAATAGTGCGCCGGCACAGTCGTCGCCTGAATGGCTGATTCGGGTCCAAAGCAGACGCTTATGTGCAAGGAGACTTGGAGTCTGTCCAGCTGCTTTGCTCCGCTTCAAGCACAGGAATAAGATCACCTCATGGTCAATACAATGATCCTCGGGTAGGG
>CAKZML010000228.1 GCA_937128475.1 uncultured Chromatiales bacterium
TCGCGGTTTTCTTTCTTGCGATAGCCGTGGCCCTCGTTCAGGGCGTTCATGTACCACACGGGTTGGCCCTTGGCACGCAGGGCATTGACCACCTGCACCGCCTCGGTCACGGGCACTCGCGGGTCGTTCTCGCCCTGCACCACCAGCATGGGAATGGCGATCTTATCCACGTTGGTCAGGGGGCTGATCTTCTGCAGGTGGGCACGCATCTTCGGGTCACGCTCATCGCCGTACTCCACGCGCCGCAGGTCGCGGCGGTAGTCCTGGGTGTTCTCCAGGAAGGTGACGAAGTTGGAGATGCCGACGATGTCCACCGCGGCCTTGAGGCGATCGGAATAGTGCACGGCACAGGCCAGCACCATGTAGCCGCCGTAGCTGCCGCCGAACACTGCCACCTTGCCGGCGTCCAGGTCGGGCTGGGTGGCCACCCAGTCCAGCAAGGCGCCGATGTCACGCACGGAGTCCTCGCGCTTGAAGCCATTGTCCATGGCCACGTAGCTCTTGCCATAGCCGGAAGAGCCACGCACGTTGGGGGCGATCACGGCCACGCCGAGCTTGGCCAGCCACAACTGGTTGCTGCTGCTGAAGTACGGGCGTTCTTGTGACTCGGGGCCACCGTGGATATCGATCACCACCGGGTGTGGGCCCTTGCCTGCAGGCTTGTACACCCAGGCCGGGACGCTCAGGCCGTCGAAGCTTGTGTAGCGGATGAGCTCGGGCTCGATGAAGCTGTCGGTATCCAGGCCGCCCACTTCGCTGTAGGTCCAGCGCTCAAGGGCCCCGTGTTCGGTGGCGCCTTTGCCCAGGGCCAGCACGAAGGTGTCGCTGGGGGTGCTGGGGGTGTTCAAGGTCATGGCCAGTCGGTCACCCGAGGGGCTGAATCGCATCCCGCCGGCATAGCCGATGGGCAGACCGCTTACCGGGGCATAGGCGCGGGTTGTGGTGTCCATCAGGTAGACCTTGGTCATACCGTCTTCATTGGTGGTGAAGACCGCTCGCTTGCGGTCGGCACTGATCGCGCCCTCTTCCACATTCCAGGGAATATCGCCGCTGATGTATTCAGGTTCTGCGCCGTCCTCCAGTGACTGCCAGGCCAGTTGCATGAACTCCCCTGCCCGGTCGGTGATAAACCAGAAGCCCTTGTTGTCATGGTCGAAGCCCAGGGGAAGGTTGGCGCTGCCTGTGGGGCTGAGTTGGCGTAGCGTGCCGGATTCAAGGTCCAGCAGGTGTACCCGGGATTCGGTGATGCTCACGTAGTTGGCAATCAACAGTTGCTTGCCCGTGGCATCAAAATCCATCGCACCCCACCAGCTGCCGTCGGGTGCCTCAAGCGCGATGCGGGCCGAGGCCGGATCATCCGGGTCCATGACCCACACATCGTTGGAGGCGCCGTTGCGACGAGTGCTCTGGAAAGCAATCTGCTTGCCCGTGCGATCGAACACCACGCCACCGTTACGGGACTCGCCGTCGGAGATCATGGTGGCCTTGGAGGTGGACGGATCCAGCAGGAACAGCTGGCTGAACTCACTGCCGCCTGCGTCCATGGCGAACATCATCTGCTCGGAGCCGGGGCGACGCTGCACCTGGCTGACGGGCTCATCAAAGAAGGTGACCTGGTTACGTGCGCCACCGGGCATGAGCACCTTGTGCACCTGGGACACGTCGCCAAAGCGAGTGCTGACGTACAGGGCCTTGCCGTCGGCACTCCAGTCCAGGAAACCTGCTGAGCGGGTGTTCTGGTACTGGTTCAGGTCATCGACGATGGCCTGGGGAATCGGAGGGATGTCCTCCAGGATCAGCATGCCGTTGTTGAGTTCCTGGCGGCTAACGTCCGCCCAGGCCGAAGAGATAGTGAGACAGGCAACGCCGATGGTCGCCAGGAGTTGTTTGGTACGCATGGTGATCTCCCTGGTTTTTTTAGAGAGTACCACCGGGGTAGTTAGGGGGACAGGTACCTAAACTGAGACTAAA
>CAKZML010000229.1 GCA_937128475.1 uncultured Chromatiales bacterium
CCCATGAGCAACCTGAACGACGACGAGATCGCCAATATCCTGACGTACGTCTACAACAGCTGGGGTAACAAGGGTGATGTCATCAGTCCTGCCCAGGTTGGTGAAGTACGGGCTGGCACCAAGCGTCCAGCCGGTGCGGCTCACTAGCTGATGTATAGCTGGCTCAAAGCAAGCAGGGTGACCCTTGCCATCTTCGTGATGGCAGGGGTTGCTCCTGGGTTCACGGGGGCGCCAGATGAGGCGCCCACCCTTCCTGGCGGTGATTTCAAAACAGTAGTGCCGTTTGAGGAAGGCAAGGACTCTGTGCAGATCGGCCCGTTTCGAATGGATCCGGAAGTGGTCACCAACGGCGAGTTTCTTGCCTTCGTGAAAGCTAATCCGGATTGGCAGCGAAGCCGCGCCCCGCGCCTGTTCGCCGGCGAGGGTTACCTGGGGCACTGGAAGGATGACCTGGAGTTGGGACAAGACGTGTTAGCCGGGCAGCCGGTTACCCGGGTCAGCTGGTTTGCAGCTACCGAGTATTGCGATGCACGAGGCGGCCGCCTGCCGAGATGGCATGAATGGGAGTTCGCCGCGGCTGCCGATGAAGACCGTTTTGATGCACGTCGTGACCCGGCCTGGCGGCAACGCATCCTGGCCTGGTATGCGGTGCCATCCAACCGGGCTTTGCCGGAGGTTCCCGCGGGAGCCATGAATGCCTGGGGTCTTTATGACCTGCAGGGCCTGGTCTGGGAATGGGTGGAGGACTACAACGCCTTGCTGGTGAGTAGTGATAACCGTGAGCAGGGTGGTGCGGACAAGCTCCAGTTTTGTGGCGCCGGCGCAATCACCATGGAGCAGAAAGAAAACTACGCGGTGCTGATGCGGGTTGCCATGCTTAGCAGCCTGGAGGCGAATTTCGCCACCCGTGACCTGGGCTTTCGTTGTGCCTATGACATTCCACAGGATTAGCCAGATGAACATTCGAAAATTGATCGTGTTATGTGCGGCCATGATGGCCTTGCCCCTGTCGGCCGAGACCGGCGAATACGCACCTGACTCCTTGTACCGTCTGCAGGTGGACCTGCACGGCCACCAGGGCGCCCAGGGGAGCCTGGACTTGAATGCCGGGGTCTACACCCTGGTAACCATGTTCTATGGCTCCTGCCCCCACGTGTGCCCGATGATCATCAGTACCATGCAGGAGGCGGAGAAGGCGCTGACCGAGGAGCAACGTGCCAGGCTGCGAGTCTTGATGGTGAGCCTGGATAGCAAGCGTGACACCCCCGAGTCCCTGGCGAAAGTCGCCGAGCAACGGCACGTGGACAGCAGTCGCTGGACCCTTGCCAGCGCCAGCGCCATGGATGTACGCAAAGTGGCAGCGGTATTGGGAATCCGGTTCCGGGAGTTACCTGACGGGGCGTTTAACCACACCTCGGAAATGATCCTGCTGGATCCTGCCGGTCTCGAGGTGACCCG
>CAKZML010000230.1 GCA_937128475.1 uncultured Chromatiales bacterium
CCTTGTAATCCGGCGGCAGGATCAGGTACTTGCCACCTTTACCCCTGTCCGGTCCGGGTGCGCCCATGTCGGTCACAAAGCGGAAAAATGCATCATTCACCGTTCCCGGGCCGGCCCCGGCCGGAATTTCAACCACCGTCGGGCCGTCCTTTTTGAGATCAAGAATGGGGACGGCGTACACGGTGCTGGTGTTGCCCGTCAGGAATAGGGGGATGCTGTCCATCAACTCGGGAAAGTACACCACCTGGTTGGAATTCCTGGCGCCAAGGCTAACCGCGCCACGCCGCAATGCCTCCATGGAGGCAGCGGGGATGCCATTTAGAAACGTCTCAACACCTCGCAGGAAGTCGAGGTTGTCATAGACCAGCGCCGATGTTTCCTTGGTGGGAATGCCGTCGAAGAATTTCAGTGTCCCAATCCGGGTCTCCACTGTGTCCGGCGTCATGATCGACTCCGGGATCCTGGTATTAAATCCCGGGGTTGGCCCTTCGGCGATCGCCGAATTGGCCGCGGCGACCAGCGATAATGAAACCAGCATGCTGCCGATATGGTGTCTGGTTCTCGTGTATTTCATGATTCGTTCTCCTAATTTCGTTACTCAGCTGTATCCAGCTTGTCCCCGTACTGTTCCTGGGGAGTGTATACCCCGCTGGTGCGCACTTCGATCTGCTGAAACTTCCACTCGCCATCTTGTTTTACGATGATGTGATTGTAATAGCCCCCCTGCACCGGTACGGGTTTCGGGTCACCCATTGTGGGCCGCTGCCAGGTGATCAGTGCCATGCTGCTGGTTTTCACACGAGTTGGGGAGGTGATCTCCATGACCGTATTGAGCATAAAGTGTTTGGTGACGATACCCACTTTCCTGAAGTTCTCCTGCCGGTCATTGGCAAAAACTGCGATCTCCTTGCGGCCTTTCAGCGTTATCACTGGCTCTTTCACTTCATTCGGAAAGGCCAGCCATTCGCCGTCATCGGTAAAGAGATTGGCCATGCCCTCCCCATCGCGGCGATCAAAGGTGTGGCCGTAATGGGCGATCAGGTCAATAATCGCGCCGCGGTCCTCAGGGGTGATTGTGGCTGAATCGGCGTGGGCGTTCACGCGAGCGAAAATAACCAGAACAAACAGCGAAGCCATGATGTATATAAAACGTTTCATTCGTCCTTCCTCAAAGAAAATTTCATCTTGTGTGTGTCGCCTTCTACAACGACAGCTAACGCTTCGGTTGCAGCGGTGGCGCGTTAGCGCCCATCCGCTGCAACCGATTATCAGCTGGCTTAATAACCAACCATGTTCTCCCCCTATTTTTTAAACTTCTCAATTGCTGAAGGTTGCCACTTGCCGTCGAGAACATCCCATTCGGGCCAGTAAATGCGCAGGGCCAGCACAAAGGGGCCATCCGGAGCCGGTAGCCAGTTGGATTCCTTGTCCGGGCCAGGCGATTCGTGCTGGATGTAGATGGTCATGGAGCCGTCTTCATTTGTCTTAAAGCCCGGGGTGCGGTCTCCGATCGAATAACGCTTGATCGGGTTGGCAACCAACAAAATCTCAGGGAGCTTGTACATTGTCACCGACCAGAAGGCCTGCACGGGTGGCGGGGTCTTGAAGTGGACGACATAATCGTGCTTCGAACCGTCCAGAGTGTCGCCAGCACTGTCTTTGGCCCCGCTGAAGTTGTAGGCTTCCTCCGGGTTGTTGCCGTAAATGCCGATCATATTTGCAGCGGCACGCATCAGGTCTTTGCCGCCCACCATCGAACGGTAGCCAAAACCCTCAGCGATCAGCGTCCAGTTATTGATATTGCGACCAACCTTGAGACTCTCGGCTTTAATCTTCTCATGCGCGGCAGCAACACCCTCGGCGACAGCTTTGCGGACATCAGGCGCTAACGTAGCGGGATCAAAAGTCTTTCCGGGCTGCACGCCAATCCTGGCCCATTTCTCCAGCAGAGGACGCTCATCCGGGCCGGGTTTTATCTGCCCCAGTAGGAAATTGAAATAGTTGATGAACTCAATTGAGGCAGCTCGCTTAGGATCATACGCAGGGAATTTGGGTGTGGGCGCAGGCTCTGGCGATGGCTGCCCCAGGTAGGCACTTAGCGGTGTTAATCTGTACTGGTCCTGCAGGGCGTTGACCGCGGGCACGTCTTCTACCCCGTTGGCGGCTATCCGACTCAGGAGAAAAAGGTACCGGCCCTCCGTTCGACGCACTCCGTCAATACCATCCGGTATCGGGCCATCCCAGCCGAGGCCAGCAAACAGGTATCGCCCCGGCTCATTACCGGTCGCGCGAGCGCCGATGTACTCATGTTGAAGGCGTACATATCCACAATCTGAATCACGTAGTAGCGCTCATCCGGAAACGCCGGCAGGCTGAGCACAACCGGCTCCGTGCCAAGGTCCAGCCAGGCCATCGAGTAGAGGGTATCGTTGTTAGGTGCTACAACCTCGGTGAACGTGGGATCCAGGAGCTCTCTCCGGTGGCTGAATTGGTTGAAGGGCGCTCCGAAGGTGGGCAGTTTCTCATTCACCGCCTGTGCGTACATCGTCTTGTAGTTTTCCAACATCGAGTAGGCGAAGATATAGGCTTCCTCCGCGAGCTGCCTTGCTTCCTGAGCGGTGATGCTCGCCTTCTGGGAGCCGATAGACGTTTCTGTCGGATTGACGGAAGTTTGTGCCTGCGCCGTCGTCAATACCCACGAAGCAAGTAACGCCATTGTGAAGGC
>CAKZML010000231.1 GCA_937128475.1 uncultured Chromatiales bacterium
GATACCAGGTCGTGTTTTCGCAGCAAGCCCCGGAGTTGGTTGTAACTCAGCCCCAGTAATTTTGCCGCCACAGACTGCTTGTACTGGGCGGCCTCCATGGCGTCCTCCAGGGCCTGGATTTCCACGCTTTCTATGTGGGCCTTCAGGTCCATGGGCAGGGACAGCGATGTCTCCTTGTTCTCGGCCCGGGGCTCTTTCCGGCTGGTCTCCAGGGGCAGGTCTGGGGGAGTGCTGAAAGGTGAATCGAACGGGTCGAATACTATGTCGTCGATAGGGGCGTCCGGGTCGTCGGAGCGATACACGGAGCGCTCCACCGCATTTTTCAGCTCGCGGACGTTGCCGGGCCAGGGGTAGGCAAGCATCCTCGCCGTGGCCTCTGGGGTGAAGCCCGGAAAGAACAAGCGCCCCAGTTCCGATGTGATGTTCAGGGAAAACGCGTGGGCCAGGGCCAGGATGTCCTCCCTGCGTTCTCGCAGGGGGGGTACGTTGATGACATCGAAGGCCAGGCGATCCAGCAGGTCCGGGCGGAAGCGCCCGGTCCTGGCCAGTTCGGGGAGATCCTCGTTGGTCGATCCCACTATTCTTACATCTACCCGGATAGTGGTGCTGCCGCCTACTCGTTCGAACTCGCCATATTCGATAACCCTGAGTATTTTTTCCTGCATGCGCTGGGGGATGGTGCCCAGTTCATCAAGAATCAGGGTTCCGCTGTCCGCACGTTCGAATCGGCCTTCATGATCCCGGGTTGCCCCGGTGAACGATCCGGCCTGGTGGCCGAACAATTCAGATTCAAGAATGCTCTCGGGCAGGGCTGCGCAGTTGACCTTGACCAGGGGCTTGTCCCAGCGCGGTGACAGGTAATGCAGCCTGGCCGCAACCAGTTCTTTGCCGGTGCCGCGCTCTCCAATGACCAGGACGGGCTTGTTCAGCTCGGCCGCGCGGGAGACGTGTTCCATCATGGCCAGGAAGGCAGGCGCCTCGCCAATGATAGGCCGGGATTCGTTAGCTTGATCACTCATGTGGTCAGTATTACCGAAATATGAGGAAAAAACACATAACTTAGTGAAATTAACCGATTATCACAAACGGTGAATTTATAGTTTTCATTATAAAACAACAGGTTATGGCTGTTACGAAGTTGGCACGCTTGCTGCAATGTTATTAGTGAGATGAAACCTAATAGAGGGTGAGGAACATGGGTATTTTTTCCAGATTTTCAGACATTGTGAATTCCAATATTAATTCGATCCTGGAGAAGGCCGAAGATCCCGAGAAGATCGTTCGTCTTATGATCCAGGAGATGGAAGACACGCTGGTTGAGGTGCGTTCTTCCGCTGCTCGTGCCATTGCGGACAAGAAGGAGCTGAATCGCAAGCTGGCTGCAGTCGAGGCTGATGGTGGTGAATGGCAGGCCAAGGCGGAACTGGCCATAACCAAGGGTCGGGATGACCTGGCCAAGGCAGCACTGGCTGAGAAGCGCCGGATGGACGAATCATCCGATATCTTGCGCGAGCAGTACATGGCCGTGGAAGAAGGGCTGGATAAGTTGAACGAGGATATCGGTCGCCTGGAAGACAAACTGGCAGATGCCAAGATGCGTCAAAAGGCCCTGATCACCCGTCATCAGACTGCCAGTCACCGGCTTGAAGTCCGCCAGAAGATTCACGACTACAAGATCGAGGACGCTCTGGTACGCTTTGAGCAGTTCGAACGTAAAATGGAAAATGTCGAGGGCCGCGTTGAAGCCTTTGACCTGGGTCGAAAGAAAGACCTGAGCCAGGAATTCAAGGACCTGGAGCACGAGGAGTCGGTAGAAAAGGACTTCGCGGAACTCAAGCGTAGAATGAAAGAGAAATCAGGTAACTAGGAATAAGGAAGAGCAGCCATGGGTGAAATTGTCGTAATTCTGAGCCTGGCCGTGATTGCCCCGCTGGTGATTATTCTCCACTTCGTCACCAAGTGGAGAGAGAGTAAGGGCCTGTCCAACGAAGACGAGAAAATGCTGGAAGATCTCTGGGGTAATGCCCAGAGGATGGAAAGCAGGATCAATTCACTTGAGACGATTCTTGATGACGTCTCGCCGGAATGGAGGAAGAAGACATGAGACTTCCGGGTGATTGGTCTTCGTTATATCGCGACAAAGAGAACGGCATGCTCCTCGGGGTATGTGCGGGACTGGCCGACTCCCTGGACGTGGATCCGCTGCTGATAAGGATCGCCGTACTCTTGTTGGCCCTGGCGCTGTTCTTTATGCCCGTAGTGGTAGTTTACGTAACAGCGGGAGTGTTGCTCAGGGAGCGTCCATTGAGTTACCGGGGCTCGTTTGAAGAACGCGGGTTTTGGGGCGGGAATCGTAGAGGAGTATGACCATGTATGACGAACGCAAGCGCGACGCCAGCCCCAGGCGACTGTACAGGGACAAGAGCAAAGGCATGTTCTGCGGAGTGTGCGCCGGTATCGCAGATTACTTCAGCGTAGACGTGACCGTGGTCCGGATCGTGACAGCAGTTGGCTGTTTGTTTTTTCCTGCGATCTTTTTTGCCTACGTCGCCTTGTGTTTCCTGGTGCCGGTGAAACCCGGCAAGTTGTATAAGGACGAATGGGACGAAAAATTCTGGCAGGGAGTGCGCAAGTCCCCGAAGGGCACCTTCTCAGCGGTTAAGATGAGATTTCGCGAGATGGACATGAAGCTGCAGCGTATGGAAAGGTATATTACCTCGGCACGCTTCAACCTGGATCGTGAATTCAGAGACCTGGAGAAGTAGGCGCCTGTTCACGGGTAATGTTCAAGAATAGGGATGGTGACTAATGAATCCTTTCGAAATGGTTGTTTTAATTGTTCTCCTAAGTCTGGTGGCCGGAGTAGCTAACAACTACATCAAGAGCCGCGGCGAGGGAGACAGTCCCGCCAGTGATGATTTGAAACAGAGGTTGGCAAAACTCGATTCGCTGGACGAAAGGGTGAAGACACTGGAAAAAATCGTTACCGACAGGGATTTCGAGCTGAAAGAAAAATTCCGCAATTTGTAGCAATCCGGTTCAATAGCTGATCAATCTAAAGGGGGCGATATCGCCCCCTTTTCGCATCCCGACCAAACCCAGCGTAATATTGGGTGCCAGAAATATTGGTGACGGCATCACACACGCGCGGGTGGAATTCGAATATGAATTGGCAGAGCTTCAGCAAGCATTACTACTCTTTTACAGACCTTCAACTCGCCATGGACCTGTCCTGCCTGGATATGGATGACGCCTGGATGACATCCATGGCTCCGGCGATTGAAAATGCCATGCTGGAAATGAAGGCCCTGGAAGAAGGTGCGATTGCCAACCCGGATGAGCAGCGCATGGTGGGGCACTACTGGCTGCGAGCCCCTGAACTGGCGCCTGATGCCCAGCTGGCTAAAGCCATTCGCGATGACCTGGCGCAGGTGCTGGCGCTGTCCGAAAAAGTTCTCTCGGGCCGTTGCCTGACCCCTGGTGGCAAGCCATTCATCCAACTCCTGCTGGTGGGAATTGGCGGTTCGGCCCTGGGCCCCCAATTCGTCTCGGCGGCACTTGCGGAGACCGGTTGCCTGCCAATCTCATTCCTTGATAACACGGATCCTGATGGCATCAAGCGTGTCCTGGACGCTATTGGAGAAGACCTGGGCCAGACCCTGGTGATGGTCATCAGTAAATCCGGTGGGACGGCGGAAACTCGCAACGGGATGCTGGAAGTGCGCGCCAGGTTCGCCGCTGCCGGTCACAATTTCGCGGGCCAGGCCGTGGCGGTCACGGGGATGGGCAGTGCCCTGGAGACCCTTGCCAAGGAAGAGGGTTGGCTGGACATCCTGCACATGTACGACTGGATAGGTGG
>CAKZML010000232.1 GCA_937128475.1 uncultured Chromatiales bacterium
TCCGCGAACAGCTAAACCCATGGCACTTTGTTTGAAAAAACTAACAAGCTGGAAAGACAAGTTTAGGAGTTGGTGCATATGTTTAAGAAGATGGTAATCGGTGCCGGTGCAGTTCTGTCTCTGGTGCTGCTGTTGGTCCTGGCCTTGCCCACCATCGTCCACAGCCTGGGCGTACATCCCGTTTACGAAGATGCCCGAGACTACAGCTTGCCTGGCAAGCGGGCCCTGTTGATTACTACCAGTCACGGTGTGCTGAATGCGCCAGGGGAAACCACCGGCGACCCCACCGGCGTGATGGCCTCGGAATTCACCATCGCCTACTACCAGTTCCTGGATGCAGGGATGGAAGTGGAGATTGCCAGTATCAAAGGCGGGGAGATACCCATAGACCCCCAGACCTTGAAGCGGGTTATCAGGTCACCCGAAGACGAGCGCTTCCTGCAGGATCCCGTGGCTCAGGCCAAGGCAAACAATTCTCTTAAAATCGATGATCTGTACTTTACTGGCTACGACGTAGTGTGGATTGCCGGCGGCTGGGGTGCGGCCTACGATCTTGGTTATTCCAATGTTTTGGGGCAGAAGGTCAGTGAGGCCTATTACTCAGACAAAGAAACCGTGTTCGGCTCTGTCTGCCACGGTGCTCTGGGCTTTATTCGGGCGCGGGATCGCGATGGCAAACTGCTAATCGCCGGGCGCAAGGTTACCGGTGTCAGCGACAAGCAGGTGAAGGAACTGGGCATAGCGGTAACCCCCTTGCACCCAGAAACGGAGTTGCGCAAGGCCGGCGGCATCTATTCCAAGCAAGAGAGATTCATGGATTTCTTCGCGACCAGCACGGTGGTAGACGACGAGAAGCGTTTTGTAACCGGACAGAACCAGAACTCCAGCCATGAAACCGCCCAGAAGATTATGGCCATTCTGGATCAGCGGAAATAGCTTAAGCCGCGTTTCTCAAAGGGCGCTCAAGCGAACATCGTTTGAAGCTGCTCTGTCAGAACGCTTGTTACTAAAAATAATATAAAACTGGAGTACATCATGCACCAATAACAAAAGGGCTGGGCGGCTGTTCTCGCCATACTCGCTATTACCCAGACGCCGCCAATCTACGCTCAAGAGCGCCAAGTATTTTGACAAAATTTCTGGGGGATTGGCCGGTCTGTCGCTTAAAGAAACTTGAGAAAGAGGCCGTGTCGGTAAAATGCAAGCGCTCTGCTATCGCATTGACAGCCAGCTCTGACTTAATCAGATAGTTTTGTGCAATCTCAAGGCGAGCCTTATCGTAAAGAGCCTGGTAGCTTGTGTTGTATTTTTTTAAGCGATAACGCAATGTGCGCTCTGGCAAGTCTACCAGGTGGGCCACGTCGCTGGCGGTACATCCCTCATCGTTAACTAACAGCCGAATAACCCGGTTAACACGACCGATGAAAGACTCGCCCAGTCCGAAGGTGGATTGAAATGCCCGTGTATTCTTTTTGTGAATTTCTGTGGCAGCTTCGCTCCCAGGTCCTTGTGTATTAGGTTGGGAGAAATCCTCGTTAGTGAGGTGTATTGCGTGCACATCCTGATTAAAGAATACGCGATGACCAAAAACTTTATACAGAGGTGTCTTATCCTTGGCGGGAGCAGCATGCCTGAATTGAACATAGTCAGGCATCCAATCATGGCCTAGTGATCGCCTGAACTCATTGCAGGTTAGTGACAGGATCAGCTCTGACGCTTGAACATGCGACCAGGGTAGAGGTTTCTTACGTGATTGAGGATTGACTGGGGTTTTAAATTCAAAGGACATTAGTTTGCCCGATGTGCCGTCGTTTGAAATATAGCTCGTCATGGTGTCAGTATGTAAGGCAAGGTTTTCGCAGATTAACTGCATCTCTTCCCCAATTGTTTCAGCTTGACGGGCCATTAACCACAGGTTGCCCATGATATCGAAGCGTTGTAAGCAGCCTACCTTGAGACCAAAAAAACGATCGCTACACTCGATAGCGGCCAGCTCCAGCAGGTCGGCATAGCGCTCAGGGCGTATCAATACATTTGGCTCAAGGATAGCCGCTTCAGGTATCCCGACGCGCCGAAACAATTCAACGGGGTCTTGCCCATTTTGTTCAATCAGTTCGGCGACTC
>CAKZML010000233.1 GCA_937128475.1 uncultured Chromatiales bacterium
GATTGCTAGTGCCGCAGTCATAATTATGTAATGTGAAATGGCTCAAGTTGGGAAATATATCCCAAGGCAAAATACGGTCAAGCTTTCAACATAATTTACTGGGTAATTTGCCGAGAAATGGACCTTGGAGAGCGTTAGGGGAAATTCCAGAATATGGTTTTTCTGGTTAAAAATCAGGGGATATGGAGTGTTGTTTCAGGCGAACTATTACCATGGTCGAGCCGTGTGGCGAAGTGGCTTATGGTAACTGGCAAGGGCATGGGCGTGCCCGCCTTGGAGGCCATACGGCCAGGGAGAGGGGGTTGGTATTATGTCAGTAATCAGGCTTTCTGAAATTCACGAATTTTTAGAAGTTTGCCGATTTTTATGAGTAATAGCGGCAACATGAGGCTGGTTATAGCCATTTTTGATGGAATGAGTTGTTTTTTGGATAGCCGACGCGGCAGGGTAGTCGCGGTTGGCGGTGCCTCCAGGAAGGGGGGCGAGATGGCCTGAATTCGATATGGATCAGGTCACGCTCGATGATCTCCGGACTGGAAATAAAGTTCTGTGACGGACGTCACAAAAGTGATGGGCTGATTTTGGTGCTTAAGGCTTTTTTCGCCTGGTTACCGAGCATTTAGGAAAAACTGTGACCGTAGTCCAATTTTACAAAATCTGCGCATATGTAAAATTGGTTTTCAGGGTTGGTTCTGGCCCGAATTGATGATTTTGATTCGCAAAGCGTGAATATGGGTCTCCATCAGGCTACCTAACGCTTGATAAATAGCCTTATGAGCCAATATCTTAGAGAGGTTATCTAAAGTATCACTGGAGATTGTAAGTGCCAGATGTTTCATTCCGCCCTGGGCTCCGGCATGGCCTGCGTGGGCAGCGCTTTCATCCTTGATCTTCAGAATCGTCGGCGAAAACTGCTTCTCTAGAAGAGATTTCACCTGATCTATCAATTGATGCTCTGTTTCGTTACTCATAAAGCCTCAAAAATCAATAAGATAAAAGTCAATATTAAAGTTAATAATAACTAATGCTTGCGGACTTAACCCTGATCATTATTCGGCGCGTTGTCCGGTTCGGGCTGGCTTTCTTCCAGCAGCGTCGCCTTCCGGCTAAGCCAGACTCCTTGCAGAAGAATAAATACAAAGGTTAGTCCGAGCATGCCGAACAATTTGAAATTCACCCATGTCTCTTCGTCGTAGTTGTAAACCACGTACAAATTGGCGGCGCCGCTGAGCAAAAAGAACAGGACCCACATGGAATTCAGCTGCGTCCACAGCCCGGTGGGCAGTTGGACTGTCTTTTCCATTAATCTCTGAACCAGTGTTTTCCTGGTAAAAACCGGGGCCAGCAAGAATGCGGCGGCGAAAAGCCAGTTCACCACAGTAGGTTTCCACTGGATAAATTTCTCATCTCGCAGGAACAGGGTGATTCCACCGAATACCAGGACTAGCACCAGGGATGTAAGGTGCATCTTGTTGATCTTGCCGTTCCTTTTCCAGTCGAACAGGAACTGGGCGATGAACGTCACTATCAATACGGAGGTTGCGACATATATATCGTATGCCTTGTATGCGATAAAAAAGGCGAACACGGGGAAAAAATCGAGCAATAATTTCATTTAGGTACTTTGCGGATACTGGTTGAGACCGCAGCGATGATACCCTACGGGCCAATCGACGAGTACCGATCCTCAGACAAGCCCAATGAGACTGAAGAACAGATGACTCAAATAATTGAAATCCACCCGGTAAACCCGCAGAGCCGCTTGATTGGGCAGGTTGCGGAGGTGATTCGTGCAGGGGGGGTTATTGCGTATCCCACAGACTCAAGCTATGCATTGGGCTGCCATTTGGGTGATACGGATGCACTGGAGCGAATTAGGCGCATCCGCCAGGCCGGAAAACATCATAACTTCACTCTCGTAGTCCGGGACTTATCCGAGATTGCGGTGTACGCAAGGGTAGAAAATTGGGCCTACCGGTTATTGCGCTCTCTGACCCCCGGTCCGTATACGTTCGTTCTCAAGGCAACCCGGGAGGTTCCCAGGAGGCTTCAGAATCCCAAGCGGAAGACCATTGGTATGCGTGTGCCGGATCATCCGGTCACCCAGGCTTTATTGGAGGAACTGGGTGAGCCATTGATGAGTTCGACGCTATCTTTACCCGGTGATGAGTATCCGCCCTCGAACGCTATTGAGGTGCTGGACAAGTTATCCGGTAGGGTCGACCTGATAATTGATGCGGGTCCCTGTGGTTTTGAGCCAACCACAGTGGTTGACCTGGTAGACGGGGTTCCCGTCATTCTTCGGCAGGGGAAGGGAGATGCAGCGCCCTTGTCCTGAGACATTTCGAATGCCGGATTGGTGAAAAATTGACCAGTCCCCCGGCATTTACTGTGGCGCCCTGTTTTTTTAAGTGACCGGTCCCGCCGCGGGCAGCATTCCCGGTCTCCTCAGCGTATACTACGCGCGGGTCCCGGCTTTTCCAGTTGGATCAAATTTTCGCGGCATCGGAAAGGGTGTTTCGCGGTTTATTGTTAGTGTGTTGGAGGTATGAGTGACGAACGGCAGTCGTCCCGAAAATCGCGTGGTCTCAGGAATGAGACCCACAGGCGGTCTTCACCTGGGAAATTATCATGGTGCGTTAAAGAACTGGCTCAAACTCCAGTACGAGTACAAATGCTATTACTTTGTGGCCGATTGGCACGCATTAACCACGCATTATGAAGATCCCTCGAAAATCAGCCAGGACCTTTGGGATATGGTTATTGACTGGCTGGCCGCCGGTCTAAATCCGTCCGCTTCCACGATTTTTATCCAGAGCCAGGTGCCCGAGCATGCCGAGTTGCATTTGCTGTTGTCGATGACAACCCCTTTGGCATGGCTTGAGCGTGTGCCGAGTTACAAGGATCAGCAGGAAAAATTGTCAGGTCGCGACCTGGCGACCTATGGCTTCCTGGGTTATCCGTTGCTGCAGGCGGCAGATATTCTTCTCTACAAGCCGGCATTCGTGCCAGTTGGCGAGGACCAGGTTGCCCACGTGGAACTGACCCGGGAAGTGGCGCGGCGCGTCAATTTCCTTTACGGCAGAGAGCCAGATTTTGAAGAGCGCGCGGAGCGTGCCCTGAAGAACCTGGGGGCTCGTACCGGTAAGCGCTATCGTGAATTGCGCCGCCTGTTTCAGGAACGAGGCGATGCGAAAGCTCTCGAAGAGGGCAAAGCCCTGGTGTTAAATAGCCATAACCTGACCGTGGCGGATGCCGAGCGGTTGGTTGGTTTTATGGAAGGCGGTGGCAGAAGCATCCTGGTTGAGCCTGAAGCATTGCTGACAGAGACTCCCAAGGTGCCCGGTCTGGACGGACAGAAAATGTCCAAGTCCTACGGTAATACAATCGCATTACGTGAGGATGCCGACTCTATCCAGAAAAAGCTTAAAACCATGCAGACAGATCCGGCCAGGATTCGCCGTAATGACCCGGGTGATCCCGATAAGTGTCCGGTTTGGGGTCTGCACAAGGTCTACTCCGATGAGCAAACCCGTGACTGGGTAAACGAAGGTTGTCGCTCAGCAGGGATTGGCTGTATTGATTGCAAGAATCGGTTGAATGATGCAATCCAGGCAGAACTTGACCCGATTAGAAAGCGGGGCCAGGAATTGTCGAACAACCTTGATTATGTGAAGAGCGTGGTAGCAGAGGGTTGCTCTGAGGCCAGGGACACTGCACGCGATACAATGGAAGACATCAGAGCCGCCATGGGCGTGGACTATTTCTGATGGCCAACGGTAACAGGTAAATCATGTCAGAATCATCGGATCTGAAGCTGGTTCTTGAAGAGGCGGAAGCGACGCACATGTACGCTGAAGGCGCGTCCCTGCAAAGTGAAATGCCTTTCGCTGTGGTGGACGGTGAGGCGGTAATGGAACTGCCTCGGGATTTGTATATTCCGCCCCATGCCCTGCAAGTGTTCCTGGAAGCTTTTGAAGGGCCTCTGGACATGTTGTTGTACCTGATCAAGAGGCAGAATCTCGACGTTCTTGATATTCCGATCCTGGAAGTTACCCGTCAGTACGTTCAATACATTGAGTTGATGAACGAACTGCAGTTGGAACTGGCGGGTGAGTACCTGCTGATGGCTGCCATGCTTGCCGAGATCAAGTCCCGGATGTTGCTGCCAAGGTCTTCCTCGGAAGAGATGGACGAGGATGATCCTCGTGCCGAGCTGGTTCGCAGGCTTCAGGAGTACGAGCGTTACAAGCAGGCCGCCGAGCAGATTAATGCATTGCCGAGGCTGGAAAGGGATATCACCGTCGCATCGGCTGAAATACCCGAGCGCAAAGTGGTGGAGATTCTTCCTGATGTGACATTGAAGGAAATGCTTATTTGCTTCAGAGATGTCATGGCCAGGGCGGAGATGTTCCAGAGCCATTCGATTCAGCGCGAAGCTCTTTCAGTGCGTGAAAGAATGAGTGATGTGCTTTCCCGTTTGAGTCCCACCGGTTTTCTGAGATTTACAGAATTGTTCAAGCCCGAGGAAGGCAGGACTGGTGTTACAGTTACTTTCCTCGCGATACTGGAGCTGATTAAGGAATCTCTGATCGAAGTTGTTCAGTCTGCTCCTTATGCTCCCATTCACATTAAACCCTCATCGGCGCAAATTACCGGCGATGAGGATGGTGCCCAGCAGCAGGTGTCTTCGTAAAGATGGATCAAAAGCAAATAAAAAATATTGTTGAGGCGGGACTCCTGGCTGTGGGTGGCCCCTTGAGTGTCGACCAACTTCAAGGACTATTTGGGACGGACGTGGACAGCGTTCCGGAGAAGAAAGACATCCGGGATGTGCTGGCTATCTTGGCCGAGGAATATGAGGGTCGCGGCATCCAGTTGCTGGAGGTCGCCAGCGGTTTTCGTATCCAGGTACGCAAAGAGTTGTCCGAGTGGATTTCCCGACTGTGGCTGGAACGTCCGCCAAGGTATTCCCGAGCCCTGCTGGAAACGTTGTCTATCATCGCCTACCGCCAGCCGGTTACCCGTGGTGAGATCGAGGATGTTCGTGGCGTAGCTGTTTCCACAAATATCGTGCGGACGCTGCTAGACAGAAACTGGATCCGGGTATTGGGATCCCGGGACGTGCCGGGTAAGCCGTCAATCTATGGCACTACCAAAGAGTTCCTGGATTATTTTGGCCTTAAGGGTCTTAGCGATCTGCCCACCCTTGCGGATATCAGCGATCTGGATAACTTGAATGTTGAACTGGATTTGCCGGATCCCGATGTGCACGAACCCGGTGTTTCAGCGTCTGAAAATTCACGCCAGGAAAACGGTGACTCTGATCCGGAGCAGTCGGTGTCGGTAATGATCGATGATGGCGCAGGGGATCGCGCTGCAGAGGCTGAGACGTCCGAGGCGGATAACGAAGAGATTGAACTGAGCTCCGTCGATGAAGAATCCTCGGAAGCACTGCCCGAAGATGATGACGAACTGCCCGACACAGGGAAGGCTTGAGCCACGTGGAAGAACGCTTGCAAAAACTGCTGGCCCAACTTGGATTTGGTTCTCGACGGGCCATTGAACAGTGGATCAAGGATGGTCGCCTGACGTTGAACGGCAAGCCCGCCCAACTCGGAGACAAGGCCAGTTCGACAGATCGAATTACCCTGGATGGACGACCGATTCGACTTAAGAAGTCTGAGGACGGTGTTCAGCATCAACACTTGATGTACAACAAGGCTGAAGGGGAGGTGTGCTCCACCAAGCCCGAAGGTGAACTCCGAAGTGTGTTTGAAAATCTTCCCAGGTTGAAAGGCAAGCGCTGGGTCAGCGTGGGTCGCCTGGATGCCAGTACCAGTGGCTTGTTGATTTTTACCACCGACGGAAGTCTTGCGAACAAGCTGATGCATCCTTCTACAGGTATCGAACGTTACTACGCTGTTCGCGTCCAGGGTCATCCCACTGATGCGGATCTGCAGGCTCTGCGGGATGGAGTTGAACTGGATGACGGCCCTGCCCAGTTTCTTGATATTTCGGCCATGGGCGCGGCCAGTAACAATCCCTGGTTCCAGGTAATGCTGGCCGAAGGGCGGAATAGGGAAGTTCGCAGGCTTTGGGCCAGTCGAGGCTTCACCGTTTCTCGCCTGAAGCGTATCCGCTTTGGACCGGTGGAAATCGACCGGAGAATTTTGCGTGGGAAATATCGCCCGCTCGACGCGAGGGAAATCTCATCCTTGTACGCTGTCGCCTGTCTTCCTGTTCCCGGTGCTGCTGAAAAGAAAGCTCGCACGGCTTCCCGGCGTCCCCCGCAATCCCGTAGACGCTGAAACACGTGATTTTTAGTGGTTCGCTGGCAGTCTGCGACTGACCAGCGATGGCGGCTATCCCAGATAAAACTCTAATTTTTCGTGACTAGCCCAGGTTCCTGCAATCAGGATCCTAGGCAGGTTTCTTGACCTGGCAGTCCAGGCTCTGGCCTGTGACGCCCTTGCTGTCAGGGCCCAGCAGGAAAAGATAGGGCGCCAAAACCTCCTGGGGAGTCTTGAGCAAGTTGGCATCTTCACCCGGATAGGCGACCTTGCGCATGGCAGTCCGGGTAGCGCCAGGATTGACGCAGTTTGAACGGATAGCGGTGTTGGTCTCGGTTTCGTCAGCAAAAACCTGGGCCAGCCCTTCAATGCCAAATTTTGAGCACGCATAGGCGCCCCAGTAAGCCCGTCCCTTTCGCCCAACTCCACTGGAAACGAAAATCACCGAGGCATCATCGGAGAGCTTCAGTAATGGCATGCATGCCTGGGTCAACAGAAACGGAGCGGTAAGATTTACGTGCAGGGTCTTTTGCCAGACGCCAGGATCGTAATGTTCAATGGGTGAGCGATCTCCCAGGATGCCGGCGTTGTGCACCAGTCCGTCCAGGCGGCCGTATTCGTTTTTCAGAACCTCGGCCAGCTCGGCATAGTTCTCTGGTGTGGCGCCCTGCAGGTCCATGGGATAAATCGATGGGCGCTCTCGTTCCATGGCGACGATTCGGTCATAGGTCGCTTCCAGTCGGGAAATCGTTTTACCCAGTAACACTACCTTTGCACCACAAGCGGCGCTTGTGACGGCAAGCTCGGCGCCGATTCCAGCGCCAGCGCCGGTAATCAGGATTACCCGATCCTTTAGCGTATCGGTTTCGGGGCGGTAGGCGCGAGCCAGTGTTTGTAGGTCAACGGTCATAGTCAGTAGTCCTGCTGAAGTTATCTTGCAACGGCTGCCCGGGCACCTTGCCAGGAGCAGGCCAGCATGCGGAAGCTGTTCAGTTGCGGGGGCTTGCCTGTCTCCAGTTTAGCCCTGGAAAGTGCCTTGTTGTTTAACCGCTGGTGAATTCTCAACATGGCGTGGTGGTAAATCAAGCCTGCTCCACCTGTGGTCAGGCCCAAAGCGCGGTCCATCAAGTCGGCTGCATGAGTTAGCACCGGCCTGATCGTGTCCCCGGTGTCAGTAAGCCTGGCCGGCAGGGCGGAGGCTAAATCGCAGCTTTGCTCATGGGCAGCACAGGCGATGGCGTGAGTGCTGAGGTAGATGCCCGCGCCAACCAGAGAGCAAAAGTTTCTTGTTTCGGGGGGCAGGGGGCCTTCAGTTTCCATTGTCAGGGAGGCCAGGAGTTCCATATAGGCGCCCATTGCCTTGTGGCAGTGCATGGCAAGGGATGTCTCGGAATCAGGCAGTAAACCGGAAATCCGGCCCTCGACGCCTTCAATAATTTCGATGAATAACTCGAGTTGTTGCGGGTTACCGTTAGCCAGGTCGAAGTAAGCCCGGGAGAGGGGATGGCGGGGATTTCCTGCAGTCCCATTGCTTAGTTCATGACGCCACCAGGCTAATTTCGCCTGGGCCACCGTAAACTCGCTTACGTTGTGGGGGATCGAGGTGATCTCTCGATGTAATGCACTGGCCGCATCCAGTATCGCCTGCTGCTCACTGGAGCAAAAAAGACGTGCGTAGAAACCTGGGGTCAGGTGATTGGGTGTTGAGTTGCTCATGAATCGTCTGGTTCTATCCAGGCAAGCGCCGGGTTGTGGCGATGCACGATGGGTTGTGCAAACTGCCGGTCGGCTAGGGCTGAATTCCAATCAACTGCAATATCTCCAGTGGATGCGAGGCCATGGCGTCCGCTCCCCACTGACTCGGGTTGCTTCCTGGTTCCAGGTAACCGTAGCTAGCCGCGATGACCGGCATGCCGGCCGCTCTTGCGGCATCAATATCTCTTGCCGCATCTCCCACATAGAGACAGCTTTCGGCCTTAAGTCCGATGCTTTGGGCGGCATGCAGCAAGGACATGGGATGGGGTTTTGCCCGCTCGCAGGTATCCCCGGAAACCACGCATGCGGCACGTTGGTGGATATTCAGCGCCTTTACCAGGGGCATGGTAAGCCAGCCGGGTTTGTTGGTTACGATGCCCCAGATAATCCCCCGGGATTCCAGGACATCCAGGACTTCGTCCATGCCCTCAAACAGTCTCGAATGGGCGCATATATCGCTCTGGTACAAATCCAGGAATCGCTGGCGCAGCTCCTCGTAATCCTGATGAGGCGTGTCGATCTGAAAACCCAGTCCCAGCAGGCCCCGGGCGCCATTGGATACGTGCGGTCTGATGCTCTCGTAAGGCAGGCCGGGTTTGCCGTGCTCTGCCAGCAGCTGATTCAATGCGTGGGCCATATCCGGGGCGGTATCTACCAGGGTGCCGTCCAGGTCGAACAGCACGCTCATGGGGCGGTAATCGGGACTCATGGGTTCGCCGTCCCGTCCAGTTGGCAATGCATGAGGTAGTTCACGTCCACGTTGTCGCCCAGGTAGAAGTTCTGGTGCAGTGGGTGGTAATGCAAACCGGCCATGCCAGTAATATCCAGTCCCGCTTGTCGGCACCAGGCGCCTAGTTCTGAGGGACGAATGAATTTCTTATAGTCGTGGGTGCCGGCGGGGAGCATTCGCATAATGTACTCGGCGCCAAGCACCGCAAGCAGATAGGCCTTGGGGTTGCGGTTCAAGGTTGAGAAAAACACTGTACCGCCGGGTCGCACCAAGGTGGTGCAGGCACGAACTACCGATTCAGGATCAGGAACGTGTTCCAGCATTTCCATGCAGGTAATCACATCGAAGCTTCCTGGTTGTTCCTCGGCGAGCTCTTCAATGCTGATTTTCCGGTAGTCCACCTCTAGCTTGCTTTCCAGCAGGTGCAGCCTGGCGACTCCAAGGGAGGCCTCGGCCAGGTCGACACCAGTGACTTTGGCACCCTTTGAGGCCATGGCCTCGCTGAGCAATCCTGCACCGCAGCCCACGTCCAGCACCCGGTTTTCCTTGAGTTCGCAGCGCTCACTGATGTACTGCAGGCGCAAAGGATTTATCAGGTGAAGCGGGCGCATTTCACCTTCGGGGTCCCACCAGCGGTAGGCGAGGGCTTCGAATTGAGCGATTTCGCGTTCGTCGACGTTGGCTTTTGAGGTCATGGCTTCAGCTTATCCGTTTATTCCAAACCCTGACAGGCGTTCCGCCCAGCGGGCAGTTTTCTCAAACAGGGATTTCTCATTAAGGTTCAGCAGCCGTCGATTTTCCAGCAATTGGCTGCCGCCGATCCACACGTCGCTCACGTCGCTGTCCTCGGCGCAGTACACGAGTTGGGAAATGGGGTCGTACAGTGGTTGCAAGTGCAGGGCGTGCATATCGACGCAGCAAATGTCCGCCCACTTTCCGGGCTCCAGGGATCCGATTTGATCCTCCATCCCCAGTGCTCGGGCACCGTTAAGGGTGGCCATCTCCAGTATCTGTGCTGCCGGGAAAGCAGCGGCGTCTCCGCTAGTGAGCTTGCCAAGTAACGCGGCGCTGCGCATTTCACCGAGCATCGAGAGGTCGTTGTTGCTGGCGGCGCCATCGGTACCCAGGCACAGGTTAATGCCCCGGTCTCTCAAGGCGCTCGCCTGGCAGGTGCCGCTGGCGAGTTTCATATTGGATTCGGGGCAATGGACCACGCTGATGTTGCCCTCCGAGGCCATGGTCAGGTCCGCATCGTCCAGGCATGTCATGTGTACCGCGACAAGTTGACGGCTCATCAGGCCCAGTCTGTGCAGACGGGCGACCGGGCGCTCGCCGGTGCTTTGAACCGCCTCGTCGACCTCCCGGGCGGTTTCGTGCAAGTGCATGTGGACCGGCAATTCCAGTTCGTTTGCCAGCTTGCTTATGCGGGAAAGCGATTCGTCACTCACGGTATACGGCGCGTGGGGCGCAAAAGCAGTGCTGATTAACGGATGGCCTCTATAGGCATCGTGTACCTCAAGCCCCTTGGCAAAACACTCTTCGGCGGACTTGGCCCATGCGGTCTCGAGTTCGATAATGGGCATTCCCACTACCATTCGCATGCCCATACTGGCTGCAGTGCCCGCGGTAACCTCCGGAAAGAAGTACATGTCGCTGGCGCAGGTCGTGCCACCCCGGATCATTTCCGCCAGGGCGAGCTCAGTGCCGTCGCGAACGAAGTCCGGCCCCACCCATTCTTGTTCCGCAGGCCAAATGTGCTCCCGCAGCCATTCTTCCAGGGGTAAGTCATCGGCAATTCCGCGGAACAAGGTCATGGCCAGATGGGTATGGGCGTTGACCAGACCCGGAATCAGTGTGTGATGGGGGCGTTGCTGCCAGTTCGAGGTTGCGTATTTTTCCCGGGCTTCGGCATCCGGGAGCAGGTCCAGGATCCGCCCCTGGTGGATTACCAGGGCGTGATTCTCCAGCGGGCCAGCAGGAATGACCGGTACGATGTACCTGGCTGAAATGATGGTATCGACTTGTCGCGTCATCGGGCATTTCCCTCTACAGGCCCTGACGCCTTGTTTGCCGGCCAGGATGGCGTGAAAAGCCGTATTATAAGCAAGGTGGCTTCAGTAGCCACCGCGTGATGGTTGAATCTTGCTGATTGAGGAGTGAATTGATGGTCGACACCAGGAAAATAGAGCCGGTTAGCTGGAGCAATGACAGGCTGGTGCTGATGGACCAAAGATTGCTGCCCGGCAAGGAAGAGTACCTGCAGTTGGAGACGGTTGCCGAGGCGGCCAGGGCGATCACGGACCTGGTTGTGCGTGGCGCCCCGGCGATTGGTGTAACCGCAGCGTACGGGGCCGTGCTGGCGGCCCGTGCGCGGCTGGATCAGAATTCGGATGACTGGAAAAGCCTGCTGCTACAGGACCTGGATATGTTGGCAGCGGCCCGGCCCACGGCGGTAAACCTGGCCTGGGCTGTTGATCGTATGCGGCTCTGCATAGAGACCACGCAGCCCTCAGAGCTGCTGGGGAGCATGTTCGAGTTGGCCTGCCTGATTCATCGTCAGGACATTGAGGCTAATTACCTCATGGGCGATCTGGGTGCAGAATTAATGGATGCTGATAGCGGTATTTTGACCCACTGCAATGCTGGCGCGCTCGCCACAGCGGGTTACGGTACGGCCCTGGGAGTGATCCGCTCTGCCTGGAAAGCTGGAAAAGTCTCCCGGGTTTTCGCGGACGAGACCCGGCCCTGGTTGCAGGGCGCCCGGCTCACCGCCTGGGAACTGGCTCGTTCGGAGATTCCCGTGACCCTGATCGCCGACTCGGCTGCTGCCACCTTCATGCGGGAGGGGAAGGTCCAGTGGGTGGTGGTAGGTGCCGACCGAATAACCGCAAACGGTGACGTCATTAACAAGATCGGTACCTATTCCCTGGCGGTGCTGGCCCGGGCCCATGGAGTGCGCTTTATGGTGGTGGCGCCAACCTCCACCGTGGACCATCAAACCGCCTCGGGGGATAAGGTCAGCATAGAGGCTCGAGATTGGTCAGAAATCTGGGCTGCAACCGGTTCTGAGCGGCCTCCCGAGGGGGTGACAGTGTCAAACCGGGTGTTCGATGTGACGCCGGCGGAGCTGGTGGATGTAATCGTGACCGAAAAGGGGTGTCTGACGGCCCCGTTTGGCCAGGCAATAGCCAGTCTGAAAGAGTGATAAAAACGCTGCCTTCCGGGCTGCAAAAACGCCCCAAATTGTGCTACAATTTTGCGCTTTGAAGCTGGCGATACGAAATACTTAAAATCCAGCTTTTTCATTGGTTTAACTATTTGCTGGTCATTTGACCGCGAGTCTTGTTCATGACTGATATTTCCCCTGAAATTATCCCGGTAAATCTAGAAGACGAGATGAGACGTTCCTACCTCGATTACGCGATGAGCGTTATCGTTGGACGAGCGCTTCCAGACGTGCGAGACGGTCTGAAACCGGTTCATCGGCGCGTGCTTTTTGCGATGCGAGAACTGGGCAATGATTTCAACAAGCCGTACAAGAAATCAGCTCGTGTGGTTGGTGACGTTATTGGTAAATACCATCCTCATGGTGATTCGGCTGTTTACGACACCATTGTGCGTATGGCCCAGCCGTTTTCCATGCGCTACATGCTGGTGGATGGGCAAGGTAACTTTGGTTCGGTAGACGGCGATGCGCCGGCCGCCATGCGTTACACCGAAGTGCGCATGGCCAAGATGGCCCATGAAATGCTGGCGGACATTGAAAAAGAAACCGTCGACTTCGTCCCGAACTACGATGAATCCGAGTCTGAGCCCAGCGTTCTGCCAACCAGGATACCGAGCCTGCTGGTTAATGGTTCAGCGGGTATCGCGGTGGGCATGGCCACCAATATCCCTCCCCATAACCTGGGCGAGGTGATTGATGGCTGTCTTGCAACCATTGATAACCCGGATATTTCTCTGCCGGAGCTCATGCAGCTGATTCCCGGGCCGGACTTTCCGACAGCGGGAATTATCAACGGGGCGCAGGGCATTCTTGAGGCCTATCGCACCGGGCGTGGTCGAATTCATGTGCGGGCGCTGAGTCACATCGAGCGCAACGAGAGTAACGGAAAAGAATCCATCATCGTTACCGAGCTTCCGTACCAGGTGAACAAGGCCCGGTTGCTGGAGAAGATTGCCGAGCTGGTGCGGGAACGCAAAATTGAGGGTATTACCGAACTGCGTGACGAGTCCGATAAGGATGGAATGCGCATGGTAGTCGAGCTACGTCGCGGCGAGCCCAGCGATGTGGTGCTGAATAACCTTTACAAGCAGACACTGCTGCAGAGCGTGTTTGGTATCAACATGGTGGCCCTGGTAGAAGGTCGTCCCCAGTTGATCAACCTGCGAACAATGCTTGATTGCTTCGTGCGCCACCGCCGCGAAGTCGTGACTCGTCGCACCATTTTTGAGCTCCGCAAGGCGCGAGAAAAAGCTCATGTCCTGGAAGGTCAGGCAGTCGCCCTGGCGAACATCGATGAGGTGATCGCCACCATCAAGGCCTCTGCATCACCTGCCGAAGCCCGTATTGCATTGGTGTCCCGCGGCTGGAAGCCGGGTGTGGTCATCGAGATGCTCGAACGAGCCGGAGCTGCCGCAACACGGCCGAGTTCAATCACAGAAGAATTCGGTATGCAGGGCGAAGATTACCGCTTGTCGCCGATCCAGGCCCAGGCAATTCTGGACCTGAAGCTTCATCGTTTGACGGGTCTTGAGCAAGATAAAATTATTACTGAATACAAAGGGTTAATAGAAGATATTCAAGAATACATTAGCATTCTGGAAAGCCCTGAGAAGCTGCTCGAAGTCATTCGCGGCGAGTTGGTGGAAATTCGTGAGCAGTATGCTGACAGCCGTCGCACAGAGATAAGGCAAGACTTCCAGGGACTGAGTCTCGAAGACCTGATTACCGAGGAAGATGTGGTGGTCACCCTGTCCCGGGAGGGTTACGCGAAAGCCCAGCCGGTTACCAGCTACGAGGCCCAGCGTCGTGGTGGTCGAGGCAAGAGCGCTACCAAGATTAAAGAGACCGACTTGATTGACCAATTGTGGGTCGTCAATACCCATGACACCCTGCTGTGCTTCACCAGTAGCGGCAAGGTCTATTGGCTGAAAGTATATGAACTGCCCCAGGCAGGCAGGGGCGCTCGCGGCAAGCCCATCGTAAATCTTCTGCCGCTTGAGGCGGATGAACACGTGAATGCGGTTCTGCCGGTGCGTGAGTTTGACGAAAATCTTTTCGTATTCATGGCGACCAGCGCCGGTACGGTAAAGAAAACTCCTCTGCACGCATTCTCGCGTCCCCGTTCAAATGGCATTATCGCAGTGGATTTGCGTGGCGAGGACCGCTTGGTTGGGGTTGCCATCACTGATGGCACCAACGACGTCCTGTTGATAGGTCGCAAAGGCAAGGGCATCCGGTTCAAGGAATCCGATGTACGTGCCATGGGGCGCACCGCTGCCGGTGTGCGGGGAATTCGCCTGGCAAAGGGCGACGAGGTTATTTCCCTTATTATCAACGAAGGCGATGACATCCTTACCGCTACTGAGAATGGTTACGGCAAGCGAACCAACGTTGATGAGTTCTCGGTTCAGGGCCGTGGTGGGCAGGGCGTAATCGCTATTCAGACCAGTGAACGTAACGGGTTGTGCGTGGGTGCGCTGCAGGTTACAGACGAACACCAGATCATGCTCATTAGCAACGGTGGCACCCTTGTACGTACCGCCGTGTCGGAAGTTTCTGTACTGGGCCGCAATACCCAGGGCGTGCGTCTAATCAAGCTTGGCAAGGGTGAAAAGCTCGTCGGGGTGGAGCGAATTGAGGCCCTGGATGAGGACGAGGAAGAGCTTGAAGGGGATCTTGAGCACTCGGAAGATGGCGAGTCGCCGGCTGAAGAGTCTGTAGAGAGCGAATAGTCAGTCGACATTGACGATGCTGCGGTGCAGAATCATTCCCTGTGGTCAGCTGTCACGGGGATGATTCATGACACGGGTATTTAATTTCAGCGCAGGTCCGGCCATGTTGCCGGAAACAGTACTCACTCGGGCCAGGGATGAGATGCTGGACTGGCATGGGTCTGGCATGTCCATCATGGAGGTCAGTCACCGCGGAAAGTTATTCCTTTCGGTGGCGGAAAAGGCCGAGCAGGACCTGAGAGACCTGCTCAATATCCCGGATGATTACGATGTCCTGTTCATGCAGGGTGGGGCGACACTGCTGTTTTCGCTTATTCCCATGAACTTCGCAGCCGGCAAGGTTGCCCAGTACATTCAAACTGGCTCATGGTCCAAGAAATCCATCGCAGCTGCCGGCAAACTTTGTTCGGTAGAAGTAGTGGCGGATTCTTCTGGCACCGGGTACGACAGAGCCCCGGCCCAGGATTCCTGGGACACGGTCCCGGATTCGGCCTACCTGCATTACTGCATGAACGAGACCATACATGGCGTCGAGTTTCCGTTCGTGCCGCAAGGAATGGATTGCCCTCTCATTACTGACTGCTCCTCCACAATTCTATCCCGACCAATGCCGGTGAATGAGTTCGGTCTGATTTACGCCGGCGCCCAAAAGAACATAGGGCCGGCAGGGCTGACCCTGGTGATTGTCAGAAAAGATCTGCTTGAACTCTGCCCGGATTCAATTCCGGATGTCCTGAATTTGAGCAAGGTCGCTGCATCGGATTCGATGCTAAATACCCCGCCGACCTATTCCTGGTACCTGGCTGGCCTGGTGTTTGAATGGCTGAAAGAACAGGGCGGTCTCGAGGAAATGGAGCGTCGTAATCGACGTAAGGCTCAGCGACTTTATGCGGCCATCGACGGATCGGATTTTTACAAGAATCCGGTGCAGCTTGATTCACGTTCTTTAATGAACATTCCATTTATCCTGGCCGATAGTTCTCTTGATGCAGAGTTTGTCAGGCAGGCCGAGGAGGCGGGCTTGAGCGGCCTCAAGGGGCACAGGTCTGTGGGGGGAATGCGCGCCAGTATTTACAATGCGATGCCTGAAGCCGGTATTGAAGCGCTGGTCTCGTTTATGGCGGAGTTCGAGCGAAACTCGGCTTGATAGCCGGAGGATTTTCATGCGTTTCAAAATACTTACTTTGAATAATATTTCTGTAGCCGGTCTCCAGAACCTGCCCCGAGAATATTACGAAGTTGCCTCCGAGATTGTGCATCCTGACGCCATCTTGTTGCGCTCCCATGACCTGCATGATCTGGAGATTCCGGAGACGCTCAGGGCGGTTGCCAGGGCGGGAGTCGGCGTGAATAACGTACCTGTCGAGAGGCTTACAGAAAGAGGTATTCCGGTATTTAACGCTCCGGGCGCCAACGCCAATGCAGTGAAAGAACTGGTGGTTGCGGGCATGTTGTTGGCGGCTCGAAATATTTGTCCGGCATGGGCCTATGTCAGGGCGTTGGAGGGCAGTGCGGAAGATATCAAGCGCGCTGTGGAAGCGGGTAAGAAACAATTCGTTGGCTATGAACTTCCTCGCAGGGTCCTGGGCGTGGTGGGCCTGGGTGCGATTGGCGTTGAAGTGGCAAATGCAGCCCTGGGCCTGGGTATGCGAGTCATCGGTTTCGACCCGGGGATGACGGTTGAACGGGCCTGGCAGCTTTCAGCAAGTGTTGAGCAGGCCACGAGCCTGGATGACTTGCTGGCCCGGTGTGACATGGTCAGCCTGCACGTACCCCTGAACGCGAAAACCCGTGGCTTGATGAGTGCGGAGCGTTTGGGCTTGATGCGCCAGGGCGGCGTGCTGTTGAATTTCTCTCGTGCCGAGATCGTGGATGAAAAGGGGTTGGTCGAGGCGCTGGGTCAGGATCACCTCTCAAATTATGTGTGCGACTTTCCTTCTCCGGAGATTAAAGATCATCCCCAGGTAGTGGCCTTGCCTCACCTGGGAGCCTCGACACTTGAGGCCGAGGATAATTGCGCGGTGATGGTGGTGGACAATATGCGCGAATATCTCGAGAACGGAAACATTCGTCATTCTGTGAATTTTCCCCAGGCGGTAATGCCCAGGGCAGGGAGTTCCCGTTTGACCGTAGCCAATCGCAATGTGCCGAATATGGTGGGACAGGTTTCGACCTGCCTGGCCAATTCAGGTTTGAATATCCTGGATATGCTTAACCAGTCACGGGGTGATGTCGCCTATACCCTGGTGGATCTGGACAGAGAAGTTCCCGAGGAAACCTATAAACAAATCGCCAGTATTGATGGTGTGCTTGCAGCGCGGGTAATTTAAGAGCCTATGGCCAAGAAAATTAAAAAAGAGCCCCTCGACCTGGATTCAGTGCGAGCAAGTATTGATGAGTTGGATACCAGCATCCAGGCGTTGATCAATGAACGGGCAAGGCTTGCCCAGGAAGTAGGGAAGGCGAAGTCCGGGGCTGCCAGGGCAGCAGATTATTACCGTCCCGAGCGGGAGGCCCAGGTGTTGCGCAACGCGTTGTCGCGTAACCAGGGACCCCTTAGCGACGAGGAGGTTGTCCGTCTATTCCGGGAGATCATGTCATCCTGCCTGGCGCAACAAGAGCCCTTGAAAATTGGCTACCTGGGGCCTGAAGGCACGTTCACCCAGAGCGCTGTGAGCAAGTTTTTTGGCCATTCTGTGCGCTCCATGCCGCTGATGTCTATTGATGAGGTGTTTCAGGAAGTCGAGTCCGGAGCGGCAGATTTTGGCATTGTGCCGGTGGAAAATTCCACCGAGGGTACGGTGAACCATACGGTCGATCGATTCCTGATTTCACCCTTGAAGATATGTGGTGAAGTTGAACTGCGGGTAGAGCAACACCTGATGGGTAACTTCGAGGGATTGGGAGAGGTCAGGCGGGTATGTGCCCATGCCCAGTCCCTTGCCCAGTGCAGAGGATGGTTGGGTGAGTATTTGCCCGATGTGGAACGGGTTGCTGTTAGCAGCAATGCCGAAGGCGCCCGTCGGGCTCGTGACGAGCAAGGTACGGCGGCGATTGCCGGCGCCACCGCGGCCGACGTGTACGATTTGAAAATATTGGTCGCAAATATCGAGGACAGACCGGATAACACCACTCGCTTCCTCGTGATTGGCAGAGACCTGCTGGCATCAAGCGGCGAGGACAAGACCTCTGTGCTGATTTCGGCTGCCGATACAGACAGCCCCGGCGCTCTTTACCGTTTGCTTGAGCCGCTTGCCAGACACGGTATTAGCATGACTCGCATTGAATCCCGGCCGTCCCAGCGCAAGAAGTGGCATTACGTGTTTTTCATGGACCTGGACGGTCACGCCTCCGACCCGGCGTTGAGCCAGGCCTTGGCGGAGCTTGAAGAACAGGCCTCGTTGTTCAGGATCCTTGGCTCCTATCCCAAGGCGGTCATGTAGAACTTATGATTGATGAGCAAAAACCATCTGTTGCCCATGGCGACGGAATAGAGAGTTATCTGGTGGAGCCGGGTTCAAGCCTGGCGGGTGAGATCACCGTGCCAGGGGATAAGTCCATTTCCCATCGATCGCTGATGTTTGGCGCGATCGCTGATGGCATTACCGAGATAGATGGATTGCTTGCCAGTGAGGATTGTCTTGCGACGGCCGCGGCCCTGACGGCGATGGGAGCGAAGATTGAGGCCCCCGAGACGCCTGGAGACTGCTGGCGTGTGCATGGAGTCGGACTCAGGGGATTGAAACGTCCGCCTGGTGATCTGGACCTGGGGAATTCGGGCACCTCGATGAGATTGCTTACCGGATTACTTTGCGCCCAGGGGTTTTCTTCGACGTTGGTTGGCGATAGTTCGCTGATGACAAGGCCAATGGAGCGGGTCGCCGTGCCCCTGCGCCAGATGGGCGCGCGCATCAAGACCAGCGATGGGCGCCCACCGGTGATGATCGAGCGAAGCCAGGGGCTGGTGGGGATTGATTATCAGGCACCTGTAGCAAGTGCCCAGATTAAGTCGGCCATTTTGCTGGCCGGATTGTATGCCAAGGGTGTCACCCGGGTTACCGAGCCAGGGGTCAGTCGTGACCATACCGAGAGGATGTTGGCGAGTTTCGGGGTTACGGTAGTCAGGAAGGGGATGAGCGTGGAGATTGAGGCGCCCGGCGCGCTGAAAGCTCACCGTATAGCGGTTCCTGGAGACCTTTCATCCGCGGCGTTTTTCATCGTTGGAGCCTGCCTGACCAGCGATAAAGGTGTAACCCTGAGAAGTGTGGGGGTGAATCCAACCCGGACAGGGGTAATCGAGATCCTGCGGAAGATGGGGGCCAAGATAGACGTGGCCACCGCGCCCACTGCCAAGGGAGGCGAACCTGTCGCCGACATACGGATAGCGAAAAGCAGGCTCAAGGGGATAAATATCGACGCTTCAGATGTGGCCCTGGCCATTGACGAGTTTCCAGTGTTGATGGTGGCCGCCGCCTGCGCTGAGGGCGTAACCCGGGTTTCCGGCGCTGAGGAGTTGCGGGTCAAGGAAAGCGACAGAATTCGCACGGTCGTGGACGGGCTGATGGCCCTGGGTGCGAAAGTCGAGGAAAAACCCGATGGAATGATTGTCACCGGCGGGCCTCTCAACGGTGGTGAAGTCGATAGCCATGGTGATCACCGTATTGCGATGGCGTTCACCATTGCTGCGCTGATGGCCGGCGGACCCGTGCGGATTTTGAATACCCGCAATGTTGCTACCTCGTTTCCGGGGTTTGCCGAGCATGGGGCTCGCCTGGGGATGACAATAAACAAGGAGACGATTTCGTGATCGATGCGCCTCCGGTAATTGCCATTGATGGGCCAAGCGCCTCGGGAAAGGGCGCAATCAGCCGCAGAGTGGCCGATGTGCTGGGTTTCCACTTGCTGGACAGTGGCGCCCTGTACCGGATAGCCGGCTTGATGGCCTCCCGGGAAGGGCTGGACCTGGAAAATGGTGCGGACGTCGCCAAGTTATTGTCTGAACTGGATATTTTATTTGAAAGCGATGGGGGCGCCGAGACCATAATTCGGGTAAATGGTGTCGACGTAACCACCGATGTCCGGCGGGAAAGCACCGGTGAACTCGCTTCCCGGGTTGCCGCCCAGCCAGAGGTCAGGAGCGCCCTGATTGGCTTTCAACGTAGTTTCAGAAAGGCCCCGGGACTGGTAGCCGACGGGCGGGATATGGGGGCGGTCATCTTCCCTGATGCCCAGGCCAAGCTGTTCCTGACCGCGAGTCCCGAAGAACGTGCGCGGCGACGTCATAAGCAGTTGAAGGAAAAGGGTATTAGTGTTAATCTCGCCGCCCTCTCTGCAGAGATCGCAGAGCGGGACTACAGGGATCGAACACGATCCGTGTCTCCGCTTCGCCCCGCACCCGATGCCGAAGAGCTGGATACCACGCCTCTGAATATAGAGCAGGTAGTTAGCAGGGTGCTGGCATTTGTAGAGAAAAAAATGCCTGGGCTGATTATTTAACAGCCTACTCGCAGTGAATTTCTTGGGCTCCAAAAGGATTTTGGAGCTATTTTGTAATGCCCCGTCAAAGAATGGATCTTGAGACGGTAGTTGGTCGTTGTGACCATGGAAATTAATCACATGTCTGAAACTTTTGCACAACTATTTGAAGATAGCCTGGCTAGTAAGCAGTTCAAGCCTGGCGCCATTATTATGGCTGAAGTCGTCACCATCAGCTCCGACGTCGTTATTGTTCACGCCGGACTGAAGAGTGAAGCCGTTATTCCTACTTCGCAGTTCATGAATGAACAGGGCGAGTTGGAAGTAGAGGTCGGCGATCAGGTCGAAGTTGCCCTGGATAGTCTCGAAGACGGTTTTGGTGAGACCAAGCTGTCCCGCGAGAAAGCCAAGCGCGCTCGTACCTGGACTGTTCTTGAAGAGGCCTTTGAGAAAGGCGAGATCGTCAAGGGCATTATCACCGGTCGCGTCAAGGGTGGTTTCACCGTTGAACTTGGTGATGTCCGAGCCTTCCTTCCTGGATCGTTGGTGGATGTGCGCCCCGTGCGTGATCCCGCTTACCTGGAAGGTAAAGAGCTGGAATTCAAGGTCATCAAGCTTGACCAGCGCCGCAACAACGTTGTGGTTTCTCGTCGTGCAGTTGTCGAAGAAGAATACAGTGCAGAGCGCGAAGAGCTCCTCAATAACCTGCAGGAAGGCAGTGTTCTCAAGGGCATCGTCAAGAACCTCACCGACTATGGTGCCTTCGTGGACATGGGCGGAATCGACGGTTTGCTGCATATCACCGATATGGCCTGGAAGCGCGTCAAGCATCCCTCCGACGTGGTGAACGTTGGTGACGAGATCGACGTCAAGGTCCTGAAGTTCGACCGCGAGCGTAACCGCGTATCCCTGGGTATGAAGCAGTTGGGTGAAGATCCGTGGCGCGCCATTGGCCGTCGCTACCCGGCCAACACCCGTCTGTTCGGTGCCGTGACCAACATTGCTGACTACGGTTGCTTCGTGGAAATCGAAGATGGCGTGGAAGGTCTGGTTCACGTGTCTGAGATGGATTGGAGCAACAAGAACGTCAGCCCCGCCAAGGTTGTGAACATTGGTGATGAGGTTGAAGTGATGGTGCTGGATATCGACGAAGATCGTCGTCGTATCTCACTGGGTATCAAGCAGTGCCAGGCTAACCCCTGGGCCGAGTTCTCCTCCAGGTTCAACCGTAACGACAAGGTCAAGGGTCAGATTAAGTCGATCACCGATTTCGGTATCTTCATTGGTCTGGACGGCGGCATTGACGGTCTGGTTCACCTTTCTGACATCTCCTGGGATCTGCCGGGCGAAGAAGCGGTGCGTAACTTCTCCAAGGGCGACGAAGTGGAAGCCGTTGTGCTGGCCATCGACCCCGAGAGAGAGCGTATTTCTCTGGGCATGAAGCAGCTGGACAAAGATCCTGTGTCTGCTTACATGGCTGATCATCCCAAGGGCTGCATCGTTACCGGTGAAGTTCTGGAAGTTGATGCCCGCGGTGCGGTAATCGACCTGGGTGATGGAATCACCGGACAGCTGCGCGCCTCTGAATTGGCTCGCGATCGGGTAGAAGACGCCCGTATGGTGCTGAAGGTGGGAGAGAAGGTTGAGGCCAAGTTTATGGGTCTGGATCGTAAATCTCGCAACATCACCTTGTCTATTAAAGCCAAGGATGCTCACGAAGAAGCTGAGGCTGTTCAGAGCTACCAGCGTGAAGTATCTGCTGGTACCAGCCTGGGCGATCTGCTTAAAGAGAAGATTGCTGGCAAAAATAGCGACTGATGAACCTATGTCTGCCCGGCCATCTGGCCGGGCAGACATACAGTTTCATGTACTTTGGGCTTGATTCTAAGCCTGATTGTCGATACCGTATGTAAGTGTTTGAATAATAATGGTCTAACATAAGATCAGGGTGCGGACCCACATGACCAAATCAGAGCTGATAGAAATAATAGCCCAAAAGCAGAAGCACTTGCCTAGCAAGGATGTCGAGTTGGCTGTAAAGCACCTTCTCGAGATCATGAGTGATGCGCTGGCTGAAGGAGAGCGAATCGAAATTCGCGGCTTCGGTAGTTTCTCATTGCATTTCCGTCCTCCGCGCTTGGGAAGAAACCCCAAGACTGGCGAGGCTGTGTCCTTGGCCGGAAAGCATGTGCCTCATTTCAAACCAGGTAAGGACATTCGCGAGCGCGTCAACGCTAATCGCCATCGTCCGATTAAAGCCTGATTCAATACCCTTGTTTTGGCACCTGACGTCGATTCCTGCTGTATGCGGGTCGCGTCGTACATTCGTTTGGTGTTAAATACCCTTTACCCTGATGTTGTGGGCGAGAGTGGCCGGGCGGCCACTGGTGGCTTGTATGTGGGCGTTGCCCTGGGACAGCCAGGCCAGGCATTAATTTAAGGGATCGGGAAGAACTGATAATGCTAAAAAACCTTCTGATTGGATTGGTAATAATTGCGGTGGCTGCTCTGGCAGTTCTGTTTGCCTGGTTAAATCCATCATTGGTTCAATTGGATTTAGCCTTCGCCAGCTACGAAATCTCGATTGCCATGGCCGTTACTGCCGGGGTGGTGCTGGGATGGCTGTTTGGTCTTGCCTGCGCAGTCGCCTATATCACGACCCTGATGCGGCAACGCCGTCGCTTGCGCAAGGCTCTCAAATTGGCAGAAGCCGAGGTGAGCAACTTACGCGGACTGCCGACGCAAGATGCCGGCTGAATCCACGCTCTTACTGGCAGCCCTTTTCGTCATCGCCGCTGCGGCGGGCTGGGCATTCGCCCGTTACTCGGATAACAAGCAAAGCCAGGCGGATACCGCACAGCTCAGTGCGGACTATTACCGTGGTCTGAATTACCTCCTCAATCAGAAACCCGATGAAGCTCTGGAAGTGTT
>CAKZML010000234.1 GCA_937128475.1 uncultured Chromatiales bacterium
ATCCGCTGTACAACTGGGATTACCACAAGGAGCAGGGATACAGCTGGTGGATTGAACGGCTGCGCCACGCACTGGGCCAGACGGACATCGTCAGGATTGATCACTTCAGGGGATTCGAATCCTATTGGGAAGTGCCTTTTGGGGCTGAGACGGCCCGTAAAGGGGACTGGGTTATGGGCCCGGGTGATGCCTTGTTCAATACGATGAAAGCCGAACTCGGGGACTTGCCCATCGTGGCGGAAGACCTGGGTGTGATTACCCCCGAAGTCGAAGCATTGCGCGACCGCCAGCAGTTTCCGGGCATGAGGGTGCTCCAGTTCGAAGTGGGCAACGACAGCTTTTCGATAGAATCGATTGGTTCAAACAGTGTGTGCTACACAGGCACCCACGATAACGACACCACGGTAGGATGGTTTACGGGAAGCTCCGATGACAACCGTTCCCCGGAGGAAATAGAGCATACCCGGCGGGTGGTGTTGGCAAATACTGGCGGCAGCGCCGAGACCATTTCCCAGGATTTAATCAGGCTGGCTTTCTCCAGCGAAGCCGTAATGGCTATAGCGCCCATGCAGGACTACCTGGGATTGGGTTCCGAGTCGCGATTTAATCGCCCGGGCACCTCCGAGGATAATTGGCGCTGGCGATTAAGTTTTGATCAGCTGTCCCCATCGCTGAAAAGCTCTGTGAGGGATATGGTCGTCGCTGGGCGCAGGGCTCCCCAGGCTTGAAGTTCCTCAGCCCGGTGATGATCCCGGGCTAGATGGCCAGGGGTGTTCCCCCGGGCATTTTCCCCAATTCAGGTAATTATTGGCTGTCTGGGCGCCAGCACCGCTTTATACTGTTTGATTATGGATCCAATCAGAACCCCGGCATTCCGGAGAAACAGCATATGAGTGAAGAACATTCCGAATATTCACGATTCGTCAGCCGACTGACCAGGCATACTCTGGGCTTGATACTTGCTGGTGGCCAGGGGTCCAGGCTGCATGAGCTGACCCAGTGGCGGGCGAAGCCTGCCCTGCATTTTGGCGGCAAGTTCCGGATCATCGATTTCCCCTTGTCCAACTTGATCAACTCGGGAATTCGCCGCACCGGCGTGCTTACCCAGTACAAGGCACATTCCCTGATTCGCCACCTGGTGCAGGGTTGGTCCAAGCACCAGATCAGTGATCGCGAGTTTGTGGAAATCCTGCCCGCATCCCAGCGAGTGGGCGGAGAGTGGTACCAGGGTACTGCCGATGCCATCTACCAGAACCTGGATGTGATACGCACCCACGATCCGATGTATGTGCTGATTCTCGCCGGCGACCATGTGTACAAGATGGACTACGGTCCGTTTATCGCCGCTCATGTGGAACACGATTCGGACATGACGGTGTGTTGTCTTGAGGTGCCGATTGCCGAGGCCGCAGGGGCCCTGGGCGTGTTGACCGTTGACGAGACCGGCCGGGTTCTCGAGTTTAACGAGAAACCCGAGCACCCGACGCCGCTGCCGGGCAGGGATGATGTGTGCCTGGCCTCCATGGGCAATTACGTGTTTAACACGGATTTTCTTTATGAGCAGGTCATCAAGGATGCCGACACGCCTGAGTCGCGTCATGATTTCGGACGGGACATTATTCCGTCGATTATCAGTAAATATCGCGTATTTGCTTATCCTTTCAAAGATCCCAAGACCGACCAGCAGGCCTACTGGCGTGATGTAGGAACGCTGGATGCATTCTGGGAAGCCAACATGGAACTGGTGTCAGTTTCTCCCCAGCTCAATCTCTATGACAAGTACTGGCCGATACAGACCTACCATGCGCAACTGCCGCCGGCCAAGTTTGTATTTGATGAGCCTGGTCGACGCGGCGAGGCGATTCAGTCAATGGTTTCAGGCGGCTGTATTGTTTCGGGTGCATGCGTGAGAAATTCCGTGTTGTTCAGCAACTGCAAGGTGCATTCCTATTCCACCGTGAATGATTCCGTGGTGTTGACCGACGTGGAAATCGGTGAGAACTGCACGGTTAATCGAGCCATCCTGGATCGGGGTTCCGTGCTGCCCGCCGGTACGCAAATCGGCGTCGATCATGACGAAGACAGGGCCCGTGGTTTCAGGGTCACCGATAGCGGCATTACCCTGGTGACCCCCGATATGCTGGGTCAGCAGCTGCACTTCACCAGGTAGAATTTTGTGATTGAGAGTAAAGCCAGGCGAATACTGTTGGTCGCCGCCGAAAACGGTGCTCTTCCCAGGGGTAAGGTGGGAGGTGTGGGTGATGTCATGAAGGGACTGCCTCCTGCACTGGCCGACCTGGGATGGGAGGCGACGGTGATCACTCCTGCTTACGGCATGTTTCACCAGCTTCCCGGCAGTAAGCACTTACAGGAGCTGACGATTCCCTTCGGAGGAAGGTCGGAATCCGTGTCGCTGTATCAAGTGTCCGGACCTGATGCGCGCATTACTCACCTTGTGCTGGAACATCCCCTGTTTTCTCCCCAGGGCCCTGGCAAGATTTATTGTCACGATGGCTCGGACCGACCGTTCGCAACCGATGCAGGAAAATTTGCCCTGCTGTGTGCGGCGGTAGCTAACTATGTACAACAGTCTGAAGAGTTGCCTGATGTGGTGCACCTGCATGATTGGCATGCGGCGCTTTATCTCGCCCTGAGGGAATTTGATCCCTCCTTGTCCAGGCTGCGCCAGGTTCACACTGTGTACACCATCCACAATCTTGCGCTGCAGGGGATAAGGCCGTTGCGTCATGATTCCTCTTCACTGGAAGCATGGTTCCCCGGCCTGGCCTATGACCTTGAGAAGGTGGGCGATCCGCGATACCACGACTGCGTGAACCCCATGGCCCTGGCCATTCGCCTGGCGGAAAACCTGAACACGGTGTCACCCAGCTATGCCAGGGAAATACTTGACGCCAATGATCCTGTTATTGGCTTCCATGGGGGCGAAGGCCTGGAGCAGGATTTGCGTCGTGCGGATTCAGATTCTCGATTGACGGGAATTATTAACGGATGTGAATACGAAACCCGGCCGGCAGTTTCGCCCAAGTGGAGCAAGTTGCTGGATACGATCCTGGCCGAGGCCGGCAACTGGCATGACAGTGGTGCCATGTCCCGGGAGGACCTGGGCGCATTGGCTGGCAAGCTGGATGCATACCGTGGTGGCAGACCGGCGAATGTGCTTACCAGCATAGGCCGCATGACTGCCCAGAAAGTGGAATTGTTTCTACAGGAGACTCCCAACGGGTCCTCGGCACTGGATGCCATACTGGACGCCCTGGGTGATAAGGGCGTGTTCATCATGCTGGGTAGCGGAGACCGTGAACTGGAGCAGCAGGTTGCCCAGTGTGCGGCCAGGCGATCCAACCTGATTTATCTTTGTGGCTATTCTGAGACGCTGTCCCAGTTCTTGTACGTGGCAGGGGATATGTTCCTGATGCCCAGCAGCTTCGAGCCCTGTGGGATCAGCCAGTTGCTGGCGATGAGAAATGGCCAGCCTTGCGTGGTACATGCGGTAGGCGGCTTGAAGGATACGGTGCAGCACGGGGTGACCGGGTTTGTGTTCGACGGTGATTCGTCCCGGGATAAAGCCGGTAATTTTGTTGAGACGGTGGCCGAGGCCCTGGCGTTGAAAGTGACCACTCCCAGGCAGTGGGCGGGCATACGCAACCAGGCAGCCGAGCAACGATTCACCTGGGATTTGGCTGCCAGACAATACCAGGAGGATCTGTATGGACATCCTGGACGCTGATCGACGGGTTCATGGCGAGGCGCTGGATGCGCTGGCCCGGGGCCACTGCAACAATCCCTTTGCCTTACTGGGTATACATCGGCTGGATTCCGGTGAACGCATCGTGCGCTGCTTTCAGCCTGGCGCTGTCCAGGTGTCCCTGGTGGATACCGGGGGCAAGCAGTTGGCGCCTATGCAAAGAGTTCATGAGCAGGGCGTGTTTTGCGCTGTCATGCCGACACGCAAACGACGCTATCGCTTCAAGGTGGTTTATGGCGATGGCAACTCCCGGGTCATAGAAGATCCCTACCGGTTCCCCTCCATATTGGGGGAGCTGGATTTGCACTTGCTGGGCCAGGGCTCACATCAGCATATCTGGAATGCCATGGGGTCCCAGTGTGTCCTGGTGCAGGGAATCCAGGGCACGCGATTTTCTGTTTGGGCGCCCAATGCGCTGCGGGTCAGCGTGGTGGGGGATTTCAACGACTGGGACGGGCGTCGCCATGTGATGCGACTGCATCCGGGTAACGGTGTCTGGGAAATCTTCGTTCCCGATGTTGGCCACGGAACCCTGTACAAGTACGAGATTCTCGACGGGAAGGGAAATCTCCTTCCATCGAAAACAGACCCGATAGGTCAGTATTTCGAACCGCCTCCGGGAAATGCCTCAGTGGTGTATCAAAGTGCTTACGCCTGGAATGACCAGGACTGGATGGCTGCCCGCTCGAGCAGCCCCAGGCTGGATCAACCGGTGAGTATTTACGAGGTTCACCTGGGTTCCTGGCGCCGACCTGAATCGGATCCTTCGGGCTCACTCAGTTACCGTGAGTTGGCCAGGGAGTTGGTGGATTACGTGGTGGACATGGGCTTCACCCATATTGAATTGCTGCCGGTGTCGGAACATCCGTTCAGCGGTTCCTGGGGCTACCAACCCATAGGCATGTTTGCTCCCACCTGTCGCTTTGGCGAACCGGATGATTTTCGCTACTTCATCGATTGCTGCCACCAGGCGGGAATCGCAGTCATCGTTGACTGGGTGCCGGCTCATTTCCCTCGTGATACCCACGGGCTGGGACGCTTTGACGGAACCGCGTTGTACGAGCATGAGGATCCACGAAAGGGCGCCCACCCGGACTGGGGCACCCTGATATTCAATTACGGGCGCAATGAGGTGATCAATTACCTCATTGGAAGCGCCTTGTACTGGATCGAGGAGTTCCATGTGGACTCGATCCGGGTGGATGCCGTGGCGTCTATGCTTTACCTGGATTATTCACGCAAAAAAGGCGAGTGGGTTCCTAACGAGAATGGCGGCAACGAGAACCTCGCCGCGGTGGCATTTCTTCGCAAGCTCAATGAAGCGGTACATGCCCACGGCGCCACCTCCTACGCGGAGGAGTCCACTGCCTGGCCGGGTGTGTCACGGCCCACCTATGACGGCGGCCTTGGGTTTACCTACAAGTGGAACATGGGTTGGATGAACGACAGCCTTTCCTACATGCATGAAGACCCGGTTCATCGCCGATTCCACCACGAAAAAATGACCTTTAGCATGGTCTATGCCTACAGCGAGAATTTCGTGCTGCCCTTGTCTCATGACGAGGTGGTCCATGGTAAGGGTTCCTTGTTCGATCGGATGCCTGGCGATCACTGGCAAAAGCTGGCCAACTTGCGTGCCTACTATGCAAACATGTTCTGCCACCCGGGTAAGAAGCTGTTGTTTATGGGGTCAGAGTTGGCCCAGCAGCGGGAATGGAATCATGACCGGGAACTGGATTGGCACCTGCTGGAGCAGCCGGGCCACCAGGGCGCCCAACGACTGGTTCGAGACCTGAACACAATTTATTCGAGCACCCCGGCACTGCACGAGATAGACTTCCGCGCCGAGGGATTTGAATGGCTTGATGCCGACGACAAGGCCAACAGTGTCTTGTCCTGGATGCGCCGGGCACGGGACGGCCGTTTCGTTGTGTGCGTATCCAATTTCACCCCGGTAGTTCGTCACCACCACCATATTGGTGTGCCGGTAGGCGGGCGCTATCGCGAGTTGTTGAATACCGATTCCGAAATTTATGGCGGAAGCGGGGTTGGCAACCTAGGTGTAACCGAGGCGGTCAACGTGCGGACCCATGGACGGCCTGCGTCGCTAGTACTGGCCCTGCCTCCACTGGCTACGTTGATACTTGAACCTCTGGAAGCAGAGGAGACGATTTAATGGAGATTTGGCAATGAGTTCTGGTAACGAGACCGGTCCTAAAATGCTTCCGGTGTTGCCCCCCCTGGAAATGAATAGCGATGCGATTACCCAGGAGTTTGTGCATTATTTTTCGCGCATGCTGGGCCGCAGCGAACTGGAGGGAAATACTCCGGTTGCCTACGAGGCGCTGGTGCATACCGTCAGGGATCGGCTGACCGAACGCTGGGTTCGCACCAACCAGACCGTCCAGGCAAATGACAGCCGTCGGGTGTGTTACCTGTCCCTGGAATTCTTGATGGGACGCTTGTTGCGCAATGCCCTGTTAAGCCTTGGCCTGGACGGTGAGGCCACCGAGGCGATGAATGAACTGGGTCTGAAGATGGAGGACCTGGCCGGTGCCGAGCGAGACGCAGGACTGGGTAACGGTGGCCTGGGTCGACTGGCCGCGTGTTTCCTGGACAGTTGCGCCACGTTGAAGCTGCCGGTGACCGGTTACGGTATTCGCTACCGATATGGCATGTTCCATCAGAAAATCCAGGACGGATATCAGTTGGAAGAACCTGATTCATGGCTGCGTGATGGCTACCCATGGGAAATCGAGCGACCTGAACTGGTCGTGAAAGTACCCTTTGGGGGCAGGTCTGAGCACTACATCGATCTAGATGGCGTGGGTCGGTTCCGCTGGGTTGATACCCGCGATGTGCTGGCTATTCCGTTTGATGTTCCTATTCCCGGCTACCGCAATGAGGTGGTAAACACCCTGCGTTTGTGGTCGGCGGCTGCGACGGACGAATTTAACCTGGGTGAATTTAATGCCGGCAGCTATACCACGGCGGTGGCTGCCAAGAACGAGGCGGAAAACATCACCATGGTGTTGTACCCCAACGACGCCACCGAGCACGGTCAGGAACTGCGGTTGCGCCAGCAATATTTTCTTGCCTCGGCCAGTCTGCAAGACGCGATTCGACTCTGGCGACACAGTCACGGCGATGACTTCAGCGAATTCGCCGACAAGCATTGCTTCCAGCTCAACGACACCCACCCGGCAGTGTCGGTGGCCGAGTTGATGCGGCTGTTGCTGGATGAATGCAAGTTGGGCTGGGATGAGGCATGGGACATCACCAGCAAGACCATGGCGTACACCAATCACACTTTGTTGCCCGAGGCGCTGGAGCGCTGGTCGGTGGATATGTTCCGTCGGTTGTTGCCCCGCGTGCTGGAGATTATTTACGAGATTAACGCTCGTTTTGTCGCCGAGGTCAGCCGTCGCTGGCCGGGAGACAATGATCGCCTTGCCCGGATGTCGCTGATTGAAGAGGGCCATGAGCCGATGATACGCATGGCCTATCTTGCGTTGATCGGGAGCTTTTCGGTAAACGGTGTGGCGGCTTTGCATTCACGCCTGCTGCGCGAGGGCCTGTTCAGAGACTTCTCCGAATTGTGGCCCCACAAATTCAATAACAAGACCAATGGTGTCACCCAGCGTCGCTGGCTGGCGGCATGTAACCCGTCCCTGTCGGCGCTGATCAATGCACAACTGGGCGATGGCTGGGTCACGGACCTGGAACAGCTGAGCAAATTGCGGCCGTTGGCCGAGGATGACGGCTTCCGCAAATCCTGGCGGGAGGTCAAGCTGGGGAACAAGCGCAGGCTGGCCAACCTGGTCAAGAAGCGTACCGGAATCGTTCTGGACACGAATATGTTGTTCGACGTGCAGGTCAAGCGCATACACGAGTACAAGCGCCAGTTGCTGAATGTGCTGCATGTGGTACACCTTTATGACCGCATCAAGCGTGGCGAGGGGGATTCCCTGGTCCCGCGGGCCGTCATTATTGGTGGCAAGGCCGCTCCGGGCTATGTGATGGCCAAGACCATCATCAAGTTCATCAACAATGTGGCCCGGGTCATCAATGCAGACCCGGTTACTGCCGGTAAGTTGCGACTGGTGTATTTCCCCGATTACAACGTCTCTGCCATGGAAACCATTTGTCCGGCGACGGAATTGTCCGAGCAGATTTCTACTGCCGGTAAGGAAGCCTCGGGTACTGGCAACATGAAGTTCATGATGAATGGCGCCCTGACAATTGGCACCCTGGACGGTGCCAATGTGGAGATCCGCGAGGCGGTGGGCGAGGAGAACTTCTTCTTGTTCGGACTCACGGTTGAGGAAGTCGATCAGCGGCGAGGTAACTATGATCCCAGGGCCATCATCGAGGCTGACGAGGATTTCTCTCGTGTGATGCAGCTAATTGAGAGTGGCCAGTTCAATCGATTTGAAAAGGGTATTCTCGATCCGGTTGTGGCCTGCATTCGTGCCCCCGGGGATGCTTGGTTTACGGCTGCTGATTTCCGCAGCTTTGTTGATGCCCAGCAAAAAGTCGAAGCAGCCTACAAGGACCAGGATGGCTGGACGCGACTGAGTATCCTGAATAGTTCTGCATCCGGCAGATTCTCCACAGACCGGACCATGTATGACTACAACAAGGACATCTGGAAGCTCACTCCGATTTCATCAGGCGGCTCATGATACAGCCGGGCAGCCCAACACCGCTGGGAGCGCATTGGGACGGACAGGGAGTCAATTTCGCGCTGTACTCCGGCGTTGCCGAGTCAGTGGAGCTGTGCCTGTTTGATGAGCACGGCCAGGCGGCGGGTCACTATCGGCTGACGGAGTGTACCGACGGCGTTTGGCATGGTTACCTGCCGGAGCTGGGTCCTGGTCAGCGATATGGTTATCGGGTGCACGGACCTTATGATCCTGAACTGGGCTTGCGGTGTAATCCGGCGAAACTCTTGATCGACCCTTATGCCAGACGACTTTCCGGAGCGTTTTCCTGGTCAGACGAAGTATTTGATTTTGAGCTGACCGGTGAGGACGGGAACTATCGTCCCAGCCGCCTGGATAGCGCGCCTTTCGTACCAAAGTCTGTGGTCTCGGGTCCCGGGGATGCGCCCGCACCCGGGCCTGGTATTCCGTGGAAAGAAAGCATTATTTACGAGGCCAATGTGCGTGGCTTTAGCATGGCGCATCCGGCTGTCCCGGAAAAGGACAGGGGGAGATTCGCCGGGCTGCGTAACAAGGACGTGCTGGCGTATCTGAAGGCCCTGGGAATCACCTCCCTGGAGCTGCTGCCGGTACATGCCTTTATTGATGAGCAGTTCCTTGGCCGGCGCGGGCTACGAAATTTCTGGGGCTACAATTCGCTGAACTTTTTTACTCCCGAGTCGCGTTATGCCGGGGACGATCCCGTGGCGGAATTTCGCGATATGGTCAATGGGATTCATGACGCGGGCATCGAGGTAATCCTGGATGTGGTGTACAACCACACCGCCGAGGGAGGCGGTGATGGCCCGACCCTGAGTTTTCGTGGCATCGATAACCTGGCCTATTACCGGACACTGCCCGGCCAGCCTGGTGGCTATGTGAATGACACGGGCTGCGGAAATACACTGAATGCCGACCACCCACGGTTGCGGGAACTGGTGCTGAACAGTCTGCGCTACTGGGTTACCGAGATGGGTGTGGATGGCTTCCGCTTCGACCTGGCCACGGTGCTGGGTCGTTCGGCAGATGGATTCCACCACGATCATGCACTGCTGAAAGAAATCTCCAGTGACCGGGTTCTGCGCGATACCAAATTAATTTCCGAGCCCTGGGATCCGGGTCCCGGGGGGTATCACCTGGGAGCATTCCCATCGGGCTGGGCGGAATGGAATGATCGCTATCGTGATTCCGTACGTCGCTACTGGCGCGGCGACCACGGGCTGGCCGGGGAGTTTGCGGGGCGGCTGCACGGATCGGCCGAGATCTTTGAACCTTCGGCCCGCAAGCCCTGGTCCAGCGTCAATTTCCTGACCAGTCATGACGGCTTTACTCTTTACGACCTGGTCTCCTATGCAGAGAAGCATAACGAGGCCAATGGAGAGAATAATCGTGATGGCCATCAGCATAATTTCAGCGCCAACCACGGTGCTGAGGGTCCCTGTGACGATGAGAGCGTTAACAGGCATCGGCGCCGTCAGCGCCTGAACATGTTGGCTACCTTGATGTTCTCCCAGGGTACGCCCATGTTACTGGCCGGTGATGAGTTCGGGAATTCCCAGGCCGGCAACAATAACGCTTATGCCCAGGATAACCAGACGGGGTGGTTGGATTGGTCGGGCATGGGCAGTGACCCGGGTTTCCTGGAGCAGGTCAGGGAGCTGATCCACCTGCGCCGCAATACACCGTTACTTCGACAGGAAGAGTACCGCCATGGTCGCAGTCGCAACCGGATTGGATGGCCGGACATCCAATGGCTGCGTCCAAACGGCGCCTTGTTATCTCAGGATGATTGGCACCC